>NZ_JBIRZZ010000006.1:0-458075 GCF_044391385.1 Streptomyces sp. NPDC018693 | reverse complement strand
GGCGTTGACTTTTGGCACGCTGTTGAGTTCTCAAGGAACGGACGCTTCCTTCGTACTCACCCTCTCGGGCTTTCCTCCGGGCGCTTCCCTTCGGTGTTTCCAACTCTATCAGCGTCTTTCCGTCTCTCTGACCACCGTTCCGCAGACATGCGGAAGATGATCCCGAGATAGGATCTGACAAATTGGGTGCTGCTTGATCGGCACGCGTTGCTGCGTCGCTCAACCCCAAGCAGGAGTACGACTCTACATCCGTCCCAGGAGGCCGCGCAAATCGATTAGGCTAGTGGTCTAGACCACGATCGGAGCTCTCATGCGGAACCGGTACTTCATATGACATACCCTGCTGCACAGTGCGCCGTCCGGGACAGGCAGTGACGGCCCATGTACAACTCCACCCCTGGGAGGCTTCCCATGACCACCGTGACGTCCCCGCAGGCAGGACGCGCTATCGGACTCTCCGCTGTGCCCGATCCGGTCTTCTCCGGGGCCATGGTCGGCCCGGGCACCGCGATCGACCCGGTCCGGGAGCCGTCCGAGGCTGTCGCCCCCGTGGACGGAGTCATCGTCTCCCTCCACCCGCATGCCTTCGTCGTCGTCGACAGCGAGGGCCACGGTGTCCTCACCCACCTCGGCATCGACACCGTGCAGCTCAATGGCGAGGGCTTCGAGCTCCTCGTGAACAAGGGCGACACCGTCACCCGCGGTCAGGCCGTCGTGCGGTGGGACCCCTCCGCCGTCGAGGCGGCCGGGAAGTCGCCGGTCTGCCCCATCGTGGCCCTGGAGGCCACGGCCGACTCCCTCAGCGACCTCCGTGACACCGGCGACGTGAAGGCCGGCGACGTTCTCTTTTCCTGGCAGTGACGCTTTTCCCGGCAGCCATGCCGACGCCGTCGTAGACGGCAGGTAGGACAACCACCGCGGCGGCGGGACCCGCCGCACTATCGGAGACGGGTGAGATGGAGACAACGCTGCGAGGCGTCGGTGTGAGCCACGGTGTGGCGATCGGCGAGGTTCGGCACATGGGAACGGCGGTTCTTGAGCCGCCGGCCAAGCAGATACCGGCGGAAGAGGCAGAGCGCGAACAGGGGCGCGCTCGTCAGGCGGTGGACGCCGTGGCGGCCGATTTGATGGCGCGCGGCAATCTGGCCGGCGGTGAGGCACAGGCGGTGCTCGAGGCGCAGGCCATGATGGCCCAGGACCCCGAGCTGATGGCGGACGTGGACCGGCGCATCGCTGTCGGCAGCACGGCCGAGCGCGCCGTCTACGACGCTTTCGCGGCGTACCGGGAGCTGCTCGCGGGCGCCGGTGAGTACCTGGCCGGTCGGGTGGCCGACCTCGATGACGTGCGGAATCGTATCGTCGCCCGGCTGCTCGGGGTTCCGATGCCGGGTGTTCCGGACAGCGACGAGCCGTATGTCCTGGTCGCCCGTGACCTCGCGCCTGCCGACACCGCGCTGCTGGACCCGACGCTGGTGCTCGGTTTCGTCACCGAGGAGGGCGGGCCGACCAGTCACAGCGCGATCCTGGCGCGGGCGCTGGGTGTGCCCGCGGTCGTGGCGCTGCCGGGAGCCGGTGAGCTCGCCGAGGGCACGGTGATCGCGGTCGACGGCAGCACGGGCGAGATCTTCGTCAGCCCGAGCGAGGAGAAGAAGGCGGAGCTGGAGGCCGCGGCGGCCGCGCGCAAGGCGGCGCTGGCCGCCTCGACGGGGCCGGGTGTCACGGCCGACGGCCACAAGGTGCCGCTGCTCGCGAACGTCGGCGGGCCCGCCGATGTGCCGGCCGCCGTCGAGGCGGGCGCCGAGGGCGTCGGTCTGTTCCGTACCGAGTTCCTGTTCCTGGACGACAGCAAGAACGCTCCGTCCGAGGAGAAGCAGGTCGAGGCGTACCGTCAGGTGCTCGAGGCGTTCCCCGAGGGCCGGGTCGTCGTGCGGGTCCTGGACGCGGGCGCGGACAAGCCGCTCGACTTCCTGACTCCGGCCGACGAGCCGAACCCGGCGCTGGGCGTGCGTGGTCTGCGGACGCTGCTGGACCACCCGGAGATCCTGCGTACGCAGCTGACCGCGCTGGCGAAGGCCGCCGAGGGGCTGCCCGTCTACCTCGAGGTCATGGCCCCGATGGTGGCGGACCGCGCTGATGCGAGGGCGTTCGCGGACGCCTGCCGTGCGGCCGGGCTGCGGGCGAAGTTCGGGGCGATGGTGGAGATCCCGTCGGCCGCGCTGCGGGCGCGCTCGATCCTTCAGGAGGTCGAGTTCCTGTCGCTGGGCACGAACGACCTCGCGCAGTACACCTTCGCCGCGGACCGTCAGGTGGGCGCGGTTTCCCGGCTGCAGGATCCGTGGCAGCCCGCTCTGCTCGACCTGGTCGCGCTCTCCGCGGAGGCGGCCAAGGCCGAGGGGAAGAGCTGCGGTGTCTGCGGTGAGGCCGCGTCCGACCCGCTGCTGGCGTGTGTGCTGGCCGGTCTGGGGGTCACCTCCCTGTCGATGGGCTCGGCGTCGATTCCCTATGTGCGCGCGACGCTGGCGAAGTACACGCTGGCGCAGTGCGAGCGTGCGGCGGCGGCCGCGCGTGCGGCGGACAGTGCCGAGGAGGCACGCACCGCGGCGCAGGCGGTGCTGTCCGGGGAGTAGTCGCGTCGGCCGTCGGTGATCGCCGCTGATCGGCGGTGATCTGCGGTTGTGGAGGGGCGTCCCGGTATCGCGGGACGCCCCTTCGCCGTGTCGTGCCGGTCTCGGTCAGTGGTGGTGGCCGGGGGTGGCTCCTTCCTCCCCGAGGTCGGGCGGTGTGCTGTAGTCGACGTCGGACTCGGGCGAGATCAGGTCTCCGGATTCGACGTCGGTGCAGTAGGCGTCGAAGACCTCACCGGCGGTGAGGGGGTCGAGGGCGTCTTGGCGGATGCGCCAGCCGTAGACGCGGTCGGGTCCCTCGGGGGCGCTGGTGCGCATGACGAGTCCGCCGGGGCTGCGGGTGACGAGGCCGACGGCCAGGACGGTGGTGAATTCGAGGACTTCCGCCTCGTCGACTCGGGTGGTCCCCTCGGGGGTCTGGTCGGCGTGGAGGACGGCCACGAGCGTTTCGGGGGTTCCCTTGACGCTGCAGACGAGATGGCGGTTGCCGGGTGGTGCGGTGTCGAGGATACGGACGAGGAGGTGTGAGGCGCGGGTGAACGCCGCGTGGCCGATGTCCTCCCCGCAGGAGGCGCAGGCGCCGAGGCGGGCGAGGAGTGTGGCGGCGTACTCCCAGGTGGCCTGGCGGACGGCTTCGTCGACCAGGGCCGGCACGAGGTCGGCCAGGGGCTGGCCCTCGTAGGGGATGGTCGGGCCGGTGGCGGCCAGTTCGGCTGTGAAGCGGGAGCGGTGCGCGGGGACGTCCGGGTCGAGGCCCTGCTCCGCGCAGTACTCGGCGTATTCGACCGGGTCGAACAGGGCAACCGTGGTGTGGTTGCCCTGAAGGGCGCGGGTTTTGAGGAGCGCCTCGACCTGCTTGAGGTAGGTGGTGTGGTCGTCGAAGGTGAAGCTGCGGTAGCGCCGCATGGCGCGGAAGTCGTGTTCGTCGGTGAGCAGGCCGATGGTGCCGGCGATTTCGCGGCGCAGAACGCGTCGCATGGTCTGGTCGTCGGTGTACGCCATGTTTCCCCCTGAGCGCGTCGGTGAGCGCAGTCGATCAATGCTCACTCACAGTAACCGGCGGCACTGACAACGGCTCGCGAGGTGCTTTGGCGTGGTGACGGGGAATGGTTCAGGCGCGCTTGCGGGCCAGGTCCTCGTAGAAGTGCAGCAGGTCGAGATTGTCGATGGAGCCCGGGTTGACCGCTTTCTCCAGTGGTGTGCCCTGGAGGAGGCGCTTGACCGGGACCTCGATGCGCTTGCCCGTGAGGGTGTGCGGGACCCCGGGTACCTCGATGATCTCGTCGGGGACGTGGCGCGGCGAGAGCTGCTCGCGGATGGCCTGCTTGACGCGGTTCAGGAGGGCGTCGTCGAGGACGGCTCCGGGGGCCAGGTGGACGAACAGGGGCATCCAGTAACCGCCGTCGGGCTGTTCGATGCCGATGACCAGGGATTCCTTGATCTCTGGGAGGCGTTCGACGACCTCGTAGATGTCGGCGGAGCCCATGCGGACGCCCTGCCGGTTGAGGGTGGAGTCGGAGCGGCCGTGGATGACGACGGAGCCGCGTGCGGTGACGGTGATCCAGTCGCCGTGGCGCCAGACGCCGGGGTAGGTGTCGAAGTAGCTGTCGTGGTAGCGGCTGCCGTCGGGGTCGTTCCAGAAGTGGACCGGCATGGACGGCATGGGGTTGGTGACGACGAGTTCGCCGACCTCGTCGATGACGGGGTGGCCGCTGGGGTCCCAGGACTGGAGGTCGGTGCCGAGGCCGGGGGCCTGGAGTTCGCCGGTGTACACGGGGAGTGTGGGGACGGCCCCGGCGAAGCAGGAGCAGACGTCCGTGCCGCCGCTGACGGAGGCGATCCACAAATCGTCGCGGACCTCGTCGTGCAGCCAGCGGAAGCCGTCGGGCGGCAGGGGCGAGCCGGTGGTGGCCACGCACTGGACGCGGGAGAGGTCGAAGTCGCGGGCCGGGTGCACGCCGGCCTTGCGGCAGGCCATGACGTACGCCGCGGAGGTGCCGTAGAGGGTGGCTCCGGTGCGTTCGGCGACGCGCCACTGGGCGCCGGTGTCGGGGTGGCCGGGGCTGCCGTCGTAGAGGACGATCGTGGTGCCCGTGAGGAGGCCGGAGACGAGGAAGTTCCACATCATCCAGCCGGTCGACGTGTACCAGAAGAAGCGGTCCTCGGGGCCCAGGTCACAGTGCAGGCCGAGTTGTTTGAGGTGCTCGACGAGGATGCCGCCCTGGGACTGGACGATGGCCTTGGGCAGGCCGGTCGTGCCGGAGGAGTACAGCACCCACAGCGGGTGGGCGAAGGGCACCTGCTCGAAGACGGGTTCTGTGTCGGCGGATGTCAGGGCCGACCAGTCCAGGGCGCCTTCCGGTGCCTCTGTGCCGAGGACGGGGATGTGGACGACGGCGCGCAGGGTGGGCAGTTCGCGGCGCAGTTCGGCGACGATCTCGCGGCGGTCGTGCTCCTTGCCGCCGTAGCGGTAGCCGTCGACCGTGAAGAGGATGACGGGTTCCACCTGCTGAAAGCGATCGAGGACGCTGCGGGCGCCGAAGTCGGGGGCGCAGGACGTCCAGATGCCGCCGACGGCGGCGGTGGCGAGCAGGGCGACGACGGCCTGTGGGATGTTCGGGAGGTAGCCGCTGACGCGGTCTCCGGGGCGGACGCCCAGGGCGCGTAGTTCGGTGGCCAGGGACCCGACCTGGCGGCGCAGCTCGGACCAGGTCACCGGGCGCGGTTCATGGGTCTCGTCGACGTACAGGAGGGCTGGTTCGTCCGCGCGGGTCGCCGCGGCGCGCAGGGCGTGCTCGGCGTAGTTAAGGGTCGCCCCGGGGAACCACTGGGCGCCCGGCATCGAGCGGTCGGCGAGCACGCGCGCGTAGGGACTCGAAAAGCGGACGTCGAACCACTCGGTGACGGCTTTCCAGAAGGTCTCCAGCTCGTCGACGGACCAGCGCTGCAGGGCCGCGTAGCCGCCTTCGGCGGGTGCGCCGTGCCGCTGGGCGGCCCAGGTCTGGAACTTGGTGACCTGTGCGCGCGCGATGCGCTGCGGATCGGGCTGCCAGAGCGGCTGGGGGTTCTCGGTCGACATGGGGCGGCTCCCGGACTGTGCGCGTCGTGTGCGTCGGCCGCGCACGTGCTGGGGTGTGCGCGTGACGCGGCTGACACGGACGATGCCATGTGATCGACTTCTACACCAGGGTGCGCTCCACATGGTCCATGTCGCAAAGATGTGGTCCCGACACGGGTGAACGGCAGTTGAACGACACACGCGAGGTGCGCGGGCAATGGCAGGGTGAGCAGTATGAACGGTCGTGACCTGGTGCGTTCGATGAAGTCGTTGGGTGCCGTGGGAGCGGCACAGGGGTTGCGGACCGTACGGGCCGCGTGGCGCAGGACGCGCGCGGACGCCGCCGCGCTGCCGCCGCGGGGCGCCGAGCGGGCGCGGGTGCCCGGACTGGTGCGGGAGGTGGAGCCCGGGCCGGGAGGCGGGGTTCTCCGGTTCAGCCGCTCGGAGCTGCGGATCGTGGTCGCCGTGAACGGGGCCGTGTTCTGGGGCTGGGACGGCGCCGGTCCCGAGCCGTCGTACGCGTTGGCGGGCCGCTGCCCGGAACCCGATCCCCGAGCCGTGCTGGAGCCGGACAAGGACGGCGGCTGGCGGGTGGTGGCCGAGCGGGTGACGGTCATCGTCTCGCGGCACGGCGCGGTCGAGGTGCTCACGCCCGGCGGGGTGTCGCTGCGCCGTGATCTGCCGCCGCGCTGGTGGGAGCCGGAGGGCGGCGGTCCGGCGCGCTGGATGCAGCGTTCGGAGGTGGCGGCGGACGCGCGGTTCTTCGGGCTCGGCGGGCGGGCGTCGGGGGCGCGCCTGCGGGACGGGGCGTACCGGCTGTGGAACACGGATCCGGGGCTCGCCTTCGGCCCTGGCGACGACCCGTTGTACATCACGATGCCGGTGCAGATGGTGGTGGCCGACGCGGGGACGCATCTGGCGTTCTACGACAACACCTGGGACGGCAGGGTGACGTTGCGGGAGGGCGAGGAGGGAGCCGGTTCCGGGCACGACCGGCCCGGGACGAGTGAGCTGCGCATGGACGGCGGCCCGCTGCGCTGCTGGGTGGTGGTGGGCACGCCTGCGCGCGTGCTGCTCGCCTGGGCGTCGCTGACCGGGCCGCCCGCGCTGCCGCCGGCCTGGGCGCTGGGTCACCATCACGCGCGGTGGGGGTTCGGCAGTGAGCAGGAGGTGCGGCGGATCGTCGCCGGGTACCGGGAGCACGGTCTGCCGCTGGACGCCGTCCATCTGGACATCGACCACTACGACGACCATCAGGTCTTCACTGTCGACCAGGACCGTTTCCCGAAGCTTCCGGTGCTCGCCGAGGAGTTGCGGCGGGAGGGGATCCGTCTGGTGTCGATCGTGGACCCGGCGGTGAAGGCCGCGCCGGGCAACGAGGTGTACGACAGCGGGGCGGCCGTGGACGCGTTCGTTCGGGACGCGTCGGGGCGATCGGTGCGGGGGGTGGTGTGGCCCGGAGTGTCGGTCTACCCGGACTTCACGCACGCGCGTGTGCGCGCGTGGTGGGGCGGGCTCTACCGGGAGCGGCTCGAGCAGGGGTTCGCCGGCTTCTGGCACGACATGAACGAGCCGACGTCGTTCGCCGCGTTCGGGGAGACGACACTGCCGCGCTCGGCCCGGCACGCGCTGGAGGGGCGCGGCGGGGACCATCGCGAGGGGCACAACGTGTACGCCCTGTGCATGGCTCGGGCGGGCTACGAGGGGCTGCGCGCGCTGCTTCCCGAGGAGCGGCCGTTCGTGTTCTCCCGCTCCGGCTGGGTCGGCATGCAGCGCTACGGCGGCACCTGGTCCGGCGATGTCGCCACAGGCTGGCCGGGGCTGCGGGCGTCGCTGGCGCTGGTCCTGGGGCTGGGGCTGTGCGGGGAGCCGTACTCGGGGCCGGACATCGGCGGGTTCGACGGCAGTCCGTCGCCGGAGCTGTATCTGCGGTGGTTCCAGCTGGGCGCTTACCTGCCGCTGTTCCGTACGCACGCGAGTCTGCGGGCCGGCCGCCGGGAGCCCTGGGAGTTCGGTGCCGCGGTACTCGGGCACGCGCGCGTGGCGCTGGTCGAGCGCCGTCGGCTGCTGCCGTACTTCGTGACGCTGGCGCATCTGGCGCGGCGCACCGGGGCGCCGTATGTGCGGCCGCTGTGGTGGGGCGCGCCCGAGGACCGGGCGTTGCGCGACTGCGAGGACGCCTTTCTGCTCGGTGACTGTCTGCTGGTGGCGCCGGTGCTGGATCCGGGTGCGGACCGGCGCGCGGTGCAGCTGCCGCGGGGGCTGTGGTACGACACGGCGACGGAGCGGACGTACGAGGGGCCGGGGCAGGTGCTGATCGACGCGCCGCTGTCGCGGATTCCGGTGCTCGCGCGCGCGGGTGCCGTCCTCCCCGTCCGCGGGGACGACGGCGGGCCGGAGCTTGAGGTGTGGGCGCCCGCCCGGGGGCGGACGGGCGGCGGCCTGGTCGTGCGGGACGCGGGCGACGGCTGGGACGAGCCGGAGATCGAGCGGTACGTCGCCCGCTGGGAGGGCCGGGAGCTGGTCGTGGAACGGGAGGGCGAGGACGGCGTGCGGGAGCCGTCCCAGCCGGTGCGCATACGGGGACTCGGCGAGCGCCGGGCTCAGACGTAGGCGCCGGACTCAGCCGGGCTCAGACGTAGCGGCCTTCGAAGAACGCCCGCACGGCGTGCGTGTGCAGAGGGAAGGCAAGCTCCTCCGGCCTGCGCAGGAGGTGCCAGCCCTCGGTCTCGTCCGTGGCGGCCGAGGTGGGCAGGCGGTCGGCGGGGCGCTCCGGCAGCAGCCCGAAGAGCAGCAGGTGCCCGTCGGGTGAGCTCATCGCGTCGGCGAGCCTCACGTCGCGGCTCGCGACGTCGATGCCGGTCTCCTCCTTGAGTTCGCGTACGACGGCCTGCCGCCAGTCCTCGCGGTCGTCGATGTAGCCGCCGGGCAGTGCGATGCCGCCGAGCGCGGGTTCGACGGTGCGGGTGATGACGACGAGGGCGGTGCCCTGGGTGTCGTACACGGGCTGGAGGGCGATCGCCACCGGCAGCGGGTTGCGGTAGGCCACGGTCGCGCAGGCCGGGCAGGTACGGGGCCAGCCGGTGACGCTCTCCCCGTAGGGTGCTCCGCAGCTCGAACAATGCGAGTCATGTGCGGAGTTCGAAGTGGTGTGCTGAGTATCGGACACGCGGCGGACTGTATCCGATCGCGGGGAGGGCGTGACGCCGTGACGGTTCAGTCCGCCCTGGTGAGGGCCTGGTGGAGGGCTTGGGCGGGTGCGGAGGCGGCGGTCGCGGCCGGCGAAGCGGCGAGCGCGGTGATCGCATCGCGTACTGCGCTGGAGAGTCGTGTCATGTCTCCACCCTGCCCGTCCCCGCGCCCTGCCCATTTTCCGCAGGCCGTGGCACACTCCTGACGTTCCGTCAGATCTCGCGCCGGGAGGGGTCTTGTCGCGTACACGAAAGCCGGTGGTCGCCGGGTGGTTCACCGCGGACGGCGAGGACTTCGCACTGCTCGGGACGCGCTGCTCGGCGTGCCGTGCGGTCTTCTTCCCGCGTGAGGACGGCCACTGCCGCGATCCGCGCTGTGGGGGCAGTGAGCTGACGGAGGTTCCGCTGTCGCGGCGCGGGCGTGTCTGGTCGTACACCGACAGCCGGTACCGGCCTCCGTCACCCTATGTGACGAATCCGGAACTTCCGTGGGAGCCGTACGCGTTGATCGCTGTGGAGCTGGCCGCAGAACGGATCGTGGTGCTGGGACAGGCGGCTCCCGGGGTCACCGTCGCCGATCTGGCGGTGGGCATGGAAGTGGAGGCAGTGCCGGGCGTGCTCCACGAGGACGCGGAGACGACCTGGACGACCTGGCACTGGCGTCCGACGGGGGTGAGGGCATGACGGCAGAGGTGGCGGTGCTCGGCGCGGGGATGCATCCGTGGGGCAAGTGGGGGCGCGGCTTCGTCGAGTACGGAGTGGCGGCGGCGCGCGCGGCGCTGGCCGACGCCGGGCTGGAGTGGCGGGACATCGGCTCGATCGTGGGCGCGGACACCGTGCGTGGCGGCTATCCCGGGTATGTGGCCGGGGCGACCTTCGCCAGGGCACTGGGCTGGCAGGGGGCCCGCGTCACGAGCGTGTACGCGGCGTGCGCGTCGGGCGCCCACGCCATCGACGCGGCGCGGGCGCAGATCCTCTCGGGCCTCGCAGATGTCGCGCTGGTGGTGGGGGCCGACTCTGCTCCCAAGGGGTTCTTCCGGCCGGCGGGCGGGGACCGGCCGGACGATCCCGACTGGCTGCGCTTCCGGGTCCTCGGCGCCACCAACCCGACGTACTTCGGGCTGTACGCGCGCCGGCGGATGGCCGTGCACGGGGACACGCCGGAGGATTTCGCCCGGGTCAAGGTGAAGAACTCCGCCATGGGGGCGCTGAATCCGTACGCGCGCTACCGCCGGCCGGTCACCGGTGAGGAGGTCGCGGCCTCGCCCCTGGTCGCCGACCCGCTGCGGTTGCTGGACATCTGCGCCACCTCGGACGGCGGGGCGGCGCTGGTCCTGTCCAGCATGGAGTTCGCACGTCGGCACGGGGTGGCCGAGCCGGTACGGATCCGTGCGGTGTCCACTGTGACGCCGCGCTATCCCGCCACGGTGCTGGATCTGCCGGACATCGCGACCGACTCGGCCGTGGCGGTGGAGCCGGACGCCGAGCCGTTCCGGGCCTCGATCGCCCGGGCCGCCTACGAGGAGGCCGGGGTGGGGCCGGAGGACCTGTCCCTGGCGGAGGTCTACGACCTGTCCACCGCCCTGGAGTTGCAGTGGTACGAGGATCTGGGGCTGTGCGGCGCGGGCGAGGGCGCCAAGCTGCTCGGGGAGGGCGCGACGGCCGTGGGCGGGCGGATACCGGTGAACGCCAGCGGTGGTCTGGCGTCGTTCGGGGAGGCGGTGCCGGCCCAGGCTCTCGCACAGGTCTGCGAGGTCACCTGGCAGTTGAGGGGGCAGGCCGGTGAGCGCCAGATACCGGGGGCACGGGTGGCGATCACGGCGAACCAGGGGCTGTTCGGGCATGGGTCGGCGGTGGTGGCCGTGCGGTGAGGGCCGGGCGAAGGCGAGAGGGTGCCCGGGCCGCTGTTCGCACGCTCCGTGATCGCCCCGGAATCCTCCGTGAACGTCTCATGAACTGCGCCTGGGCGCCCGCCCACGGCGCCATCATGCTCGCGTGCACTCCTGGACGGATACTCTCCGCTTCGCTTTCCAGCCGGTGGTCAACCTGACCACCGGCGGGGTGGCCGGGCTGGAGCTCCTCGCCCGCCCGGAGACCGGCGACATCCTCGCCCGGGCCCGCCGGGAACCCGAACTCGACTGTCGGCTGGCGGTGTTGGCGGTGCGTTGGGCGGCCCGCAAGGAGACGCTGCTGCCGCTGCACGTGAACGTGTTCGCCGGCACCCTGGCCGATCTGGGCGGTCTCCCCTCCCTGCGCGACGCCGTACGCGAGGCCGGGCGGCTGCCCTGGGAGGTGTCGCTCGACATCGTGCCGCCGTACACCCATGTGCCGCAGCCGGCTCTGCTGGCCGCGCTGGGGGCGCTGCGCGAGCAGGGCTTCCGGATCAGTGCGGACGGGGTGGGCGACGGGGACGTACCGTTGCGGCTCCTTGTGGAGCTCGCGCCGGATCTGGTGAAGCTCGACGCCTCCCTGCTGGCGCGGCCCGCGGCGGTGCGGGCGATGCGGACGCTGTGCGACGAGTTGGGGGCGCTGCTGGCCGTCGAGGGGGTGGAGACCGAGCGGGAGTGCGCGGTCGCGCTCTCGGCGGGGGCGCAGTTGGCCCAGGGCGAGTTGTTCGCGCCGCCGGCCCGGCTGCCCGTCTCGGACGTGTACGTTCCGCCGCGCTCCCCCGGTGGCGTGTCGGCGCCTCGGCAGGGGCCGTCGGTGCGGCAGTTCGTCCGGCCCGCCGCGCTGTTGCCGGCCACCGCGTCGGCGGGGCAGGTGCGGGCGCTGCTGACCGGGTCGCCGGACGTGTCGGGGGTGCTGCTGGTGGACCGGGCGGGGGTTCCGGTCCGGTCGGTGCACCGTTCGCGCTTCCTGCTGTCGATGTCGGGGCGGTACGGGCACGCGCTGTACGCCGACCGGCCCGCGGCCAAGCTGGGCGACCCGCCGCGCACGGTCGGCGTCGACGCCACCGCCTGGGAGGTGCTGGACGTCGTCGCGGTCGGCGGGCGGGACCGTACCTCGGACGACGTGGCGGTCGTCGACCGCCAGGGGCGGTGCGTGGGTGTCGTACGGCTCGCGGATCTCGTACGGGCGCTGGCCGAGACCCGCGTCGAGGAGGCGGCGGGGCTGAATCCGCTGACCCGGCTGCCCGGTTCGGACGCGATCACCGGGGAGGTGGACCGGCGGATCGCGGACGGGCGGACGTTCGCCCTGAGTTGGCTGGATGTCGACCACTTCAAGCAGGTCAATGACGGGGCCGGGTTCGCGGCGGGCGACGAGTTGATCCGGGCGGTGGGCCGGGCGCTGCAGTTCGTGGCGGCCGCGGAGCAGTTCGGCGGCACGCGGGTGGGGCACATCGGCGGGGACGACTTCCTGGTGCTGGCGGATCCGGAGGGCCTGGATCCGGTGGCCGCCGCGGTGCTGGACGTGTCCTGGTCCGCGGGCGGGCGCCCGGTGACCCTGTCGTTGGCCACGGTGGTGTGTCCGCCGGGCAGCGTGACCGACCACCGGCAGGCCGCCGCCTGTCTGGCGCCGCTGAAGAAGGCGGCCAAGTCTCTGTGCGGACCGAGCTGGGTGCTGGGCCGCGCCGGCCTGCCCGGCCATGAGGTCCGCCGTGGCTCGGCTCCGATGCCGGCGGCCGGGGCGCGGCGGGTGGCCGCGGAGCCGGGGCCGGGGTGAGCCGGGGCGGCGCGGTGCGTGCGCCGGTGCGCGGGCCGTCGTAGGAGCGGGGGCGGGCCGTCCTGGGAGCGGGGGCGGGCCGTCGGCCCGTCCGGGGGAACGCGTCACCGCCGGGCCAACCGTTGTCGTCGGGCTCCTTGACGCTCCCTGGGCGCCGGTGAACACTTCCCGGTGTCAGCCGACATCGCCGTACATTCTCGGCGGATCCAGGCACGCGCCGGGCGCGGGCTTCCCGATCGACGGCCCGTTCCACCTCGGGCGATTCGGCCATGACGGCACGCTCGTCACGGACGCCGGACGGGGCGCGGGACACGCCCTGTCCAGGCCGAAGCCACGGGAACCGCACCCTGTACGGAGCACCGGGGTCGATCGCCCCGGGCCGGGCTTAGGAGCCGCCATGAGCAACGGAGACATTTTCGTCGGCGAGGTCATCGGCACCGGGATCCTGATCCTTTTCGGCGCGGGCGTCTGCGCCGCCGTCACCCTCAGACACTCCAAGGCCCGCGCCTCGGGCTGGGTGGTGATCGCGTTCGGGTGGGGCCTCGGCGTGATGGCGGGCGCGTACACGGCCGCTCCCCTGTCGGGCGGACACCTCAATCCGGCCGTGACCCTGGGGATCGCCATCGACACCGACAAGTGGGGGAAGGTCTGGGTCTATCTGCTGGGGCAGATGGTCGGCGCGATGCTGGGCGCCGTCCTCGCGTACCTGGTCTATCTGGCCCAGTTCCAGGCGAACACCCGCGAGGAGGGCGCCGACGAGGAGCCGACGCCCACCCTCGGCATCTTCTCCACCATCCCGGAGATCCGGAACCCGGTCGCCAACCTGATCACGGAGGTCATCGCGACGATCGCGCTCGTCCTGCCGATCCTCGCCTTCGGTCTGACGAAGGGGCTCGGTGAGTCCGGGACGCTGGTGCTGATCGTCGCGCTGCTGGTCGTCGGCATCGGTCTCTCCCTCGGCGGGCCCACCGGCTACGCCATCAATCCGGCGCGTGATCTGGGCCCGCGTATCGTCCACACCTTCCTGCCGATCCCGAACAAGGGCACCTCCGACTGGGGTTACGCCTGGATCCCGGTCGTCGGCCCGCTCGTCGGCGGAGCGCTCGCGGGTCTCCTGTACAACGCAGCCTTCTGAACCGAGCCCAAGGGGTAGCCATGACGGACCACGCCGCGCAGTACGTCGCCGCCATCGACCAGGGCACCACCTCGAGCCGCTGCATCATCTTCGACCACGACGGCGCGATAGTCGCCGTCGACCAGCGCGAACACCGCCAGATCTTCCCCAAGCCCGGCTGGGTGGAGCACGACGCCACCGAGATCTGGTCCAAGGTGCAGGCCGTGGTCGCCGGGGCGATCACCAAGGCGGGGCTGCGCACGGACCAGATCAGCGCGCTCGGCATCACCAACCAGCGTGAGACGACCGTGCTGTGGGACCGCGCCACCGGCAAGCCCGTGCACAACGCGATCGTCTGGCAGGACACCCGCACGGCCGCGCTCTGCGACGAACTGGGCGGCGCGGACGGGCAGGACCGTTTCCGGGACCGGACGGGCCTGCCGCTGGCCAGCTACTTCTCCGGCCCGAAGGCCGCCTGGCTGCTCGACAACGTGCCCGGCCTACGGGCCCGCGCCGAGCGCGGGGAGATCGCGTTCGGCACCATCGACTCCTGGCTGATCTGGAACCTCACCGGCGGCACCGAGGGCGGCCGGCACATCACCGACGTGACCAACGCCGGGCGCACCATGCTGATGAACCTGGAGACCCTCCAGTGGGACGCCTCGATCCTCTCCGCGATGAACGTGCCGGAGGCCGTGCTGCCGGAGATACTCTCCTCCGCCGAGGTGTACGGCACGGCGGTGGGCCAACTCGCCGGGGTGCCGGTGGCGTCGGCGCTGGGCGACCAGCAGGCGGCCGTGTTCGGCCAGGCGTGCTACGACGTCGGCACGGCCAAGAACACCTACGGCACGGGCAGTTTCCTGTTGCTCAACACCGGCAACCGGCCGGTGCCGTCGAAGAGCGGGCTGCTGACCACGATGGGGTACAAGATCGGCGACGAGGCGCCGGTGTACTGCCTGGAGGGGTCCATCGCGATCACGGGCGCGCTGGTGCAGTGGTTCCGGGACCAGTTGGGCATCATCCGTACGGCCGACGAGATCGAGACGCTGGCGGCGAGTGTCGAGGACAACGGCGGGGCGTACATCGTGCCGGCGTTCTCGGGCCTGTTCGCGCCGTACTGGCGCGCCGACGCGCGCGGGGTCGTCACCGGGCTCACCCGCTATGTCACGAAGGCCCATCTCGCACGCGCGGTGCTGGAGGCGACGAGCTGGCAGACGCGTGAGGTGGTGGACGCCATGTTCCAGGACTCCGGGGTGCACATCACGACCCTGAAGGTGGACGGCGGCATGACGAGCAACAACCTGCTGATGCAGCATCAGGCGGACGTGCTCGGGGTGCCGGTGATCCGGCCGAGGGTGTCGGAGACGACCTGTCTGGGCGCCGCGTACGCGGCGGGGCTGGCCACCGGGGTGTGGAACGACCTGGACGAGCTCAAGGCGCACTGGCAGAAGGACGCCGAGTGGACGCCGGCGATGGAGGCGTCCGTGCGGGACCGCGAGTACCACCACTGGCGCAGGGCCGTGGAGAAGAGTCTGGGCTGGCTGGAGGACGGCGACAGCTGAGCACGCGCGCGTGGGCACCGTCTCATGAGCCACGGCCCGTACCCCGGTCGGCGGGGGTACGGGCCGCGTTCGCGCCGGTGCGGGTGGCTCAGGTGGTGACGGTCTGGCGGCGTGCGGTGCCGTAGTCCATGGCGTGCTGGACCACGCCGACGAGGATGTCCTTGACCGACCGTCGATCGCGGGCGTCGCACAGCAGTACGGGGATGTCGTCGTCGAGGTCGAGGGCCCGGCGGACGTCCTCGGCCGGGTAACGGGCGGCTCCCTCGAAGCAGTTGACGCCGACGACGAACGGTAGGGAGCGGCGCTCGAAGTAGTCGACGGCGGCGAAGCAGTCCTCCAGGCGGCGGGTGTCGGCGAGGACGACGGCACCGAGCGCGCCCTCGGACAGCTCGTCCCACATGAACCAGAACCGCTCCTGACCGGGGGTGCCGAAGAGGTAGAGCACCAGGTCCTCGCGCAGGGTGATGCGCCCGAAGTCCATGGCGACGGTGGTCGTGTGCTTGCCCTCCACGCCCGTGGTGTCGTCGACCGGACGGCCGGCCTCGGTGAGGTACTCCTCGGTGCGCAGCGGCCTGATCTCGCTGACGGCGCCCACCAGGGTGGTCTTGCCGACGCCGAAGCCGCCGGCCACCAGGATCTTGAGCGTGACGGGCTCGACCGGGGGCTTGCCGCGCTCAGAACGCCCGAAGATCATCGGTCTCTTCTCCTGCTCGATGGGGGTCGGTGGGCGGCGGTCCGTAGCCTCCGCCGCCGGGGGTTTCGATGACGAGTACGTCGTCGGCGTGGACGTCGGCCGAGTCGCTGCCGCCGAGTTCGGTGACCGTGCCGTCCGCGTGTTCCACGCGGTTGGCGCCGAGCGCGCCGGGCTCGCCGCCCGCCATGCCGTACGGGGGCACCCTGCGGTGCTGGGACAGGGTGGAGACGGTCATGGGCTCCAGGAAGCGGATGCGGCGCACCGCGCCGTCCCCGCCGGGCCACCGGCCGGCGCCGCCGCTGCCGCGTCGGACCGTGAACTCCTCCAGCCGGACGGGCAGCCGCCACTCCAGGACCTCGGGGTCGGTGAGCCGGGAGTTGGTCATATGGGTCTGGACGACGCTCGCGCCGGGGAAGCCGTCGCCGGCGCCGGATCCGGAGGCGACGGTCTCGTAGTACTGGTGGCGGCTGTTGCCGAAGGTGACGTTGTTCATGGTGCCGGAGCCCTCGGCCTGCACCCCCAGGGCCGCGTAGAGGGCGCCGGTGATCGCCTGGGAGGTCTCGACGTTGCCGGCGACGACGGCGGCGGGCGGCCGGGGTGCGAGCAGGGAGCCGGGCGGCACCACGAGGTTCAGGGGGCGCAGACAGCCGTCGTTGAGCGGGATGTCGTCGTCGACCAGGGTGCGGAAGACGTACAGGACGGCGGCGTTGACGACGGCGAAGGGGGCGTTGAAGTTGCCGTCCAGCTGCGGTGACGTGCCGGTGAAGTCGATCGTGGCGGAGCGGTTCTCGCGGTCCACGCGCACGCGTACCCGGATGACGGCGCCGGAGTCGGTCTCGTAGGCGTACTCGCCGTCGTCGAGGGCGTCGATGACCCGGCGGACGGCTTCCCCGGCGTTGTCCTGGACGTGCCGCATGTACGCCTGTACGACGTCGAGCCCGAAGTGCTCGATCATGCGGCCCACTTCGTCGACGCCCTTCTGGTTGGCGGCGATCTGGGCGCGCAGGTCGGCGAGGTTGGTCTTCGGGTTGCGGGAGGGGTAGGGGGCCTCGGTGAGCAGCTGGAGGGTCTCCTGCTCGCGGAAACGGCCGTTCTCGGTGAGCAGCCAGTTGTCGAAGAGGACGCCTTCCTCGTCGATGGTGCGGCTGTGGGCGGGCATGGAGCCGGGGGCGATGCCGCCGATCTCGGCGTGGTGGCCGCGGGAGGCCACATAGAAGAGGATCCGGTCACCGTCCGTGTTCGCGGTGTCGAAGACCGGGGTGATCACGGTCACGTCGGGCAGGTGGGTGCCGCCGTGGTACGGGTCGTTGACGGCGTAGGTGTCGCCGGGCCGCATGGCGTCGGCGCGGCGCCGGATGACCTCTTTGACGCTGGTGCCCATCGAGCCGAGGTGGACGGGGATGTGCGGTGCGTTGGCCACCAGGTTTCCGTCCGGGTCGAACAGGGCGCAGGAGAAGTCGAGGCGTTCCTTGATGTTGACCGACTGGGCGGTGGACTCCAGCCGGGCACCCATCTGTTCGGCGATGGACATGAAGAGGTTGTTGAAGACCTCAAGCAGAACCGGGTCGGCTTCTGTGTCGAGTTCGGAACTCTGCGTGATCGCCGTGCGTTCCATGACCAGATGCCCGTCGTCGGTCGCCGCGGCCCGCCAGCCGTCGTCGACGACGGTCGTCGCGCCGGCCTCGGTGATGATCGCGGGGCCGGTGACGGTCTCGCCGGGGGGCAGCGCCTCGCGGCGGTGGAGGGGTACGTCGCGCCAGGTGCCGCCGGTGTGGAGGCGGACGGTCCCGGGTGCGGCGGGGCGGCCTTCGTACGGGGCGAGGGCGGACAGATCGGGGGGTGTGGTGATGCCGGTGGCTTCCACGGAGAGGGCCTCGACGACGATCGGGCGGTCGAGGGTGAAGGAGTACGTGGCGCGATGACGCTCTTCGAAGGCGTGCCGCATGGCGTCGGGCTCGGTCAGCTCGACGGTGAGGGTGGTGTCGGTGCCGTCGTAGCGGAGTTGGGCGCGGCGGGTGACGCGGATGCTCTCGCCGGGGATGTCCTCGGCGAGGAGTTCGGCGCGGGCGGCCGCCTCCAGGTCGGCGGCGGTCTTGAGGACGCCGGGCAGGGCGGCGGCTTCCAGGGGTGCCTCGGCGGACTGTTCGCGCATGGCGGTGGTGTCGGCGAGGCCGATGCCGAGCGCGGACAGGACACCGGCCATGGGCGGCACCAGGACGGTGCGGATGCCCAGCGAGTCGGCGACCGCGCACGCGTGCTGTCCGCCCGCACCACCGAAGGTGGTGAGGGCGTAGCGGGTGATGTCGTGGCCCTTCTGGACGGAGATCCGCTTGACGGCGTTGGCGATGTTGGCGACGGCGATCTGGAGGTAGCCCTCGGCGACCTGCTCGGGGGTGCGGTCGTCGCCGGTGCGCTTACGGATCTCGTGCGCGAGGGCGGTGAAGCGTGCGCGGACGAGGGTGTCGTCGAGGGGCTGGTCGCCGTCGGGGCCGAAGACGGCCGGGAAGTGGGCGGGCTGGATGCGGCCGAGCATCACGTTGGCGTCGGTGACGGCGAGCGGCCCGCCGCCGCGGTAGCAGGCGGGACCCGGGTCCGCGCCCGCCGAGTCCGGCCCTACGCGGTAGCGCGAGCCGTCGAAGTGGAGGACGGAGCCGCCGCCCGCGGCGACCGTGTGGATGTCCAGCATGGGGGCGCGCAGCCGGACGCCGGCGATCTGGGTGGTGAAGACACGCTCGTACTCGCCGGCGAAGTGGGAGACGTCGGTGGAGGTGCCGCCCATGTCGAAGCCGATGACGTGGTCGAAGCCGGCGAGCTGGGACATGCGGGCCATGCCGACGATGCCGCCCGCGGGCCCGGACAGGACGGCGTCCTTGCCGCGGAACTGCCCGGCCTCGGCGAGCCCGCCGTTGGACTGCATGAACATCAGCCGTACGCCGCGCAGTTCGTCGGCGACCTGCCGGACGTAGCGGCGCAGGACGGGCGAGAGGTAGGCGTCGACGACGGCGGTGTCCGTGCGCGGGACGAGTTTCATCAGCGGGCTGACCTCGCTGGACAGCGAGATCTGCGGGAAGCCGATCCGCTCGGCCAGGGCTCCCACCACCTGCTCGTGGGCGGGGTGCAGGTGGCTGTGCAGGCAGACCACGGCGACGGCCCGGATCCCGTCGTCGTACGCCTGCTGGAGGGGGCCGGCGAGAGCTTCGAGATCGGGGGCGCGCAGGACCGTGCCGTTCACGGCGATGCGTTCGTCGACCTCGACGACCCGCTCGTGGAGCAGTTCGGGCAGGTCGATGCGGCGGGCGAAGATGTGCGGGCGGTTCTGGTAGGCGATGCGCGGGGCGTCGCGGAAGCCGCGGGTGATGACGAGGAGGGTGCGTTCGCCCTTGCGTTCCAGCAGGGCGTTGGTGGCGACCGTCGTGCCCATGCGGACGGCGTCGACGGGGTCCGTCGAGCCGTCCAGCAGTTCACGTACGCCGGCCACGGCCGCGTCGGAGTACCGGGCCGGGTTCTCCGACAGCAGCTTGTGGGTCAGCAGCCGGCCGTCCGGGCGGCGCGCGACGATGTCGGTGAAGGTGCCGCCCCGATCCACCCAGAACTGCCAGCCTGTCACGTCTTCACCCCGCTTCCGCGCTGTTCACAGCGCCCGGAGGCCGTTGATCACGTCGCGCAGAATACTCTCGTCCGGCAGTTCGGCAGGGGGTACGGGCCGGTTCACATGGACGAATTCCGCGTCCACCAGATCGCCGACGAGGACCCGTACCACTCCGATGGGAAGGTCGAGTTCGGCGGCGAGTTCGGCGACCGACTGCGGGGTGTCCCGGCACAGGCCGACGATGTCCACGTGTTCCGGGGACAGCGAGGGGTCCGTGTCCGGGTCGTCCGCGTGGGGCTCGGTGACGACCACCGCGATCAGATCGAGGCGGTGCTGGCCGACGTGGCTGGTACGGCCGCGCGTCATGGCGTACGGACGCACGACCGGCCCTGCCTCGTCATCGAACCAGTGGCTGCTTCCCTGACCGTCTGTGCTCATGCCATCCCACTACCCGCCGGAGGGCAGATCGGTGCGCCGGTTCGTGCCCAGGTGGACGCCGACCCGCTTGACGAGCAGCGTCATCTCATAGGCGACCTGGCCGACGTCGGAGTCGGCGTCGGAGAGGACGGCGAGGCAGGAGCCGTCGCCGGCGGCGGTCACGAACAGGAAGGCGTCGTCGAGCTCGACGACGGTCTGCCGGACACTGCCCGCCTCGAAGTGGCGGCCCACGCCCTTGGCGAGGCTGTGGAACCCGGACGCCACAGCGGCCAGGTGCTCGCTGTCCTCTCTGGTCAGGTCCTTGGACACACCCGTCGCCAGTCCGTCGCTGGAGAGGACGACGGCCTTGCGGATGCTGGCCACGCGGTCGACGAGCTCGTCGAGGAGCCAGTTCAGCTCGCGTCCTTCGGTCGTGGTGTGGCCGGTCGCCTTCGGTGCGGTCATCGACCGTCCCCCTTAGTTCCTCGTGGTGCTGTGCCGCTGTGGGCGTCGTCGCCCGCGGCGTTCTCTGCGCGGCCGCGCTGCCAGCCCCGCTGCAGGGAGGCCATACGGCTGCGGACTTCGTCGGCGTCGCGGTCGGCGAGGTCGGGTCGCTCCTCGTCGCCCCGTGCGGGGCCCTGCCTCAGCTGTGGGGCGAGGCTCGCCTGGCGGACGCGCCGTGGCAGGGCTCCGGATGCTGTGCCGGGTTCGTGCGCCGAGGGTCGTCGGCCGGTGCCGTCCGGTCCGCTCGGCAGGGCGCCGGGGTGCCGTTGGGTGTCGGCTCCGGGCCGCTGCACGGAGTCACCGCGCTGGTCGGACGCGGTCGTGTTCTGCCGGGCGCGCCGTGGCAGCGACGGCGGCTCGCCCGGTTTGTCGAAGGCGCGCCCGGGTCCGGCCTGGCGCCCCGGGTGCTCGGTGGGCTGCTCGGGCGTGGCGTCGGCCCGGGGAATCTGGGCCGTTGTGCCCCGGCGGCGCGTCGGCAGGGCTGCCGGGGTGTCCTCCGGCCGGCTGGAAGCCGCGTCCTTGTCCGGCTCCGGCCGCCAGGGGCGCTGGTCTCCGACGGGACGGCCGTGGGAGCTGACGAGCTTGGGGGTGTGGCGGCGCGGCAGGGACACGGGCGCTCCGGCCTCGTTGCCGACGGGGTCCGCCGCGCCTCGGTCGAGGTTGTCGGCGGGGGCCGTGCGGTTGTCCTGGGCGCGCCGGAGGCTGTGGCGCGGGCGGAACAGGGCGCCGTGTTCGCCGTCGTCCGGCAGGCCGTCGGGGAAGTCGCCGAGGGCGTCGAGGCCGACGGAGGCGTCCAGGTCGACGGGGGCCTCGAGTTCGACCGGGCCGTCCAGCAGGGGGCCGGGAAGTCCGGGGAGGCGTACGGATGC
Source organism: Streptomyces sp. NPDC018693 (assembly GCF_044391385.1). Lineage (NCBI taxonomy): Bacteria > Bacillati > Actinomycetota > Actinomycetes > Kitasatosporales > Streptomycetaceae > Streptomyces > Streptomyces sp. NPDC018693. Next base: position 436,790 of record NZ_JBIRZZ010000006.1, on the reverse strand, counting down.
CGGGGAGAGCGTGGGCCTGCGGCCTTCGACGGGTTCCTCCTCCTTGGGGGGCCGTGGGCGGTCGAGGCGGAAGCCGATGCCGTTGGTGTCGGGGACGTCGTCCGTCAGCAGGGTGTCGGGGATGAACACGACGGCTGTCGTGCCGCCGTAGGGCGAGGGCTGCAGGGAGACGCGGACGTTCTGGCGCTGGGCGAGCCGGCTGACCACGAACAGGCCGAGCCGGTCGGTGTCGGACAGCTCGAACTCCGGGGTCTCGGCGAGCCGGAGGTTGGCGTCCAGGAGGGCTTCGGGTGCCATGCCGAGGCCCCGGTCGTGGATCTCCAGCGTGAATCCGTTGGCGACGCGTTCGCCCAGGACCTGGACGGCGGTGTGCGGTGGGGAGAACACCGTGGCGTTCTCGAGGAGTTCGGCCACCAGGTGGGTGAGGTCGGCGACGGCCGGGCCGGTGACGGCGACCCGTGGCAGGCGGCGGACCTCGACGCGTTCGTAGTCCTCGACCTCGGCGACGGCGGCCCGCACGATGTCCATGAGCTGGACGGGCTTGCGCCACTGGCGGGAGGGAGCGGCGCCGGAGAGGATCACCAGGCCCTCGGCGTGGCGGCGCATGCGGGTGGTGAGGTGGTCGAGGCGGAAGAGGTCGGCGAGTTCCTCGGTGTCCTCGGTGCGGCGCTCCATGGTGTCGAGGAGCGTGAGCTGCTTGTGGAGGAGGACCTGGCTGCGTCGGGCGAGGTTGACGAAGACCTCGGAGACGCCTGCGCGCAGTTCGGCCTGCTTGACGGCGGCCTCGACGGCGGCGCGCTGAAGGGTGTTGAGGGCCTGGCCGACCTCGCCGATCTCGTTCTTGTCGTACTCCAGGCGGGGCACTTCGGTCTCCACGTCGACCTGTTCGCCCGCGGACAGGCGGCGCATCACGCTCGGCAGCCGGACGCCGGACGCCTCGTGGGCGTCCAGCCGCAGCTGGCGCAGATCACGGATGAGGCCGCGGCCGACGCGCACCGACAGGAAGAGGGAGACCAGCAGGGCGATCAGGCCGAGGACACCGGCGACGGCGGCCTTCACGATGACCTCGATCGCGTCCGGGCGGACGCGGTCCTGGTAGCGGTCGTGTGCCTGCTCGTCGAGGGTGCCGAGTTCGTCGAGCGCGTTCCCGGCGGCGGTGTCCCAGCTCTTGGCGGTGACGCCGCGTGGCATGCCGCCCGGTTCGGTGACGACGACGGCTTTCTCCGCGGTGCGCAGCGGGGCGGTGGTGGCGTTGCTCCAGAAGCGTTCGTAGCGTTCGCGTTCCGCGGTCGGCAGCTGGGGCAGGCTGATGTCGTAGACCGCCCGCCGCTGGGCCTCCAGGTCGGAGACGGCGCGGATCTCGTCGCGGGTCAGCTTGCCCACGACGAGGGCGGAGCCGAGCAGGGCGTCCTCGCGGGAGAGCAGTTCACGGGCGCGGGCGGCGTGGACCAGGGCCCGGTACTGCTTGTCCAGTTCGACGCTGTCGACGGCGTCGAGCTTGGAGAGCAGTTCGTAGCCGGGGTCGACGAGCTTGTTGTAGAGGTCGAGGGCCTGGGCGCGGGTGACGGTGCCCTGCTCGACGCTGCCACGCAGGGAGTCGACGCCGTCGAGGGCGTCCAGGATGGCGGTGAGGCCGTCGCTGTCGTCCTGGTTCAGGATGTCGCGCAGGTCGGGGTCGCCGGCGTTCGCGCGGAGTTCGGCGACGGTCCTGTCCGTGGCGGCGCGGGTGCGGCGGAGCGCGGTGAGCGCGTCGGCGGCGCGGGGGTCTGCGAGATAGACCAGGGTCTGGCGGCGTTCCTGCTGGATGACGCGAATGGTGTCCTCGACGGGGTAACCGACCTTCTCCATCAGGGAGGAGACGGTGAACAGCCGGCTCGCCTCGCGTCCCGTGAGTACCGTGGCGAAGCCCCAGATGGCGGTCAGGGACACGAGCGGCACGAGAAGCAGCGCCACGATCTTCCGGCGGATCGACTTCCCGCGAAAGCGCATGGTCTCCCCCAGCTCGAACCCCCGGTGGAAAGGGGGGCACGCATGTGCGTCAACAAACGCCGCGAGCCTACTACCGTCACACAGTTAACTCGAAGAGCCGTCCGGAAGCAGAACTTCCGCACGTGCGCCCGGAGATGGGGAGGTGTCGGGGCATTGAGGGAGATTGCTTCCCTGGCTCCGGCGGTGCGGGCAGGAGGCGACGGCGGGGTACCCGTCGGTGGATTGGCCGGAATTTATCGTCCCTTGGGAATCTTCGGGGCGTCTTGTTCGTCCTTCTCCTAGGGAATTGGGGGCGGAATCGGCCACATGGGCCGCATGCCGCACCTCGGCGGCGTAAAACAGCGCAAGCCGGGCAGCCACTGGGGAGCCGGATGTCATGCCGGGGCGAGCGGTCTGCTGGCGGTGGGGAGTGACACGTTGATGGGCACGGCGGAGCGGCGCGAGACACCTGAGGGCGGCACTGCGGTGGACGGGGCGGCGCAGCGGCACCCCGGGGCGCCGGATCGCGACATTCCGGCAAGTGGCCGCGGGGTGAGGGACCGACGCGGCGTTCCGGCGTGGACGGGGGACAGGACTGTGTGGGCAGGGGGAGACGCCGGCGCGCGGCGGAACGGGCCGGCCTGGGCGCGGCGGGAGCAGCCTGCCCATCGGCCGCTGTGGGTCGAGGAGCCGGCGCGGCGCCGGCGGATGCCGGATCCGGTGCGGGCAGCCGCGGTCCGCTCGGTGATCCTGATCGCCGTGACGCTGTTGCAGGCGATGGTGGCCTACCTGTGCACGATGGCCGGATCCTGGCTGACATTTCCCATGGTGATCAGCAGTGTGGTGAGCACCGTGGTGGCGACGTGGGCCGTGCTCGACGTCTGGGTGACGCGGCAGGTGTGGAAGCAGCGCAACGGGGTCGTGTCGACGCCGAGCAGTACCGCCCGCGCACTGCGCCGGGAGCGGCGCCGGGTCCGACGGCAGGAGCGGGCCGCGGAGCGCGCCCAGGAGCGGATACGCGGGCGGGGTGGGGCGGGGCAGCTGTCGCATCCGTGAGCCACGGGCCTCGGGCCGTCACCACGCGGGGCTCCACCCCGCTCCTCCGACTTCTTCTCCGCCCGGTTGGCGACAACCCTGTGCCGTTCGGCCCGGCGGCCGTCGACACCTTCCGAGCACAGGACACTTCGACGCGGCGCCCAGCATCATGCGGGCCCGCAGCATCACCTCACTGCCCCGCCGTATGGGGGATACGGCCTCTGACGGGCAGTCGGCTCGGCCGGAACTCCGTCACCCGGGGCGTTCACGCCACTGTGTGTCGGGCGGGTTTCGGCCGGGCCATTCCTTTTGCCAAGGGTTAACTCGCCCCTCTTGACGGGCTATCGGCGGCGTTCCCACTATGTTCCCCATCGCGCAAGCCATCGTGTATTGCGCAACAACAGAGGAGCATGCCGTGCCCACGAGGCCCGTGCCGCAGTCACCGTCGAGCGCCGGGGTGCGCCGACACCTCCGAGCGCCGCATTCGGGTCCCCCATTTCTGACCTATCGGACAACTTGGGGCAGAGGAAATCCCGTTGATGTGACGAGTGCCACATTCGACGCTGAATTCGAATGACCCAGAAAGAGCAGGGCAGGCGCCCCGTCCCATGTCCGGTCAACAACCTGACCGGACATGGGGAGCCGGAAAAGTCGTCCGGCCCGCACGACAAGGAGCAGGAACCCCATGCCCGAGCAGGACACTTACGACTACGTCGTCATCGGCGGCGGTACGGCCGGATCCGTGATCGCGTCACGGATCACCGAGGACCCGCAGGTCAGCGTAGCGGTCATCGAGGGCGGACCGTCCGATGTGGACCGCCCCGAGGTGCTGACGCTGCGCCGCTGGCTCGGCCTGCTCGGTGGTGAACTCGACTACGACTACCCGACCACCGAGCAGCCGCGCGGCAACTCCCACATCCGCCACAGCCGCGCCCGCGTCCTCGGCGGCTGCTCGTCCCACAACACCCTGATCAGCTTCAAGCCGCTGCCGTCCGACTGGGCGGAGTGGGTCGAGGCCGGAGCCGAGGGCTGGGACGCGGCCAGCATGGACCCGTACTACGACCGGCTGCTGAACAACATCGTCGCGGTGGACGAGAAGGACCGCAACGCCATCGCCCGCGACTTCGTCGAGGCCGCGCGGCAGGCCACCGGTGTGCCGCGCGTCGAGGGCTTCAACAAGGAGCCGTTCCACGAGGGCGTCGGCTTCTTCGACCTCGCCTACCACCCCGAGAACAACAAGCGCTCCTCGGCCTCGGTGGCGTATCTGCACCCCTTCCTCGACCGGCCGAACCTCCACCTCATGCTGGAGACCTGGGCGTTCCGGTTGGAGACCGACGGTGACCGGGTGAGCGGCGTGCGGGTGCGCACCGCCGACGGGACCGAGAAGACCGTCAACGCCGCGCGTGAGGTGATCGTCTGCGCGGGTGCCGTGGACACCCCGCGGCTGCTGATGCTGTCCGGCATCGGCCCCAAGGAGGACCTGGCGGCGCTCGGCATCCCCGTGATCCACGATCTGCCCGGCGTCGGCGAGAACCTGCTCGACCACCCCGAGTCGGTCATCGTGTGGGAGACGCACGGCCCCATACCGGAGAACTCCGCGATGGACTCCGACGCCGGCCTGTTCGTGCGCCGGGACCCCGCCTCCGAGGGCCCGGACCTGATGTTCCACTTCTACCAAATCCCGTTCACCGACAACCCCGAGCGGCTCGGGTACGAGAAGCCCCCGTACGGGGTGTCGATGACGCCGAACATCCCCAAGCCCCGCAGCCGGGGCCGACTCTGTCTGACCAGCGCCGACCCGTCCGTGAAGCCGGCGCTCGACTTCCGCTACTTCACCGACGAGGACGACCACGACGGCCGGACCCTCGTCGACGGCATCCGCATCGCCCGCGAGATCGCCAGGACCGAGCCGCTGGCCGGCTGGCTCAAGCGCGAGGTGTGCCCCGGCCCCGAGGTGACCGGCGACGAGGAGCTCAGCGAGTACGCCCGCAAGGTGGCGCACACCGTGTACCACCCGGCGGGCACCTGCCGGATCGGCGCCGCCGACGACCCGCTCGCCGTCGTGGGCCCCGACCTGCGCGTGCACGGCCTGCGCGGCATCCGCGTCGCGGACGCCTCCGTGTTCCCCACCATCCCCGCCGTCAATCCGATGATCGGGGTCCTCATGGTCGGCGAGAAGTGCGCCGACCTGCTCACTCGGCCGACGCACCCGGGAGTCGATGCCTGATGTCCAGCCCGCAGAAGGAAGCCGCGCGAAATCCGGCGCCCTCGACCGACGACGCACCGCCGCCCGTCTTCTCGGTGCGCAACCTCTGGAAGGTCTTCGGCCCCAAGGCGGAGCGTGTCCCCGGCACCGAGCTGGCCGGCCTGCCGGCCGACGAGCTGCGCCGTCGGACCGGCTGCACGGTCGCCGTCCGGGACGTGTCCTTCGACGTCCGCAAGGGCGAGGTCTTCGTCGTCATGGGCCTGTCAGGCTCCGGCAAGTCCACTCTGGTGCGCTGTCTGACCCGGCTCATCGAGCCGACCTCCGGCGCGCTGGAGATCGACGGCGAGGACGTGCGGGCGATGGACCGGACCCGGCTGCGTGAACTGCGCCGGCACCGGGCCGCCATGGTCTTCCAGCACTTCGGTCTGCTGCCGCACCGCTCGGTGCTCGACAACGTGGCGTACGGCCTGGAGATCCAGGGCCTCGGCAAGGTGGAGCGGCGCGCGGCGGCCATGAAGGTCGTCGCCAAGGTCGGCCTGGAGGGCATGGAGCACCGGCGTCCGGCCCAGCTCTCCGGCGGACAGCAGCAGCGCGTCGGGCTCGCCCGGGCGCTGGCCGTGGATCCCGAGGTCCTGCTGTTCGACGAGCCGTTCAGCGCGCTCGACCCGCTGATCCGGCGCGACATGCAGGAGGAGGTGATCCGGCTGCACCGCGAGGAGGGCCGCACCATGGTCTTCATCACCCACGACCTGCAGGAGGCCCTGCGGCTCGGCGACCGCATCGCGCTGATGCGGGGCGGCGAGATCGTGCAGTGCGGCACGCCGGAGGAGATCGTCGCGACGCCCGCCGACGACTATGTGCGCGACTTCGTGCGCGACGTGCCCCGCGAGCAGGTCATCACGGTGCGCAGCGCCATGCGCCCGGGCGACTGCGGCGGCACCGAACACCCCGGTGCCCTCTCCCCCGACACCGTCGTCGCGTCCGCCATCGAGACCGTGGCCCGCAGTGGCAGCGCCGCCTGCGTGGTGGAGGACGACCGCTGTCTGGGCGTCGTCGACCACACCAACCTGCTGGCGGTCGTCGCGGGACTGGACCCCGAGCCGGCGGGGGTGAGATGACGATGAGCACGCTCGTACCCGAGAAACAGACCTCCGAGCGCGACGTCTCCCCACCGGGCCCGACGTCCGGCGCCGCCACCCGCGCCCTGCTGCTGCGCCGACTCGCGGTGCTGCCCCCTCTCGGCCGGCGGCTCGTCGGCCTGGCGGCCGTGGCCGTCGTCCTGGTGCCGTTCGCCGCCGTGCTGTGGGGCAGCGGATCCTGGCCGAACGGCCTCGGCGTGGATGTGTCCGGGCCGCTGGACGACCTCAGCCAGTGGATCGTGGACAACCGGGACACCAGCCCGCTGTTCCTGTACTTCCTGCTGCACATCAGCAACACCACGGTCGACGCCGTCGACGGGGTGTACGCCGTGCTGGACGGCCTCGGCTGGCCCGGCTTGACCGCGGCGGCCGTACTACTGGCGTGGTGCGCGGCGGGCGCGGGCCGGGCCGGGGCGAAGGTCGCGGCGATCGCGCTGGGCGCCTTCGCCGGCTGCGGACTGCTCGGCATGTGGGACCCGGCGATGCTGACGCTGGCCCTGATGATCGTCGCGGTCGCCGTCTCCGCGCTGGTCGGCTTCCTGCTGGGCCTGGCCGCGGGCCTGTTCCCGCGCGTGGACCGGGCGCTGCGACCCGTCCTGGACACCATGCAGGTGCTCCCGGCCTTCGCCTATCTGCTGCCGTTCGTGCTGGTCTTCGGCACCGGCTCGCCCGCCGCGCTGCTGGCCACCGTCATCTACGCGGCCCCGCCGATGGCCCGGCTCACCTCCCTCGGGCTGCGCGGCGCGGACCCGTCCGTGCTGGAGGCGTCCCTGTCGCTGGGCGCGGACTCCCGCCAGCAGCTGCTGAAGGCTCGGCTGCCGCTGGCCCGCAAGGAGCTGCTGCTGGGCCTCAACCAGACCATCATGATGGCGCTGTCCATGGTCGTCATCGCCTCCGTGATCGGCGCCGGCGGCCTCGGCGACGAGGTGTACTCGGCGCTCGCGACGGTCGACGTCGGCGCGGCGCTCGCCGCGGGCATCCCGATCGTGCTGATCGCCGTATGGCTGGACCGTACGACCGAGGCGGCGGGCGAGCGGATCGGCGCGCCCGTGGCCGACGGACCGCGGCTGTTGCACGGCGGCCCGGCCTGGGCGCTGGCCGCCGCCGGTACCGTCGCCGCGTTCGTCGCGGGCAGGGCCGCGGGCGCGGCGCGCTGGCCGGACGCCTGGACGCTGGACATCTCCGGCTCCGTCAACTCCTTCCAGGAGTGGATGGTCGACAACCTGCACTCCGGTGTGCCCGTGCTGGGCGGGACGGAGGTGTGGGCGTCGAACTTCACCTCCTGGGTCCTCAACCCCCTGCGCAGTGCGCTGCAGGGTGCTCCCTGGTGGTCGCTGCTGCTGCTCGTCGCCGCTCTCGCGCTGCTGGTCGGTACCTGGCGCGCCGCGCTGGGCGCGACGGCCGCACTCGCCGTCACCGGGGTGCTGGGGGTGTGGCCGCAGACCCTGGACACGCTGTCGCAGGTGCTGGCCGCGCTGGCGCTGGCGCTGTTGCTGGGTGTCGCCATCGGTGTCCTGGCCGCCCGGGTCGGCTGGCTGGAGCGGGCGCTGCGGCCCGTCCTGGACGTGCTCCAGACGCTGCCCCAGTTCGTCTATCTCATCCCGGTCGTCGCCCTGTTCGGGGTGGGCCGCGCCGCCGCCATCACCGCGGCCGTCGCCTACGCCCTGCCCGCCGTGGTCCGCATCACCACGCAGGGCGTGAAGCAGACCGACCCGGCCGCGCTGGAGGCGGCCCGCTCGCTCGGCGCGACCGGCGCGCAGCAACTGCGCCAGGTGCAGCTGCCACTGGCCCGGCCCGCGCTGCTGCTCGCCGTCAACCAGGGCGTGGTGCTGGTCCTCGCGGTCGTCATCGTCGGCGGCCTCGTCGGCGGCGGTGCGCTCGGCTACGACGTCGTGTACGGCCTGTCCCGCGGTGACCTGGGCGTCGGCCTGGTCGCGGGCGCCGCGATCGTCTGCCTCGGCCTGGTCCTGGACCGGGTCACCCAGCCCGCCGCGTCGCGCGGCACGGACCGCTGAACTCCGTCCCCCCCCATTTTTTGTTCCGGAAAGTTGAGGAAGAATCACATGCACATCAGACAGCGCCGCGTCCTCGCCCTCGTCGCCGGGCTGACGCTCACGACCGTCGCCGGCTGCGGCGCCGCCGACACCGGCAAGTCGACCAGCGCCGGCAGCACCGACACCGTCACCCTCACCGTCCCGTCCTGGGTGGGTGCCGAGGCCAACGCGGCCGTCGCCAAGTACGTCCTGGAGACGGAGCTCGGCTACAAGGTCGCCACCAAGCAGATGGGCGAGGTCATCGCCTGGGACGCGCTCGGCAAGGGCACGATCGACGCCATCCTGGAGGACTGGGGCCACCCCGAGCAGGAGCAGCAGTACGTCGAGAAGCAGAAGACCGTCGTCCCGGGCGGTGACCTCGGCGTCACCGGTCACATCGGCTGGTTCGTGCCCAAGTACTGGGCGGACGCCAACCCGGACGTCACCGACTACAAGAGCCTCAACAAGTACGCGGACCAGCTGAAGACCTCCGAGAGCGGCGGCAAGGGCCAGCTGCTGGAGGGCTCGCCGGACTACGTCACGTTCGACGACGCCATCATCAAGAACCTGGACCTGGACCTGAAGACGGTCTACGCCGGCTCCGAGGCCGCCCAGATCACCCAGATCCAGCAGAACTACAAGGCCAAGAAGCCCTTCCTCACCTACTGGTGGACCCCGCAGTGGCTGAACGCCCAGGTGGAGCTGGTGGAGGTGAAGCTGCCCGAGTACAAGGAGGGCTGCGACGCCGACCCGAAGAAGGTCGCCTGCGCCTACCCCAACACCCCGCTGCAGAAGTGGCTCAACGCCGACTTCGCCAAGGACGGCGGCAAGGCGGCCCAGTTCCTCAAGAACTTCAAGTGGACGGCCGACGACCAGAACGAGGTCGCCAAGATGATCACCCAGGACAAGCTGTCCGCGAGCGAGGCGGCGAAGAAGTGGGTGGAGGCCCACCCGGACGTCGTCAAGTCCTGGCTGCCGTAACCGGCCCCAGCAGCATCACGCACGAACCACAGGAAGGAACGGCAATGCCGGACCTGTTCATCGGCGGTACCTGGACCGCCCCGCGCGACGGGCGGACCCGGGAGATCCGCTGTCCCGCCGACGGCAGTCTGGTCGCCGTCGTCGACGAGGCGGGCGGCAAGGACACCGCCGAGGCCATCGCCGCCGCCCGGCAGGCGTTCGACCACGGCCCCTGGCCGCACACCTCCGCCGTCGAGCGCGGCGACCTGCTGCTGCGGGTCGCCGACCTGATGGACCGCGACCGCGCCGCGCTGGCCCGCGCCGAGTCGCTCGACACCGGCAAGCGCCTGGTGGAGAGCGAGTACGACGTCCACGACGTGATCGCCTGCTTCCGCTACTTCGGGCGGCTGGTGGCCACCGAGACGGGCCGGGTCATCGACACCGGCGTGGCGAACGCCGACAGCCGGGTGGTGTACGAGCCGGTCGGGGTCTGCGGGCTGATCACGCCGTGGAACTACCCACTGCTGCAGACGGCGTGGAAGGTGGCGCCGGCGCTGGGCGCGGGCAACACGTTCGTGCTGAAGCCGAGCGAGCTGACCCCGCACACCGCGATCCATCTGATGCGGCTGCTGGAGGAGGCCGGGCTGCCGGCGGGCGTCGCCAACCTGGTGCTGGGAGCCGGCCCGGAGGCGGGCGCGCCACTCGGTGACCACCCGGACGTCGACCTGGTGTCCTTCACGGGCGGGCTGCAGACCGGCCGCCGCCTGATGGCCGCCGCGGCCGGCACGGTGAAGAAGGTCGCGCTCGAACTCGGCGGCAAGAACCCCAACGTGGTGTTCGCCGACGCCGACTTCGACACGGCCGTCGACATGGCACTGACCGCCGTGTTCCTGCACTCCGGGCAGGTCTGCTCGGCGGGTGCGCGGCTGCTGGTCGAGGACTCCCTGCACGACCGGTTCGTCGACGAGGTGGTGCGCCGCGCGGAGCGGATCCGGCTGGGCGGGCCCTTCGACGAGCGGGCGCAGACCGGCCCGCTGATCTCGGCGGCGCACCGCGACAAGGTCGAGGCGTACGTCGCCGGGGGCGTCGAGGAGGGCGCGGTGCTGCGCTGCGGCGGGGCGCGACCCGACGGCGACGCGTACGCGCGGGGCTTCTACTACCTGCCGACCGTCCTGGACGAGTGCACCAGCGGCATGTCGGTCGTCCGGGAGGAGTCCTTCGGACCGGTGCTGACCGTGGAGCGGTTCACCGACGAGGACCACGCGGTGCGGCTCGCCAACGACAGCATCTACGGTCTCGCGGGCGCGGTGTTCACCCGCGACGAGGCGAAGGCGCACCGGGTGGCGTCCCGGCTGCGGCTCGGCACGGTGTGGATCAACGACTACCACCCCTACGTGCCGCAGGCGGAATGGGGCGGCGTCAAGCAGTCCGGCACCGGGCGTGAGCTGGGGCCGGCCGGTCTCGCGGAGTACCGCGAGACCAAGCACATCTGGCGCAACACCAACCCCTCGCCGCAGGGCTGGTTCGACTGATCGGGGTCACGCCTCCTGCGGGGCGGGCCGTTTGAACATCCGCGTCGCCGTGATCTCGCTGTGCACGGCCTCTCCGGCCGGGGTCTGCTGCGGCAGCCCCGGCCGCAGGTGTTCCTCCACGCGGATGTACTTCAGGCCCGCCCTGAGGTCGGCGTCGTTGCGCAGCCGGATGACCAGCGGGAACTCCGCCAGCGCGGTGGTGTCGAACAGGCCGGTGGTGTACAGGAGCTGGACGCCCAGCGCGTCCGACACGGCCCGCTGGAGCTCCAGCAGGTAGGTCGCGTTGGCGCGTCCGATGGGGTTGTCGAGGAAGAGCGTGCCCGCGTGGCGGTGCTTGTCGCGGCCCCGGTCGTTGGAGCGCAGCGCGGCCATCGTGCAGTACAGGGCGATGGCGGCGGTGAGCAGCTGGCCGCCGGAGAAGACGTCGCCCATCTGCCCGACGGGGACGCGTTCGGCGCGCAGCACGGCGTCAGGCTTGAGGATCTCCACGGCGACGCCCTTGGGCTGGAGCGCGGCGGCGACGCCCCGCAGCAGCAGGGACATGCCGTCCCGACGCAGGTCGGAGTTCTTCTTCACCGCCGCGCGTGTGGCGTCGTCGATCACCTCGCCGAGCCGCTCGGTGAGGGTGGCCTGGTCGGGCTCCTCGAAGCGGATGCGCAGGAACTCCTGCCCGGACCACTCGCCGAGCCCTTCCGGGAGCCGGGAGAGCCGCTGGGCGGACCTGAGCGTGGCCAGCGCCGACTCCACGAGGCCGCGCAGCCGGTCCACGATCGAGTCGCGGTTGCGCTCCAGCTGCGCCAACTCGTCGGTGAGGACCCGCAGTCGGGGCGCGAAGGCGTCCGCCCACTTCTGGGCGTGCTCCGGCAGGGCGGAGGCGGGCAGCTCCCGGATCTGCTGGCGGGCGGGGGTGCGGACCTGCTCGTAGCGCGTGGAGTTGGCGTGCCGTACGAGGACGTCGCTCGCCTCGCGTACGGCGGCCTCGGCGGCGGACAGGTCGGCGGCGCAGCCGCGCAGCGAGCGGCGGGCCTCGGCGGCCGACTGCCGGGCCTCCTCCAGGCTGCCGGGGTAGGGCTCCGGCTCCTCCTGGTCCTCCTCGGGCGTGTGCTCGCGCAGCAGGTCGCGCAGCATCGCGGCGATCTCGTCGAAGCCGCCGGCCGCGTCCTCGGCGGCGCGGTGGGTGTCCAGCAGTTCGGCGTGCGCGTCGCGGGCCTGGGCCAACGCCTCGGTGCGGGAGGCGAGTTCGGTGGTGGCGGTGCGCAGCAGGGCCTGGGCGTGCTCGGCGTCGCGCGGTTCCTGGTCCTCGGGCAGTTCGGTGTGCGCCTCGCCGTCCTCGGGCGCGTGCCGCTCGGCCTCGCCACGCAGTCGGCCGAGCTGCTCGCTCGCGGTGGACATCCGGGTCTCCAGGAGCTGCACCAGCTCCTCGGCGCGCGCGGCGGCCGCCTGCCGGGACGGCCCGTCGGACCCGTCGGGCGACTGGAGCAGTTGCTCCGCGCGCGTGCGCACCTTGTTGCTGAGCCGGTCCAGCTCCGCGCGGGCCGCGCTCTCGTCGCTCTCCGCGCGGGCCTGCTCGGCGCGCAGGTCGGCGCCGACGCCGACCTTCTCGTACACCTGGGAGGCGGCCCGGTACGCCTCACGCAGCGCGGGCAGGGACGAACCCGGCGTGTCGTCGCCGTCGCCGTCCGGTACGTCGTCAGGGGCGCCGGCGATCTCGGCGCGCTCGGCGCGCAGCGCACGCGCGGTGCGGCGGGCGTCGTCGGCGGCGCGCTGGGCGGCACGGCGGTCCTCGTCGGCGGCGCGGGCCCGCTCCAGACAGGTCTGGGCACGGGCCTCGGACTCGGTGGCCTCGTCGGCGAGTTCACGGAGCTTGACCTGCCAGCCGGCGCGCTCGCGCAGTCGGAAGGCGAGCCCGGCGAGGGCGTCGGCGGCGCGCCGGGCCCGCTGCGCGGCCTCCTGGCGCTCGTCGCGGACCTGGGCGGCCTCGGCGGCGGCCTCCTCGGCCTCCGCCCGCACGGTGCGCGCCTCCGCCAGCTCGGCCTCGGCCTCCTCGGCGAAGGCGCGCGTGTCCTCGGCGGCCCGCGCCAGCTCCGCCAGCCGGCCGGCCGGGCAGCTCGTGCGCCAGGAGGCGAGCCGCGCGGCCAGCTCCCGGTCCTTGCCGAGGCGGGCGGCGAGCCGGCGGATCTCCTCGTCCCGCTCGGTCGCCCGCGCGCGCAGCGCCTGCCGCTCCTCGTCGGCGGCGTGCTCGTCGTGCATGGCCGGGTTCGGCGGTACGAGGAACACGGCGCCGTCGTCCGACGTCGGCGCCGGGGTCGGGGCGAGCAGGGCGGCCGCCGTACCGACGGCGACGGCCGAGCGTGGCAGCAGGGCCGCGTCGCTGAGCGCGTCCCGCGCGCGGGTGTGCGAGTCCGGGTCGGTGATGATCACACCGTCGACCAGTTCGGGGCGGGCGGCGAGCACCCGCGCGTGGTCGGCGGGGTCGACGGCCTGGGCGAGGTAGCGCCAGCCGGGCAGGGCGGGGATGCCGTGCTCGCCGAGGAACTCGACGGTGGCCAGCACATCGGGTCCGGGCGGCAGCAGTCCGCCGTCGCCGAGCGCGCCGAGGATCCGGGAGTCGTCGGCGGCGGCGGTGCGCAGCTCGAAGAGCTGGCGTTCGGCGGAGGAGACGGCGTCGTCGAGGAGTTCGCGCAGTTCGTCGGCGCAGCGGTCGAGCTCCTCGGGGATGAGAGGGCCGTCGGCGAGGAGGCTCGCGGTGTCGGATCCGCCGGTGGGGACACGCGGGGACGCGCCCGCGTGCGGGCCGGGCGACGCACCGTCGGTGGGCTCCGTCCCGCCCCGCGGACCCGCGGACCGGCCCCGCGGGCCCGCAGCCCCGTCACTCGCCCCGCTCCGGGGGCCGGGCACACCGGCCCGTCCACCGTCCGGCGCGCCCGGCAGGCTGAGCAGCTCCGCCAGCCGCGGTTCCGAGGCGAGCGTCTCGGCGATGCGGCGCTCGGCCTCGTACGACCGCTGGGCGGCCGTGGCCGCGTCGGACGCGCGGGCGGCGGTCAGCTCGGCGCGGGACTCGGCGGAGGCGGCCTCGCGAGCGTGCTCGGTGGCCCGGCGGGAGGTCTCGCGGGCGGTGTCCCAGGCGGCGACTGCGGTCTTCTCGGCGTCGCTGGCGGCGAGGGCGGCGCGCGCCGGGTCGGCGTCGGGGGCGCTGTCGTCGAGCCAGCCCGCGCGGACGGCTTCGGCGGTCTCCTGCTCGACCTCGGTGAGCCGCTGTCGCAGATGCCCGATCTCGCTGCGGGCGCGCTGCGCCTCGGTGGCGGCGGCGGTGGAGTCGCGGTGGGCGGTCTCGCCGGCCTCCTGGAGGGCGGCGGAGCGCTCCTCCTCCTCGTTGGCGAGGTGCTCGGCGCTCTCGGCGGCCGCGTGCAGGGCGCGGACGAGGTCGATGGCGGCCTTGGCGCGGGCGGCGAGGGCCGGGGCGGCGTCCCGTTCGGCCTCCTGGATCGCGGCGGACACGCGCGCGACGCGGTCGGCGGCGGCCCGGTGGCGCAGCACGGCCTCGGCGGCCTGCCAGGCGGAGTGCAGGGTGCGCGCGTCGGCGAGTTCCCGTTTCTGTGCGGCGGTCGTCTTCTCGGCGGCGGCGAGCGCCAAGGAGGCGTGCCGGTAGGCGAGTTCGGCGGCGATCAGCGCGCTGCGCTCGCGGGCGCCCTCGGAGTGCGTCACGGCGTACGCGGCGGCGGTGACCCGCTGGGCCAGGTCGGCGGCCCGGGCTCGCTCGCGTACGGCCCGCGCGGACAGCCGGCGGGCCAGGGTGCGCGTGCGGCGCTCGGCGCCGACGTGGATGTCACGCGCGCGTGAGCGTGTCCCGGCGGCCTCGACGATCCGTCCGAGGAGGTCGACCGACCCGGCGGTGAAGTCCCGCTCGGCGATCAGTTCGGAGCGTCGGCCCAGCTTGTTGCCGAAGCCGCTGACCAGGTCGGCGAGCCCATCGGTGTCGCGGGTGTCGGTGACCGCGCGCAGCAGCAGGTCGGTGAAGTCGGAGTCCTTCTTGACCGCGAAGAGGCCGGCCGCCTCGCCCTCGTCGGCGTTCATCTCCCGCTGGTAGCGGAAGAGTTCGGGGTCGAGGCCGAGGTCGCCGAGGTGCTCGGTCCAGCGCTCGTGGGTCTCCTCCCAGTGCACCTCCAGGTGCGGATACGCCTTGCCCGCCTCGGTGAGCGCGTCCCGGAAGCCCTTCATGGTGCGCCGGCGCCCCTGTGCCCCGGAGGCGCCCTCGACGGGCGGGCGGACGGCGGTGGACTCGGCGACGGGCAGGTTGTCCAGGGTGAGGCCGGGCCCGGGCCGGAAGGAGTACCAGGCTTCGGCGAACTTGCGCGGGTCGTTGGACACCTGCCGCCCGCGCCACTCGCTGACCTTGCCGACGACGACGCACTCGCCGGTCTGCACATGCTGCCATTCCAGGGCGACGTGCCCGCAGTCGTCGGCGAGCAGGAACTTGCGCAGCACGCCGGAGCTGGCGCCCCCGAGGGTGTTGCGGTGGCCGGGGAGCATCACCGAGAAGATCAGCTTGAGCAGGACGGACTTGCCGCCGCCGTTCTCCAGGAAGAGCACCCCGGCGGGCGCGGGCCGGCGCGGTGGGCCGACCGGCTCGTCCTCGAAGAACTCCGCCTGCGCGGGGGCGGGTTCGGGCACGACGTCGCCGACGCCTCGCAGGTCAAGCACGGTGTCGGCGTAGCGCGCACCGGCGGGCCCGATGGAGTAGAGGCGGACCCGGGACAGCTCGTACATGGCGGACTCTCGTAAGTCTTCGGAAGGGTGCGGTGGTTCGGGACTTCAGGACGTCGAGGCGTTGGTGCGTCGGGGTGTCGCGGCGTCAGGAGTGGAACGGCAGCCCGGCCTCGGCCACCAGCTCCAGGTCGTCGGTGTCCTCGGCGGGCAGCAGGGTCGGCGTGCCGTCGGTCACCGGGACGACGCCCAGTTCCAGCAGCTCGGCCATGGCGGCGCTGCCGGCCATGTCGCGGACCTGGAGCTGGTAGCGGGCGGTCGTGCGGTACGTGCCGCCGTTGTCGTCGCCGGTGCGCTGGAGGAAGCCGGAGTCGGTGAGGAAGGCGACGGCCTTGCCGACGATGCCGGTGGTGGAGCCGGCGAGGCGGCGGGCGTCCTTGGTGGCCCCGGTGGCGCTGCGTCTGGCCCAGATCCGCCAGGCGGTCTCCAGGCCGGGCGCACCGCTGGCCGGGTCGGTGTTCTCGCCCTGTTCCTCGGCCCGTGCCTCCAGCCGGCGGCATGCCTGCCGGACGAAGGCGTCGACGCCGTTGACGCTGACCCGCCCGATGTACCCGTCGTCGGCGAGGTCCTCGGGGCGCGGGAACGCCAGGGCGGCGACGGCGAGATGGGCGAGCCCGTGCAGGAACCGGTCGCCGCCGTCCGCGGAGGTGCGACGCGCGTAGTCGCCCATGCGGACGGCGAACACCGAGTCCTCGGCGGCGGTGACGGCCATCCCCGCCCGCGGGGACACCTCCAGCACGACGAGCCCGAGCCCGGCGGCCACGGCGTCGGCGAGCCGGGCGAACGGCGGGTCCTCCCGGTAGCGGCGCAGCAGCTCGGTGTACTCCTGGTCGCGCGCGGGCTGCAGCTTGGGCTGGAGTCCGAAGGCGACGAGCCGGGCCGCGTCGGCGGCGTCGGCGGGGGTGACGGCGGTGCTCACCGGCGCGGCGGCGGTCTCCGGCTCACTCCACTCGACGTGCTCGGTCACGGTGTCGGCTCCTTGCTTCGCTGGTGCTCACTCATGCTGCTTCCGTCCGGTCCGCCGCCATGCCGACGGCGTCCAGCAGGGCGGTGCCGACGATCAGGTCGGCGCCGCCGAACTCGGGGTCCGTCAGCTCGGTGCCGTCGTCGACCGCGAACAGCAGCTTCTCCTCGCCCTGCCGGTAGGCGGTGCCGACCGCCGGGCTGGCCGCGTGCACCGCCAGCAGGGCGACCAGGTAGGGCAGCTCGGGGTCCTGTCGGCGCGCCTCGGCGAGCAGCCCCGACAGTCTGCGCGGGGCGTCCGCGGGCAGGTCCAGCAGTTCCATGGCGGCGGCCAGTTGCTCGTCGCTGAACCGGCTGTCGTCGGGGGTGGCGATGAGGTCCGGCTCGGGCATCTCGGCGCCCAGGTGCTCCCGCTCCAGCGGCGGGGTGAGCAGGATGTCGACGAGGTCGCCCACCCGCACGGACACCGGTGTGCGCAGCCCGGTGCCGCGCGCGAAGAACGCGTCGGTGACGCGGACGGCCTCCTCCAGGGGCAGCGGCAGGACGGGGGCCACGAGATGCCCGTAGAGGTCTATGCCCGACGAGGTCATGGGGGTGGCGAACGCCTGCCGGTCCTGTTCGGCGCGGAAGAGCGGGCCCGCCTCCAGCAGGCGGGACTGCAGCTGGGTGTGGCGCCGGATGCAGTCCTTGACGATGTCGACCAGCTCGGCGGCCCGCCGCTTGTGCTCGGGGTCCTCGGATTCGTCGCGGGCCTTGCGGATGTTGGTGAGGATGGCGTTCTCGTGGCGGTAGCGGTCGGCCACGTGGTCGAGGGCCTCGGCGATCATGTCGGGCACGGCGCTGAGCCAGTCGACCGCGCGGACGTTGCGCCGGGTGGCGTCCAGGGCGCGGCGCAGGGTCTCGGAGTACTGCACGGTGCGGTAGCGGGCCTGTTCGGCGGCGAGTTGGGCGTCGGCGAGGCGGCCGCGCCGGATGAGCACCTCCAGTTTGACCTCGGCGGCGATCTGCGCGCTGGTGACATCGGTGTCGAGGGCGCCGACGAGCACGTTGACGGCCTCGTCCGTGGTGCGGAGGTACACCGCGCCGCCGTAGCCGGGGACCTCCTCGATCAGCTTGAAGTCGTAGTCACGGCGCACATAGCTGCCGTCCGGGGCGAAGGTGCCGTACACCGCGCGGAAGCCGCGGTCGACGCTGCCGACATTGATCAGGTTCTCCAGGACCCAGCGGGCCACGCGCTCGTGCTCGGCGACGGGGCGCTGCGGGGCCTGGGCTCCGATGCGGGGGAGCAGCCGGGCGACGATCTGGTCGTGGTCGGCACCGGTGTCGAAGTCCATGTTCAGGGTGACGAGGTCGATCGCGGCGAGGGCGATCTCCGCCATGCCGTACACCGAGTACTCACCGGCCAGGTTGGCCTTGCGCGCGTCCAGGTCGTGGATCGGCGCGGTGCAGGCGAGCGCGCGGAGGCGCCGCGCGAGCCCTTCGTCGGCGGCCGGGCCCGGTGCGGGGCGCGGCCCCGCGCTGAGCTGGGGCGGAACACGGTCCGTCGAGGCAGGCGAAGTCACGATGCACAGAGTAGGTGCTGGGTCTGACATCGACCCAAACGACGCAGGCGTGCTCCGGCGTCATGGTGGTCACACCGGTAGGACGGACCGCTCAGCCGTCCTCACCGACGCGCCGCCGGTACACCTCCACGATCCGCTCCAGCGAGTCCCCGAAATACACCGCGAGCAGTTTCTCCGCCCCGTCCCGGTCCCCCGCCTCCAGCGCCCGCAGGATCTCCTGATTACGCGCGAGGTAGGGCTCGTGCAGCCGGCGTGGGTCGCCCACGACGTGGAACGCGAGGCGCAGCTCGGCGAAGACACTGCGCATGAGTTCGTCCGTGCGTTCGCTGCCAGCCAGGGCGACCAGCTCCCGGTGGAAGTGGATGTTGGCCGTGCCCAGCGCGTTCCAGTCGCCTTCGGCTATCGCGCGCCGCCCCTGCGCGACCGCCGCGGCGAGGGCGTCGAGCGCGTACGGAGGCTCGCCCAGACCCCGTACGACGGCGCGCTCCACCAACGCGCGCGTGCGGTAGATGTCCTCGACGTCCTCCACGCTGAGGACCCGCACGAAGACGCCGCGGTTCAGCTCGTGGACGAGCAGGCGCTCGTGGGTGAGCAGCCGGAACGCCTCCCGCAGGGTGTTGCGGGACACCCCCAGGGCGCCGCCGATGCTGTCCTCGGAGAGCCGGGTGCCGGGCGGGAAGAACCCCTCGGCGATACGGCTCCTGAGGATGTCGGCGACCCGCTCGGCCGTGCTGGTGCGCCCCAGGAGGGCACGGTCGTCGGCCAGTCCCGCCAGCTGCTCTGCCATGCCCGGAATTCAATCGCAGACACCAGGACGAGACAACGGGGGTATTGAAGGATCGTTCAACGATCCTCTACCTTGCTGGACACGGCACCGCCCCGTCCCCACCGCGGCGCCGCGGTTTTCGCACGGCACGGCTCAGTCAACGCACCCTCCGTCATCCCTTGCGAGGTGCCTCCATGAGCACGACCCCTCCGCCCCCGTCCCTGACAACACCTCCCCCGACAGACACGCGCGCCGTCGACGACGGCGCGTTCGGCTGGCTGCGCGCCCTCGGCCCGCGCGGCCGGCGCGCCTTCGCCGGCGCGTTCGGCGGCTATGCCCTGGACTCCTACGACTACTTCACGCTGCCGCTGAGCATGGTCGCGCTGGCGGCGTACTTCGGGCTGGACAGCGGTCAGACCGGCCTGTTCACCACCGTCACCCTGGTGGTGTCGGCGATCGGCGGCGCCCTCGCGGGCGTGCTGGCCGACCGGGTCGGCCGGGTCAGGGCGCTGATGATCACGGTGATCACGTACGCGGTGTTCACCGTCGCCTGCGGCTTCGCGCCGAACTACGAGACGCTGCTGGTCTTCCGGGCCCTGCAGGGCCTCGGTTTCGGCGGCGAGTGGGCGGTCGGCGCGATCCTGGTCGCCGAGTACGCGAGCGCCAGGCACCGGGGACGCACGCTCGGCGCGATCCAGAGTTCGTGGGCCGTGGGCTGGGGGCTCGCGGTGATCGTGTACACGCTGGTCTTCTCGTTCTTCGGCGACGACGTGGCCTGGCGCGTGATGTTCTGGACCGGCGCGCTGCCCGCGCTGCTGGTGGTGTGGATGCGGCGCCGGGTGCAGGACGCCCCGGAGGCTGCCGCCGCCCGGGAGCGGAGCGTTGTGAAGGGCTCGTTCCCGGCGATCTTCCAGGGCCCGCTGCTGCGCACGACCCTCTTCGCCGTGCTGCTCTCCACCGGTGTCCAGGGCGGCTACTACACGCTGGCGACCTGGGTGCCGACGTATCTGAAGAACGAGCGAGGGCTGTCCGTGGTCGGCACGGGCGGCTATCTCACCTTCCTGATCTCGGGCGCCTTCCTCGGCTATCTGACCGGCGGCCACCTCACCGACCGGCTGGGCCGCCGCCGCAACATCTGGCTGTTCGCCCTGCTGTCCGCGCTGTGCATCGTGGCGTACGCGAACATCCCGAGCGGGGCCGACACCCTGCTGCTGGTGCTCGGTTTCCCGCTCGGCTTCTGCATGTCGGCGATCTTCAGCGGCTTCGGGTCCTTCCTGAGCGAGCTGTACCCGACGGCCGTGCGCGGCACCGGGCAGGGCTTCACGTACAACACCGGGCGCGCCGTCGGCGCCGTCTTCCCGACCACGGTCGGCTTCCTGGCGGACAGCTGGGGTGTGGGCGGCGCGCTGGTCTTCGGCGCGATCGGCTACGGCATCGCCGCCCTGGCGCTGCTCGGCCTGCCCGAGACGCGCGGGAAGGAGCTGGTGTGAACCGTACGGACGACCGCCTCGTCACCTTGGTCGACGCGCACGCGCACGCGTGGAGCCCGAAAACCGCCCGGGCCCACTTCCGGGACGGCCTGACGGGCCCCACGGCCGGGGTCGCGGCGGGCCACACCCAGGTCAACCTGGTCGCGGTGCCCGCCGACTGGGCGTACGACATGCTGCTGTTCTGCCAGCGCAACCCCAAGCCCTGTCCGGTGCTCGACGTGACGGACGCCGGCTCCTTCCGGACCGTCCTCGCCGAGGGCGCCGACCTGCGCACCGATCTGCCGCGCTACCGGGTGTGGCGGGACGGTGCCCTGGTGGACGAGCCGACGGACGTGCGCGCGTACTGGCGCGACGATCTGGTGACGTTCCTGATCGGCTGCAGCTTCACCTTCGAGTGGGCGCTGACGTCGGCGGGTGTCCCCGTCCGCCATGTCGAGCAGGGCCGCAACGTCCCGATGTATGTGACGAACCGTCGGTGCCGTCCCGCCGGGCGGTTGCGCGGCCCCATGGTGGTGTCGATGCGCCCGGTGCCGCCGGAGCACCTGGCGGCAGCGATCCGGGAGAGCAGTCTGCTCCCGGCGGTGCACGGCAGCCCCGTGCACTGCGGCGACCCCTCGACGCTCGGCATCGGCGACCTCGGCCGGCCCGACTTCGGCGACCCGGTGGCCGCCGAGCGGGACGACATCCCGGTGTTCTGGGCGTGCGGGGTGACCCCGCAGGCCGCGGTGATGGCCTCGCGCCCGCCGTTCGTCCTCACCCACGCCCCGGGACAGATGTTCCTCACCGACGCCCGCGACGAGCAGTACCGCGTTCTCTGACCAGAGAACCGATCAGAGAAACCGGAAGGATCCATGACCGCGATCGATCTGAACGCCGACCTCGGCGAGGGCTTCGGCCGCTGGCGGCTGACCGACGACGAGCAGCTGCTGTCCGTCGTCACCAGCGCCAACGTGGCCTGTGGCTTCCACGCCGGGGACGCGGCCACCATGCGGCGGGTGTGCGAGCTGGCGGCCGAGCGGGGCGTGACGATCGGCGCGCAGGTCTCCTACCGGGACCTCGCGGGCTTCGGGCGGCGCGCCATGGACGTGCCGCCCGCCGAACTGGCCGCCGAGGTGGCGTACCAGATCGGCGCCCTGGAGGTGTTCGCCCGGGCGGCGGGCGCGCGCGTGGCGTACGTCAAACCGCACGGCGCGCTCTACAACCGGGTCGTGCACGACGAGGAGCAGGCGGGCGCGGTCGTCGACGGCGTGCTCCTCGCCGATCGGGCGCTGCCGGTGCTCGGGCTGCCCGGCTCCCGGCTGTTGGAGCTGGCCGGGAAGGCGGGGCTGGCCGCCGTCCCCGAGGCGTTCGCGGACCGCGCCTACACCGCTCGGGGCACGCTCGTGCCGCGCGGTGAGGAGGGCGCTGTGGTCGACGATCCGGCGGCGGTCGTGGAGCGGTCGGTGAGCCTGGCCCGCCTCGGCCTGGTCACCGCGCACACGGGGACGCCGATCGAGGTCAGCGCGCGGTCCCTGTGCCTGCACGGTGACACGCCCGGCGCGGTGGAGCTGGCCCGGCGGGTCCGGCGACGGCTGGAGGAGTCGGGCGTGCGGGTGGAGGCGTTCGCATGAGCGTCCGCGTGCTGCCGGTCGGCACGGACGCCCTGCTCGTCGAGGTCGCCTCGGGCCCGGCCGCGCAGGCCCTCCACGCGGAACTGCTGCGCCGCCGGGCGGCCGGCCTGCTGACGGTGCGTGAGATCGTCCCGGCGGCCCGTACGGTCCTCCTGGACGGCCTGGCCGACCCGGCCGGAGTGGCGGCCGAACTGACCACCGCCGAGGTGCCGCCCGCGCCCGCGTCGGCCCCGGACGTCGTGGAGATTCCGGTGCGCTACGACGGTCCCGACCTGGCCGAGGTCGCCGCCCACTGGGATGTCGCGCCCCACGAGGTCGCCCGGCTGCACACGGCGACCGAGTTCCGCGTCGCCTTCTGCGGCTTCGCGCCCGGCTTCGGCTACCTCACAGGTCTCCCTCCGCGCTACGACGTGCCGCGCCGGGCGACCCCGCGCACCGCCGTCCCCGCGGGCTCGGTGGCGCTCGCGGGCCCGTACACGGGCGTCTATCCGCGCTCCTCCCCCGGCGGCTGGCAGCTCATCGGCACCACGGACGCGGTGCTGTGGGACCACGCGCGCGTGCCGGCCGCGCTGCTGGCGCCGGGCACACGCGTGCGGTTCGTGCCCGAGCCCCCGGGGGCCGCCGTATGAGCGACCGTGCCCTCGCGGTCGTCCGCGCGGGAGCCCTCACCACGGTCCAGGACCGGGGCCGGGCCGGGTACGCCCACCTCGGCGTGCCACGCTCCGGCGCCCTGGACGCACCGGCCGCCGCGCTGGTCAACCGGCTGGTCGGCAACCCGCCCGGGGCGGCCGTCCTGGAGACCACCCTCGACGGCTGCGCCCTGCGGCCGCGATCCGCCGTCACGGCCGCGGTCGGCGGCGCCCCCTGCCCGGTCACGGTGGACGGGCGGCCGGCCGCGTGGGGCGCCCCCGTCCGGGTCCCCGCCGGGGCGGTGCTGGACGTCGGACGAGCCGTCTCCGGTCTGCGCTCCTACGTCGCCGTCAGCGGAGGCGTCGCCGTAGAACCGATCCTCGGCAGCCGCTCCACGGACCTCCTGTCGGGCCTCGGCCCGGCCCCCCTCGCCGACGGCACGGTCCTGCCCCTGGGCCCCGCCGCCACGCCCGACGCGCGCGTGGACGTGGCCCCCCAGCCCGCCCCCCCGACCGAACTGACCCTGCGAGTCACCCTCGGCCCACGCGACGACTGGTTCACCCCGGAGGCCCTCCACACCTTCACCACACGCGCGTACCGCGTCTCCCCGGCGAGCAACCGCATCGGCCTGCGCACGGAGGGCCCAGCCCTGGCACGCGCCCGCACCGGCGAACTCCCCAGCGAGGGCATGGTCCTGGGCGCCGTCCAGGTCCCCCCGGACGGCCGCCCGGTCGTCTTCCTCGCAGACCACCCGACCACCGGCGGCTACCCGGTGATCGCCGTGGTCCACCCGACCGACCTCCCGGCAGCGGCCCAGGCGGTACCGGGTACACCGGTCCGCTTCTTGGCCATACGGCGGCTATACGGGGGCGCGGGGCGGTATTCGATGTGCGGCTGCCGCCGCGTGGGCGCGACCAGCCCCCACGGCGCCGCACCCGCCCAACGACCCGTCACGGCACCCGGGTAGAGCCCCCAGCGCCGCCGACACCGCCGCAGCCGCCCGCACATCCAACCGCGCACTGGTCCCACGCGCCCGATGACGCATCTCGTCCGCGGCCAGGGAGACCAGCTGCGGCAGCAGATCAGTACACCGCCGCAACACCCACCCCGTACCCTCCGTCGCCAGCCACCGCAAGCTCTCCGCCCTGGTCGGCACAGGAAACTCCGGCTCAGCCGAGGGAGCCGCACCCGTCGCGAGGCCCACGTCCGAAAGCACCGTGTGGAAGCGCAACGCCAGCTGCCGGTGCCCCCGCTCCCCCGGATGGAGCCGATCCGCGCTCCACATGGCGCGATCCGTCAGCCAGGCCCCCTCCGCGGCATGCAGATGAACGGCCCCGTACCGCGAGGACAGCGCGTGTACGACGGTGTTGACCGCCCGCTGCCGTCGCGCCAACGGCCGGGCCAGCGCCCCCGGCAGCCCGAGCATGGCGCCGGGGTCAGGCAGGCACGCCGTGAGCAGGACCGCGTCCCGCCGGGCGCAGGCCGCGTACACCTGGTCCAGCCGGGCGGCCACGGCATGGATGTCGAAGGTGTGGCGCAGGGTGTCGTTGACGCCGATCAGAACCGACACGACGTCCGGCCGCAGCTCCAGCGCGACCGGAAGCTGCCGTTCCAGCACCTCCCGGGTCTGCGCCCCGCTGACGGCGAGGTTGGTGAAGTCCACGGCCGGGCCGAGCCCGCCGGCGAGCAGCGCGGCCCAGCCGCGCCACCCGTCGCCGACGGGATCGCCCACGCCTTCGGTCAACGAGTCCCCGAGCGCCACGAAGCGGACGGGGCGCACCACGGTCATCCGCGGCTCCCGGACACGACGGGACGGGTCGGTATCGTCGCGTCGTGTGCCGCCAGGAAGGCGGCGACGGCCGTCCCCCAACCGAAGCACTCCGCACGCGCGCGTGCCGCCGCCCGCCGCTCGCCCTCGGGGGCGGCCAGGAGTGCCTCCACGGCGTCCGCGAAGGCGTCCCCCCGGTCGGCCGCGGTGGCTCCCGCCGACCCGATCACCTCGGGCAGCGCGGAGGAGGCGCTCACCACGACGGGCGTGCCGCAGGCCATCGCCTCCAGCGCGGCGAGCCCGAAGGTCTCCGCGGGCCCGGGGGCCAGGCAGAGGTCGGCGGCCGCCTGCAGCGCGCCCAGCGCGCCCCGGTCGGCGAGGTGCCCCAGGAAGGTGACCGGCAGGGCGCGGTCACGGGCCCGCTGTTCCAGGCGCGGGCGCAGCGGCCCGTCCCCGGCCACGACCAGCACCGCCCGCATGCCGCGCGCCCGCAGCGCCTCCAGGGTGTCCATCGCTGTGCCGGGCCGCTTCTCCACGGACAGCCGGGTGCAGGTCACCAGCAGCACCTCGTCCTGGCGGGCGTACCGGGCGCGCAGCCCGAGGTCGCGCAGGGACGGGTGCCGCTCGGTCAGGTCGACGCCGAGCGGGGCGCGCACCACGTTGCGGGCGCCGATGCGGACGAACTCCCGCTCGGCGAACTCGGTGGTGCACACCACGCGCGCGTACGTGTTCGCCGTACGGACGTTGAGTGCGTCGGCGGTGCGCCGGGCGGCGGCCTCGGGCACGCCCCAGGTGCGCAGCACGCCGTCGGCGGTCTCGTGGGAGACCATCACGGCGGGGACGCGGGCGCGCCGCGCCCACTTGCCGGTCCAGCGCAGGGTCGTACGGTCGGAGACCTCCAGGCGGTCGGGCGCCAGCTCCTCCAGGAGGCGGGCGACGCGCCCCCGGTCGGTCAGGACGCGGTAGCCGCCGGTGCCGGGCAGCAGCGGGCCGGGCAGGGTGATGACGCGGCCCTGTTCGGTGTCCTGGACGGTGTGCCGCTCGCCGGGCACGATCAGCACCGGCTCGTGGCCGGCGGCCCGGAAGCCCTTGCCCAGTTCGCGCAGCGCGGTGCGCAGCCCTCCGGAGGCCGGGGCGACGAAGTTCGCGAGCCGGACGATCCGCAGTCCTTCGGTCTTCATGCGGCCACCACCGGTGTGCGGGCGGCCAGGACGTCGGCGTAGTGGCCGATGAGCCGGTCGCCGACGGCGGCCCAGGTGCGGTCCTCGACCATGGCGCGCGCGGCGGTGCCGTAGGCGGTGCGCAGGGCGGGGTCGGCGGCCAGGGCCCGGACGGCGTCGCGTACGGCGGCCGGGTCGCGCGGTGGCACCAGCAGCCCGGTGTGTCCGTGGGCGACCAGGTCCAGGGGGCCTCCGGCGGCGGGCGCGACGACGGGCACACCGCTGGCCATGGCCTCCTGCACGGTCTGGCAGAACGTCTCGAAGGGGCCGGTGTGCACGAAGACGTCCAGCGAGGCGAAGATCCGGGCGAGGTCGTGCCCGGTGCGGCGGCCCAGGAAGAGCGCGCCGGGCAGCGCCTCGTCCAGCTGTGGCCGGCTGGGCCCGTCGCCCACGACCGCGACTTTCACGCCCGGCAGGGCGCAGGCGCCTGCCAGCAGTTCGACCTGTTTCTCGGGGGCGAGCCGGCCGACGTAGCCGACGAGGACCTCGCCGTTGGGGGCGAGGGCGCGGCGCAGGGACTCGTCGCGGTGGGCGGGGCGGAAGCGGACGGTGTCGACGCCGCGCGGCCACAGTGTGACCCGGGGCACGCCGTGTGCCTCCAGGTCGCGCAGGGCGGCGCTGGACGGGGCGAGGGTGAGGTCGGCGGCGGCGTGGACGGAGCGGATGCGCCGCCAGGCGGCGGCCTCGCCGGCGCCCATGTAGGTGCGGGCGTATCCGGCGAGGTCGGTCTGGTAGACGGCGACGGCGGGGATGCCGAGCCGGGCGGCGGCGGCCATGCCGCGCACGCCGAGGACGAAGGGGCTGGCCAGGTGGACCAGGTCGGCCCGGTGTTCGGCGATGGCCGTGGCGACACGCCGGCTGGGGAGGGCGACGCGGACCTGGGGGTAGCCCGGGAGCGGGAGGGAGGGGACACGGACGACGGGGCACGGCGCCAGGGCGTCGGGCCCGCTGCCGGCGCTGGTGGCCGGCGCGACGACGAGCGGAAGGTGACCGCGATCTACGAGGTGCCGGGCGGTCTGGAGCGCGCAGTGGGCCACGCCGTTCACATCGGGGGGAAAGGATTCGGTCACGATGACGACACGCATAGGGGTGTTGTCGCCGTGCCGGACGTGCCCGCGTCAAAGTGGATCTTTCCGAACGACAAACGTCCCATGAGCGTTGCACCGCGCACCCTCGCAGGTCAGACGGTGTGCATACCCACCTGACCCGCGGGTCATCCCCTGTTCACCCGGCGGACGCGCGAAGGCCCGGGACGCTCACATGGCGGTCGGGTCCGGGCCGATCCGGCTGCGGACGGCCGTCTGGACCTCCGCCTCCTCGGCCGGGTCGGCGGCGAGCCGGCGCAGCCGCTCCGCCACCCGGGCGTCACCGGTCTCGGCGTGTCGTGCGGCGATCTCGCGGGTGGCCTCCTCGCAGTCCCAGAGGCACTCGACGGCGAAGCCGGTGGCGAAGGAGGGGTCGGTGGCGGCGAGCGCGCGGGCGCAGCGGCCGCGCAGATGGGACGAGGCGGTCTCGCGGTAGATGTGGCGCAGTACGGGGGCCGCGCAGACGATGCCGAGGCGTCCGGCGCCGTCGACGAGCGTCCACAGGGTCGGCGCGTCGCAGCCCTCGCCGCGTACGGCCTCACGCAGGGCGGCGAGGACCTGGTCGCTGTCCTGGGTGCCGCCCCGGCAGGCGAGCACGCGTCCGGCGGCGGCGCCGAGGGCGTCGGGCCGGCGGGCCCAGCCTCGGGCGCGGTCGACGGCGGCGACACTGCGCATGCGTTCGAAGGCGTCGACGGCGGCGTCCACCACGGGCGACGGGCCGGTGGCCACGGCCCGCTCGATCAGGTCGAGGGCGTCGGGGTCGTTGCTGTCGGCGAGGTAGCGCAGGGCGGTGCACCGGGCTCCCTCGGTGCCGTCCTGGGCGGCCCGCACGATCTCCGGCCGGTCTTCCGGTCCCGCGACGGCCGCGAGACATCGGGCGGCCGGCACATGGAGTGCGGCGCCACGCTCGACGCCCTGCTGGGCCCACTCGAACACGGCCCGCACGCTCCACCCCGGACGGGGCCCGGTAGGTCGCATCTGCCGTTGCCAGCGGTCGAAACAGCCGGTCTCCTGTGCGGCACGCACGCGTGTGGAGATGTATTCGCGCGGGTCCTCGGCCCACAGCCGCCAGGGCCGGGGCTCGAAGGCGTCCCGTACGGCGGCGGCCAGCTCGGCCTCGCCCTCGGGGTCGGTGGCGAACCGGGCCAGGACGGGCGTGGCGAGGGCGCGCAGGCCCGCGTCGTCGTCGCGCAGGGCGAGCTCGTCGAGGGCCCAGGCCCAGTTGGACCCGGACGCGGCGTACCGGCGCAGCAGTTCCAGGGCGTCCCGCCTGCCGTAGGAGGCGAGGTGGCCGAGGACGGCCAGGGCGAGCCCGGTGCGGGACTCCTCGGTGTCGAAGGCGTCCTCGACGTCGAAGAGGTGCGCCTCGATCTCGTCCAGGTCGCCGCCCAGGTCGAGGTAGAGACGGGCGTAGTAGAGGGAGCGGTTCTCCACCTGCCAGTCGTGGCGGGGGTCGCGCAGCACACAGTGGTTGAGGGCCGCGAGCGCTTCGGCCCGCGGGGCGGTGAGCGCGTGCAGTGTGCCGTCGCCGCGGCCCCGCTGCAGCAGGCCGAGCAGCGTACCGCTGGGCGCTATGAACGGATCGAACATGGGAAACAGCCTCACATCAAGCGTCGACGCAACCGGGGACGTGCACTACCTGGCCGCGTGACAACACGTCGGGGCGCCCGCCGTTTCCTGCTTGCTGTAAGCCATCTTCCTCTGCCTCTCGTCAAGTGGCCCATGCGGACCGCATCACGGCCCGCGCGGTGCGGCAACACCTGCCCAGCCATCGCGTCCGTGAATCACGACGTCATGATGACTCGGCTGTTCTGCCTGCCGCGACCGAAATTTCCGGCGGCCCTGTACCGCCTCCCCCGTGGTCGTTGATCTACCTGGTCAGAAACTGCGTCTTAGCTGCTCAGGCATGTTGTCTCAGTCCACTCCGAACAACTCCAGAAGCTCCGCCTTGCCGAACATGCGGGCGGTGTCGACGGCCGAGGGGGTCCCCGCGGCCGGGTCGGCGCCCGCCTCCAGCAGGGCCCGGATCACCTCGGTCTCACCCTTGAAGGCCGCCCCCGCGAGCGGGGTCTGGCCTCGGTCGTTGATCTGGTCGGCGTCGGCCCCGCGGGCCAGCAGCGCACGGACGGCGTCGGCGTGCCCGTGATAGGCGGCGAGCATCACCAGCGAGTCGCCCCGGTCGTTGGTGAGGTTGGCCGGAACGCCCGCGTCGACGTACGCGACGAGCGCCTCGGTCTGCCCCTGCCGGGCCAGATCGAAGATCCTGGTCGCCAGCTCCACGACCTCGGGGTCGGGGGCTTCAGTCATCGGCCGGACCGCCTCTCCATCCATCTCTGTGTGCCACCGTTCAGGTGAATCGCCAGGGTACTGGCTCCGGGCGGACATGACCGGCCCGGACGGAGGCAAAGATCAGCAGCAGCTCCGTTCGCCGCAAATTCGCAGTTCAGACGGGCCCTCCAACGCTCCACCATCTGGGGGAAATCTATGGAATTTCCCCCATTTGCACCTTTTATCGTATGGATACATGCTGTGAGCCTGGAAGTACTCATGGTGACTGTCCCCGCGAACCAGGAGATCCCAAATGATCCTGTCCATCTCAGGCGTGGTCCTGCTCGGCATCATCGTCTTCCTGTTCTTCCGCAAGGACGGACTGAAGGCGTCACACGCCACGGTCTCGGTCCTGTTCGGCTTCTACCTGTCCAGTACGGCCATCGCGCCGAGCATCAAGGCGGGCGGCGAGAGCCTGGCCAGCCTCCTCGGCGGCATCAAGTTCTGACGCCGCCCGCCCCTCCGCCCGTACCGCCGTCCGATCCGTCCGCCCCGTCCGTACGCACCTTCAGGAGACAGCAGTGGCCCGGCGCCCCCTCCCCCGCATCCTGAGCACAGGCAGCGCGCAGATCGCCCGGAGCCGGGAGCTGGCCCGGACGGCGGCCGACAGCGCCACCGACGTCCTCCATCCGCTGATCACGATCACCCGCGGGCTGCGCCGGCTGGCCTCGGCCGGGCGGCGCAAGTGGGCCGAGACCCCCAAGGACAAGCGCGGGCCGCTGCTGTTCCTGGTGGCCTCGCTGGTACTGGTCGTGGCGCTCGCTCCGTACGGCCCTCTGCTCGCCGTCATCACCCTGATGGCGGCGGCAGCCTGGCAGGGACGGGACCGCACCCCACCGGCCCCGGAAGGGCCCGACGAGTCGCAGACCCAGCGGCTCCAGGCGCTCTACGAGGCGCTCGTCCCGTACTTCGCGACGGCGGAGGACCCCGCCCCGCTGTACGCGCACGGTGGCGAGTGGGAGAAGGCGTTCCCGACGTACGAGTTCGACGGCTCCGGCCGGATCACCCAGCTGGTGATCCGCTACCCGGCGTACTTCCCGGACGGCGAGGCGGAGGCACGCGCGCGTGTCGAGCATCTGCTGTCCGCCAAGTCGGGCCGAGGCCGCGAGTACCTGTTCTCCTGGGACGAGGAGGGCAACGAACTCACCGTCGGCGTCCTCGCCCCGCTCCCCACCGACATCGCCGTCCAGCCCTTCGTCACCACCCCCGGCGAGACGGTCCTCGGGTTCACCGACCCCACGCATGTGCAGCGCACGCTCCCGCTCACCCATGGCGAGGAACAGCGCGACGTGCCGCCGGTGGTCTGGCGCACCGGCATCCGCTCCACCGAGCCGCACCTGCTGGCGGTGGGCCAGCCCGGCAGCGGCACCTCGACCCTCCTGCGCTCGATCGCTCTGCAGGCGCTGCGCCACGGCGACGTCCTCATCGTCGAGGGCGGCGGCACCGGCGAGTACGCCTGTCTGACCGGACGGGACGGCGTCCTGGGCGTCGAGGTGGGGCTGGCCGGGGCGCTGGCCGGCCTGGAGTGGGCGGCGCACGAGACGGAACGCCGGCTGATCGCCGCGAACCGTGCCCGGCAGGCGGGACAGGCGCCGCCGGACGACACCAAGCGGCCGCTGTGGATCCTCCTCGACCGGCCGACCTTCTTCACGCACCTCGCTGAGGCGGACGGCCGCAAGGATCCGCAGACGCTGCTCCAGGTGCCGCTGCGGCACGGGCGGGCAGCGCATGTGACGGTGGTCGTGGCCGAGCAGTTCGACGCCCTCGACTCGCTCAGCGACGCGGTACAACAGCACACGCGCGCGCGTGCCGTGCTCGGTCCGGCGACGGCGCGGCAGCTGGAGGCGGTCCTGGGAGCTCCCCCGCACACCACTCCCCTCGACCACGTCCCGCCGGGGCGCGGCTACGCCCGCCTCGGCACCGGCCCGGTCCACCGCCTCCAGGTGCCGGCGACCCCCGACCCGTACGACGACGCGACCAGCGACACCCACCGGCAGGCGGTACTGGACCTTCTGCCGCCGCGCACGACTCCGGCGGACGAGGAGCCGTCGTCGGTCGAGGTCGTCAAGCCTGAAGTCCAGGCCGTCGCCGCGGAGAGCTCGTGAGCTGAGCCACCCGGAGTTGCCGCCGGGGTCGGGGGGTGTCGCTCACCCGCGCCGGCGGGGTGCCTCCCCCACTCTCGGCTTCGCTCGAGCGGGGGACCCCCACCGCCCACCCGTGCCGCCCTGGGGGTACCTCCCAGGCCCTTAAGGCACTGGGGGAGGCACGACTGCCCGCAGCTACGGCGACTACGCGACAAACGTCCGCGGCGGCTCCCCGCCCGCAGTCCCCCCGCTCCGTACGATCCGCGCCGCCGCGGCCAGTCGCGTCGCAGCCTCCTCCGCGACCGCACCGCCCACGGTGAACGGCAGCCGGACATACCCCTCGAACGCCCCGTCGACCCCGAAGCGCGGCCCCGACGGCACCCGCAGCCCGACCCGCTCCCCCGCCTCCGCGAGCCGCGAACCGGACAGCCCACCGGCCCGCACCCACAGCGTCAGCCCGCCCCTGGGCACCGAGAACTCCCAGTCCGGCAGCTCCCGCCGTACGGCCGCCACGAGCGCGTCCCGGTTCTCCCGGGCCTGCGCGCGCCGCAGCTCCACCGCCTGCTCCCAACCCCCCGTGGCGAACAGCCAGTTCACGGCGAGCTGCTCCAGCACCGGCGTCCCCAGGTCGGCGTACGCCCGCGCCGCGACCAGGCTGCGGATCACGTCCGGAGCCGCCCGCACCCACCCGATGCGCATCCCGGCCCAGAACGCCTTGCTCGCGGAGCCGACGGTGATCACGGTCGACCCGGCGGGGTCGAAGCCGCACACCGGCCGGGGCATCCGCACCTCCTCGTCGAGCCACAGCTCGCTCATCGTCTCGTCGGCGACCAGCACCGTCCCGGCCGACCGGGCCGCCTCCACCAACGCCCGCCGCTGGTCGTCGCCGGCGAGCGCGCCGGTCGGGTTGTGGAAGTCGGCGACGACGTACGCGATGCGCGGCGCTGCCTCCCGCAGCACCTGCCGCCAGCGGTCCATGTCCCAGCCGGCCAGCCCCTCGGCCATGGCGACGGGCACCAGACGCGCGCCCGCCTCCCGCATGAGCTGGAGGATGTTGGCATAGGACGGCGACTCGACGGCGATGCGCTCGCCGCGCCCGCCGAAGAGATGGCAGATCGCGTCGATGGCGCCCATCGCGCCGGTCGTCACCATGATCTGCTCGGGCATGGTCGGGATCCCGCGCGCGGTGTACCGGTCGGCGATCATCGCGCGCAGCGCGGGCAGCCCGGCCGGGTAGTCGCCGTGGGTGTGGGCGTACGGCGGCAGTTCCTCCAGCGCGCCCTGCACCGCGCGAGTGAGCCACGGCTCGGGGGCGGGCAGGGCCGCGCAGCCGAGGTCGATCATCGAGCCGAGCGCCTCCGGCGGCAGGGGTTCCAGGCCACGGGCCGGCAGCGGGTTGCCCGCCGGTACGGCCGTCCAGCTGCCGGCGCCGCGCCGGGACTCCAGGAAGCCCTCGCCGCGCAGCGCCTCGTAGGCGGCGGCCACCGTGGTCCGGCTGACGGACAGGGAGAGGGCCAGTTCGCGTTCGGCGGGCAGCCGGGCGGCCACCGGGACGCGGCCCTCCAGCACCAGCAGGCGGATGCCGTCGGCGAGCGCGCGGTAGGCGGGCGGGCGACGCGACCCGGGCCCCGCGGGGCGCTCCTGCTGGGACTTGAGCAGCCGGGCCAGCTGCGCGGCACCCACCGCCGAGGTCCACTGCGCCATGATTACCAGTCCACCTTCCCCGAATTGGCCATGGATGACGTCTCCCACCAAGCCACAGAGTGACACGGGTCAGGCCACCACCACCACTTCGGGGGGACCCTTGTCCATGTCACGGCGTCTCGGGCGACGGCTGATCCAGCTGTACGCCGGTCTCACGCTCTACGGCGCCAGCACCGCGCTCCTCGTCGAGGCGGGCCTCGGTCTGGAGCCGTGGAACGTGCTCCACCAGGGTCTCGCCGAGCACACCGGGATGACGATCGGCGTGGTGTCGATCGTCGTCGGCGCGGCGGTGCTGCTGCTGTGGATCCCGCTGCGCCAGCGCCCCGGCCTCGGCACCGTCTCCAACGTGTTCGTGGTCGGCCTCGCCATGGACGGCACCCTGGCCCTGGTGCCCGAGGTGCACTCCCTGGCCGTACGGGTGCCGCTGCTGCTGGCCGGGATCGTCCTGAACGGCGTCGCCACGGGCCTGTACATCGCCGCCGCCTTCGGGCCGGGCCCGCGCGACGGGCTGATGACGGGGCTGCACCGGCGCACCGGGCGGTCGATCCGGCTGATGCGCACCGGCGTGGAGGCGGCGGTCGTGGTGACCGGCTTCGCGCTCGGCGGCACCATCGGTGTCGGCACCGTCCTCTACGCGGTGTCGATCGGGCCGCTCGCCCAGTTCTTCCTGCGGGTGTTCGCCGTTGCCTCGGCACCCTCCGGCAGCTCGGTGGTTGCCGGAGGGTCACCGCGGCGGGCGATACTGCGTCGGTGACCACGCCGACACGCCACCCGCACCCGTACCTCGACCATCCCGGCCCCATTCCCTTCGCTCATCGCGGCGGGGCCGCGGACGGGCTGGAGAACACCGTGGCGCAGTTCCGGCGCGCGGTCGAGGCGGGCTACCGCTATATCGAGACCGATGTGCACGCCACGCGGGACGGCAAGCTGGTCGCCTTCCACGACGCGACGCTGGACCGGGTGACCGACGGCGCGGGCCGCATCGCGGACCTGCCGTGGTCGCAGGTCCGCCACGCGCGCGTGGCGGGCAAGGAGCCGGTGCCCCTCCTGGAGGAGTTGCTGGAGACCTTCCCCGAGGTGCGCTGGAACGTCGACATCAAGGCGGAGCCGGCCCTGCACCCCCTGCTCAACCTGATCGCGCGGACCGGCGCCTGGGACCGGGTCTGCGTCGGTTCGTTCTCCGAGGCCCGGGTGCTGCGCGCCCAGCGGCTGGCCGGCCCGCGCCTGGCGACCTCGTACGGCACCCGGGGTGTGCTGAATCTGCGGCTGCGCTCCTGGGGCGTGCCCGCCGCGCTGCGCCGCTCGGCCGTCGCGGCGCAGGTGCCCGAGGCCCAGTCGGGCATCCAGGTCGTCGACCGCCGCTTCGTCCGTGCCGCCCACGCGCGCGGGTTGCAGGTGCACGTGTGGACGGTGAACGAACCGGAGCGGATGCACCGGCTCCTGGACCTGGGAGTCGATGGCATCATGACCGATCACATCGACACACTGCGCAAGGTCATGCAGGACCGGGGCGTCTGGGTCTGAGCCCCGGGCCCTCGCGCACACACGGGGAAGTGAGGGCGCGGGTGGGCACCGAGACCGTGCGGGCGACGGCGGCCGACGAGGCCGCCGGGCGGCGGCGCGAACAGCGCGGCTGGTACTTCTACGACTGGGCCTGCTCCGTCTACTCGACGAGCGTGCTCACCGTGTTCCTGGGGCCCTATCTGACCTCGGTCGCCAAGGCGGCGGCGGACGCCGACGGCTATGTGCATCCGCTGGGCATCCCGGTGCGCGCGGGCTCCTTCTTCGCGTACTCGGTGTCCCTGTCGGTGATCGTGGCGGTACTGGTGATGCCGCTGGTGGGTGCGGCGGCCGACCGCACCGGCCGCAAGAAGCCGCTGCTGGGCGCCGCCGCCTATCTGGGCGCCGCGGCCACGACGGGCATGTTCTTCCTCGGCGGCGAACGCTATCTGCTGGGTGGGCTGCTGCTGATCGTGGCGAACGCCGCCCAGTCGGTGGCGATGATGCTCTACAACTCCTACCTGCCCCAGATCGCCGCTCCCGAGGAGCGCGACGCGGTCTCCTCGCGGGGCTGGGCCTTCGGGTACGCGGCGGGCTCGCTGGTCCTCGTGGTCAACCTGGTCCTCTATCTCGCCCATGACTCCTTCGGCCTCTCCGAGTCGATGGCGGTGCGGATCTGTCTGGCCTCGGCCGGTCTGTGGTGGGGCGGCTTCGCGCTGATTCCGCTGCTGCGGCTGCGCGACCGCCCGTCGGCCGTACGGGAGACAGGGACCACGGCTCCCGGGCTGCGGCAGCTCGTGGCGACCGTCCGCGACATGCGCCGCCACCCGCTCACCCTCGCCTTCCTGCTGGCGTATCTGATCTACAACGACGGCATCCAGACCGTGATCTCCCAGGCGTCGATCTACGGCTCCGAGGAACTGGGCCTGGAGCAGTCCACGCTGATCGCCGCCGTGCTGCTGGTGCAGGTGCTGGCGGTCGCGGGCGCGCTGGGCATGGGGCGGCTGGCCCGCCGGTACGGGGCGAAGCGGACGATCCTCGGCTCGCTGGTCGCCTGGACGCTCACTCTGGGCGCGGGCTACTTCCTCCCGGCCGGGGCCCCGGTCGGCTTCTTCCTGCTGGCCGCCGCGATCGGGCTGGTCCTGGGCGGCAGCCAGGCGCTCTCCCGCTCCCTGTTCTCCCATCTCGTGCCGCCGGGCAAGGAGGCCGAGTACTTCTCGGCGTACGAGATGAGCGACCGCGGCATGAGCTGGCTGGGCCCGCTGCTGTTCGGCGTCACCTACCAGCTGACCGGCAGCTATCGGGACGCGATCATCTCCCTGGTCGCCTTCTTCGTCCTGGGGTTCCTGCTGCTCGCACGGGTTCCGGTCCGGCGGGCGATCGGCGACGCGGGCAATCCCGTACCCGAGAAGATTTAGCACTCGCGACGAAAGGGCTGTAGTGTACGCGTTTGGCCTGCCAGGCGTACCGTTACTGCGCGTCAAAGATGCCGAAACGCTGGGTGACATCTCCTAACAGATGTGACAAACCGGGCGCCGGTGGGTACTGCACTGGTTGACAAGGCTGCGGCTACGACGGCGACGCATTGCCCGGAACGGGACTCGGAACGGGAATCTTTACCGCCGACCGGACGTTGACCGGATGACGACGACAGCGACACCTGTCCTGTGGGCGACAAGCCCGGGAGGCACGATTCATGAGTGAGCGAGCTCTTCGCGGCACGCGCCTCGTGGTGACCAGCTACGAGACGGACCGCGGCATCGACCTGGCCCCGCGCCAGGCCGTGGAGTACGCATGCGAGAAGGGGCACCGCTTCGAGATGCCCTTCTCGGTCGAGGCGGAGATCCCGCCGGAGTGGGAGTGCAAGGTCTGCGGGGCCCAGGCACTCCTGGTGGACGGTGACGGCCCTGAGGAGAA
This sequence comes from Streptomyces sp. NPDC018693, assembly GCF_044391385.1. Lineage (NCBI taxonomy): Bacteria > Bacillati > Actinomycetota > Actinomycetes > Kitasatosporales > Streptomycetaceae > Streptomyces > Streptomyces sp. NPDC018693. Next base: position 400,526 of record NZ_JBIRZZ010000006.1, on the reverse strand, counting down.
GAAGGCCAAGCCCGCGCGCACGCATTGGGACATGCTGATGGAGCGGCGCACCCGTGAGGAGCTCGAAGAGGTCCTCGAGGAGCGGCTGGCCGTTCTGCGGTCCGGGGCGATGAACCTCGCGGTGCATCCCCGGGACAGCCGCAAGTCCGCGTAGCGAAAAGCCGGCCGCAACGCACGCACATGACCGCGGGCGCCGTACCTGAGGTACGGCGCCCGCGGTCTGTGGTGTGTCCCGGAGTGCTGTGAAGTGATGTGTCACGGGGTGAGCGGGTGTGTCACGGGGTGAGCGGCGGACGCGGTTCCTCCGGGGCGCCACCGGGGCGGCCGTCCTCCCTGATCACCTCGCCCTGCACCACCTTGCCGTCCGGGCGGTGCATACGGGCCTGCTGGAAGGCGTCCCCCAAGGGACCCCCGGCCGCCTCGCGGAGCTTGCGGTCGACCGTGCGCTCGGCGTAGGCGCCGACGGTCTTCTGGACCGGCGGGAGCAGCAGGAGCAGGCCGAAGGCGTCGGAGACCAGGCCGGGGAGCATCAGCAGCAGGCCGCCGAGCATCATCAGGCCGTTGCCGCCGCCCCGGGTCGGGGGTGTGCCGCGCTGCAGCGCCTCGTTCAGGTTCCTGAAGGCGCGGCGGCCCGCCCGTTTGATGACCACGGAGCCGAGCAGGAACCCGGCGGCGAGCAGCAGGAAGACGGTGAGCCCGCCCGCCTCGCCCGCGACCACGGTCAGCAGCCAGATCTCCAGCACCAGCCAGGCGGCGACGCCGAGCGGCAGGAACGTGCGCAGCCGGGAGCGCCGGGGTCGGGCGGGGTAGGGGCTGGTCGGAACGCCTGTCGTCATGGTTCCAGTGTGCCTGGGCCCGGCTCAGAGCGGGATAAGGCCGCTGGTCCGGACAAGGCTAGTGGCCACGCTCGCCGGGCTTGCCCGTGATCTTGTTGACGCGCTCGCCCAGGCCCCACGCGGTGACCCGCCACAGCGCCTCGACGACGATGTCGCGGCTCATCTTGGAGTCGCCGTGCTCCCGCTCGACGAAGGTGATGGGTACCTCGACGACGTGGTAGCCGGCCCTGACCGCGCGGCGGGCCAGGTCGACCTGGAAGCAGTAGCCCTGGGAAGCGACCTCGTCGAGGCCGAGCCCTTCGAGGGTCTCGCGGCGGAAAGCGCGGTAGCCACCGGTCACGTCACGGATCGGCACGTCCAGCATGAGCCGCGAGTAGGTGCTGCCGCCGCGGGAGAGGAACTCGCGGGACTTGGGCCAGTTCACCACCCGGCCGCCGGGCACCCAACGGGAGCCGAGGACCAGGTCGGCGCCCTTGAGGGCGGTGAGCAGCCGGGGCAGTTCCTCGGGCTGGTGGGAGCCGTCGGCATCCATCTCGATGAGCACGCCGTAGCCCTGGTCCAGGCCCCAGCGGAAGCCCGCGAGGTAGGCGGCGCCGAGGCCCTCCTTGCCCTTGCGGTGCAGGACGTGGACCTGCTCGTCCTCGGCGGCCAGCTCGTCGGCGAGCTTGCCGGTGCCGTCGGGGCTGTTGTCGTCGGCCACCAGCACATGGGCCTCGGGAACGGCCTTGCGCACCCGGCCCACGATGGTCTTGATGTTGTCCGCCTCGTTGTAGGTCGGGATGATCACCAAGGCCGTGCCGAGCGGGCCGAACTGCCTCCCCCGGTCCTGTGCCGCGAGGGTCCCGTCGCCGTCGTTCACTGCTGCCCCTTCATGTCCGTACGCAGGCACCACCATAGTGGGCTTCGTCTGCGATGACGTGACAGGACGTTCGTTTGCGGTGTCGTTCCACAAGATCGGGGTAGGGATCCGGTTTTCGTCCTGTACGCCCGCGCGTGCGGCAGGCAAGCGCACACGCGGGCCGTGCACGGGACCTTGGACCGCTGCGGATGGGGGCCCGGCGCCCTTCGGGCCGGCCCGGGACCCGCTGGCTGCGGGTCGGCCGAGAACCGTTGTCTACTGAGCGCCCGGCCCCATCCGGGTCACACCTCCCCGTCCGGACGGAGCGTTCCCTCGCCGTGCGCGGCGCTGAGCCTGGCTCCCGTGACGGTGCTCCGGTGGGGCACACCGTCCCTGACCCAGCGGCGTCGCGGCGAGTACCGGAGGTTCCCCGGCGGGGCGTCCGATGGTGGACTCGCCGAACCTACCGGCCCCCGGGCATCAGCTGTCAACAGCCGTACGACCTGCGGATCTTCCGTCGATGCCCAGGTCAGCGCGGTGGGCGCGCAGGTCGAGCGACGGCGGGCGGACGGGTGATCTCGCCCGCCCACGCCCCGCGGGATCACTCGCCCGGCCGTACGAACACGGTCCGGCCGCCGACCACCGTGCGCAGGCAGACCGGGAGGTCGCGGCCGGGGGTGAGGTCGGGCAGCCCGGGGGTGCCGGAGCGGGGGTCGGTGGACCAGCGGGCCACCCGGTCGTCGGGGGCCTGCACGACCAGTTCCCCGGTGTGCCACACGGCGTAGTCCGCGGGCGCGCCGGGCACCAGGGCGCCCGCGTCGTCCCGGCCGATCGCCCGCCAGCCGCCGCGGGTGTGGGCGGTGAAGGCGGCCCGTACGGAGACGCGGTGCTCCGGGGTGCGGTGGAAGGCGGCGGCGCGGACGGTGCCCCACGGGTCCAGGGGCGTGACGGGGCTGTCGGAGCCGAAGGCGAGCGGGACGCCGGCACGCAGCAGGGCGGCGAAGGGGTTCAGGGTCGCGGCCCGGTCGGCGCCCAGGCGCTGGGCGTACATGCCGCCCTCGCCGCCCCACAACGCGTCGAAGGCGGGCTGCACGGAGGCGGTCAGGCCCAGTTCGGCGAAGGCCGCGATGGTCCCCGGGGTGAGCATCTCGGCGTGCTCGACGCGGTGCCTCGCGGCCCGGACGCGGGCCAGGCCCACCTTCTCGGCGGCGGCGCGCACGCCCTCCACGACGGTGCTGACGGCGGCGTCCCCGATGGCGTGGAAGCCCGCCTGGAGGCCGGCCTCCGTGCAGGCGGCGACATGGGCGGCGACCGCGGCGGCGTCCAGATAGGCGGTGCCGGTGTGGTCGGCGTCGGCGTACGGGGTGTGCAGACACGCGGTGTGGGAACCGAGGGCACCGTCGACGAAGAGGTCGCCGGCCGCGCCCAGCGCGCCCAGCTCGCGCGCCTTCTCGACGTTCTGTTCGGCCCAGTAGCCGATCACTCTCGGGCCCGGCTGCTCGGCGGCGAGCCGCAGCAGGTCGGTGAAGTCCTCCTCGGAGGAGATCTCGGGGCCCGCGCACTCGTGGACCGAGCCGATGCCGAGGGAGGCCGCGTGGGCGAGGGCGGTGCGCTGCGCCTCGGTGCGCTGCTCCCGGGTGACCGCGGCGAACGCGGCGGCGCGGACGGCGTGGTGGGCGTCGGCGGTCAGCGGGCCGTCGCCGGGCGGGGTGGCGCCGGGGGTGAGGTCCAGCAGGGCCGTGGTCACGACCGCCGAGTGCACGTCGATGCGGGACAGGTACAGCGGGCGGCCGCCGGTCGCCTCGTCCAGCTCCGCGCGCGTGGGCGGGCGGCCGCCGGGCCAGCGGGAGGCGTCCCAGCCGTGGCCGAGCAGGACGCGGTCGTGGGGACGGGCGGCGGCGAACTCGCGGACGCGGGTGAGGGCCGCCTCAAGGGTGGGCGCGGCGGACAGGTCCAGGCCGGTGAGGGCGAGGCCGGTGGCGGTGGTGTGGACGTGGGCGTCGGTGAACGCGGGGGTGACCAGGGCGCCGTCGAGGTCGATCACCTCGTCGACGCCGTCCGCGAAGGCGTCGGCGGCGCCTTCCGAGCCGACCCAGGCGACTTGGCCGGTCTCGACGACCATCGCTGTCGCGAAGGGGTCGGCGGGGCTGTGCACCTCGCCTCGGCGGAGCAGTACGGTCTTCGGGGCCGGGGTGCGTTCACTCATGACCGACAGTTTCTCGCGGGGCCGGTCCCGGGATTCACCTGGGGCGGACTCCAAGGCACCCGGCGCTGTCGGCCGCGCCCACCCCCCATCGCCCTGCGGAACGACTGCCCACGGCGGAGACCGACACGCCACGGCGGTGACGGGTCGACGGCCCACGGCGGACCCAACCCGGCAAGCCACCGCAGTCGCGGCCCCACCACCCGCACCATCGCCAGTCGGCAGACACGGCGGTAACGGGTCGGCAGCCCACAGCCAACCCAACCCGGCAAGCCACTGCAGTCGCGATCCCACCGCCCGCACCAGTCACCGATCGGCAGACCACGGCGGTGACGGGTCGACGGCCCACGGCGGTCCCGCCCTGGCAGGCCACAGTGGTTGCGGCTCGGTCGGCGGCGCACTCACTGGGGCAGGGACAGGCGGATCAGATGCGTGGCGGGCGGGCCTCGTAGGGGGTCGAGAGGACCACCGTCGTGCGGGTCGACACGCCGGCCAGGGCGCGCAGTCGGCTCAGTAGCTCCTCCAGTTCGTGGGGGGTCGCCACACGCACCTTGAGGATGTAGTTCTCGTCGCCCGCCACGCTGTGGCACGCCTCGATCTCGGGGACGCCGGCGAGGCGGTCGGCGATGTCGTCGGGGGCGCTGGGGTCGAACGGTTTCACCGAGATGAACGCGGTCAGGGGCAGTCCCACCGCCTCCGGATCGACGACGGCCGCGTAGCCGCGGATGACGCCGCGCTGTTCCAGTCGGCGCACCCGCTGGTGCACGGCCGATGTGGACAGGCCGGTGGCCTTGCCCAGGTCGGTGTAACTCATCCGCCCGTCCTTGACGAGCAGCTGCACGATTTGCCGGTCCAGCTCCTCCATGGCGCAAGAACCTACAGGGCGCCCGATCACCTCGTATACCTATGCAGCCCAGGTCATACCCCGTTTGTGATGTGCCGGCCGGCCGCATCTGCGGCTGGCATGTGACCAACGCCACATCCCCCGGGCGGCCTTCGTGATGTCCCCGTGATTACCGCCGGAACGGCATGGGAAGTGCTTGCTGTGGTCGAGGCCGCAGCGCCTTCACGGCCCAGCCCGAGGGGGAGAATCCCATGCAGAGTCTTAAGCGCCCTGGTCGCACCGCGTCCAAGCGGCTCCAGTCGGTTGTCGAGCCCGAGCCGGAGGGCGTCGAACCCGACGACACCGACGGGTACGACGCCGACGAGCTCGACGCGTACGACACCTTCGAGATGTACCGGGTGATCTGCCCGGACTGCGCGCAGCCCATCGCGCTGCTGGCGGACGAGGAGGTCCTGCCGGAGCACGCGCTGTGCGCCTCGCCGTGGAACCCGTTCGGGCTCACGGTCTGCGCGGGTACGGGCCGCGCGGCCTCCGAGGCCCGCCCCGCGGACGAGTCCGTCAAGCCCCAGGAGCAGGAGACCGCGCTGCTGTTGACGCTCCCTCAGGGGCTCGACTGGCGCACCCAGCCCTTCTCGCACGTCGGCGGCCCGGGCTCGCGCCCGATGCGCGTGCCGACGATGCGTCGCCACGCCGCCTGAGCGCGCCGCGCCCGCCCCACACCTTCACCGAACTGACCTGCACCATGGCCCGCAGGCTGCCGTGGTGCGGGACAGTGCGTCCGCACGCGCCGGGGCACAACGCGAACGCAAGCGCGACCCCACGCGCCGGTGACCCGGCGGTGACCGGGCGCGTTGCCCTGGTATGACCCGTACATTCTCGGTGTCCGGACGTCCTCGCCAGCTCTTCGTTCCTGCTCCCGTCTCGCCGGTGGGCACAGAATCGGTTCCGCACCTTCCGCCGCCTCAGCCTCCACCACCTCACGCCCCGTCGCCGCCCCAGGACCCGCCCATCTACCGCGACCTGATGCGCGCCTGGGCCGACCGCGGCCGCACCCTGCCGGGCCGGCACGACCCGGAGTGGGTGCGGCTGGCGGCGCCGCTGGTGCGGCCGGGACAGTTCAGCGGGTCTCCGGACCCAAAAGGTGACGGGCGATGACGATCCGCTGGATCTGGTTGGTGCCCTCGACGATCTGCAGCATCTTGGCCTCGCGCAGATAGCGCTCGACGGGGAAGTCCGCGGTGTAGCCGTAGCCGCCGAGGACCTGGACGGCGTCGGTGGTGACCCGCATCGCCGTGTCGGTGCAGTGCAGCTTGGCCATGGCGGCCTGCCGGGCGAACGGGCGCCCGGCGTCCTTCAGTCGCGCTGCCGCCAGATAGAGGGCGCGCCCCGCCTCGATCTGGGTCGCCATGTCGGCGAGCAGGAAGCGCAGCCCCTGGAAGTCGGCGATCGGCCGCCCGAACTGCCGCCTCATGACGGCATAGTTGAGCGCCTCGTCGAGGGCCGCCTGGGCCAGGCCGACGGCGCAGGCCGCGATGCCGAGCCGGCCGGCGTCGAGCGCGGCCAGGGCGATGGCGAAGCCCTGCCCCTCCTCGCCGATCCGCCGACCGTCCGGGATCCGTACGCCGTCGAGGTGGAGCTGGGCGGTGGGTGAGCCCTTCAGGCCCATCTTCTTCTCCGGCGGCGCGGCCGTGAGGCCCTCGGCGTCGCCCGGCACCAGGAACGCGGTGATCCCGCGCGGCCCCTCGCCGCCGGTGCGGGCCATGACCGTGTAGAAGTCCGCGATGCCGCCGTGGGTGATCCACGCCTTGGTGCCGTTCAGCACCCAGTCCCCGCCCGCGCGTTCGGCCCGGGTCCGCAGGGCCGCCGCGTCCGAGCCGGCGGACGGCTCGGAGAGACAGTAGGCGCCCAGCAGTCCGCCGCCGAGCATGGCGGGCAGATGCTCGTCGCGCTGCTCGTCGGTGCCGTGCGCGGCGAGCGCGAAGGACGCGAGGGTGTGGACGCTGACGCCCAGGCCGACGGTGAGCCGCGCGGCGGCGAGTTCCTCCAGGACCTGCAGATAGACCTCGTACGGCTGGTCGCCGCCGCCGTGGGCGGAGTCGTACGGCAGGCCGAGCAGGCCCGACTCGGACAACAGGGTGAACAGCTCACGCGGGAAGCGGCCCGCTTCCTCCTCCTCGGCCGCGCTCGGGGCGACCTCGCGGCGGGCGATGTCACGGACGAGCGCGATGAGATCCCGGGCCTCGTCCGTGGTCAGCGGACGGTCCACCGACTGAGGGGCACGGTCGGGCATGGCGGGCTCCTCCTCACCGGCTGACCTGCGAGTGCGCGCTGTGAGTATGCCCCGGCACGGCGGCCCGCGCACGGCAGGCGGCCACGGCCGCGATCACGGCCGACGCCTCCGCCCCAAGGGCGGGTTTCAGTCCCCGCGGCGGGCCGGCCGCGGGGCCGGGTAGGCGGGGTCGAGGTCCTCGACGGCGCGCATGGCCCCGCCGAGGGTCTTCACCAGCAGTTCGCGCATGGTGTCGCGGGAGAGGCCGGGGCGGCCGATCCAGTCGAGGGTGGCACCCTCGACGCTGCACACCCAGGAGAGCAGGCCCATGCGGGCCAGCGGGGCGATGTCGGTGCGCCCGTACGCGCCCTCGGCGATGGTCGCGACGATCGCCTCGCGCACGCCGTCCCGGATGGCCTGCACCTCGGTGTCGAAGCCGACGCCGCCGCTGACGATCGTGCGGTAGGCGGCCTGGTTGTGCTCGGCGTAGCGCAGATAGCTGTCCACGGTGCGGTGGACCCGGTCCACCTGCGGCAGTTCGACGCCGCTCGCCGCGAAGGAGACCAGATCGGCGACCGAGTCCTGGATGATCGCCAGATAGTAGCCGCGCTTGGACTGGAAGTAGTAGTAGATCAGCCCCTTGGCGACATGCGCCTGCTTGGCGATGTCGTCCATCGAGAGCGCGTCGTAGGACGTGTCGGCGAACAACTTGCGCCCGATGGCGATGAGTTCGGCCCGGCGCGCCAGTGAGCGCTCGGTTCCGCGCGCTCTGGGACGGGCGGCGTCGCGCTGCTGCGGGATGTTCAAATTTCGACCCTGGTCTCAACGGTCGGCGGGACATCCGCAGTATGTCAGGTCATGCGTGGGTCATGTCACACCTGTCACATGACTAAACCGATGATCACACCAGGCCCAGCTGTGTGACGAGCATCGCGACGACCACGACCAGGGTCCAGCCCATGAGGTGCTCGAAGGTCTTCGGCCCGTCGCCCTTCGGCCCGCCGGTGCGGGCGCGGACGGCGGTGGCGGAGTGTGCGGTCATGGTGTCTCGCTGGTGGTGGTCGCGCGGTCAGGTGTCCCCCCGGTCGATTCATCCACCTTGCCACCGTCCGCCCGGCTCGCGGCCGAGACCTTGCTCACACACGGGCGCCGCTCAGCGCACCCCCACCGCCGCGAGCGCCTTGCGCTGGGCCGGGGTCGGCTGGGCCGGGAAGTAGAGGTAGCAGACGCCGCCGGTACCGGAGACGACCTTCCCGCCGGCGTTGTACCGCTTGGTCCGCAGCCAGATGTTCTCGAACTCCCGCCGCCGGTAGACCCGCCGCACCGCCCGATTGCTCGGCGCGGCCGGGTCGTTGGCGATGACGTCACCGTCGGCCGTGAAGCCGATCACCGTCATCAGATGACCGGCGGTGCCGTACCCCGCGCCGGTCAGCTCCTCCTTCAGGAAGGACTGGGAGGTGATGGCCGGGATCCCCGCGGCGATCAGCGTCTCCAGATCGGTGAGCGAACAGAGCCGGGTGACCACGCCCTGCAGCCCGTCGAAGGTGGCCGCGTAGGCCGCGTTGAACGGCCAGTTGCCGCAGCCGCCGTACTGGTAGTCGTACGTATGTCTGGCCGCGTGACACACCTGAGGGTCGGCGTGGGCCGGGTCCACCCAGGCCAGTTGCTCGTCGGTGAGCCGGCAGCCCCAGTACTCGATGATCATCTGGGAGGAGGTGGGGCTGCACCATGCCTCGCCGCCGTTGTCGTACTCGGGATACCGACCCTGGTGGATCTCCTGCGAGTAGCGCGGCACGCTCAGCTCGTGCGCCTCACCCGGCGTCGAGGCCGGGACGGTGAAGCGGTCGGGGACGTCCGAGCCCATCGCGCCCAGGCGCCACACCGTCGGGGTGAGCTTCGTGCCTGGCCGGCGGTACAGGGTCAGCCGGAGGCGGTACGACACCAGGCGGAGGCCGGTCGAGGCGTTGTCGACGGCCAGGGTGTCCGTCCACACGGTGCTCCGGCCGTCGCTCTGGTCGTCGACGGAGGTCCGCCGGATGTCCCGGTCGCCGGCCGCCCAACGGCCCAGCACGTACCAGGGGGTGTCCTCGCCGTCGGAGTACGTCCCCTTCAGCTCGACCTGGAGCCAGGTGCCATCGGGGGTGTGCGCGTTCCAGGAGGCGATCGCCTCCGTCGAGGGTACGGCGAGCCGATGGACGGGGGACGTCCAGGTCGCGTACTCCCAGCGGGCGCTCTCGCCGGTGTGCGGGTCGGTGTAGTCGCTGGTGCCGCCGGGTGCACCGATGACCAGGCCGGGACGCGCGCCCGCGACGGGCCGCGTGCCGTGCGCGGCGCCGCCGCGCCACTCGGCGTACGTGGTCCAGGAGCGGTAGTCGACAGGCCGGGCCGGTACGGCGGCGCCGCCCCGGGCGCCCGCCGTGCCGGCCGACGCCTTCGCGTCGGGCGTGGCGGCGCCGACTCCCTCGGCACCCGGCGTCACGCCCACCCCGGGCGGATCGGCTGCGGCCGCCGGGCCCGCGGTCCCACCGACTGCCGCGACCATGGCGACGGTCAGGACGGTACGGCGGGAGGGCTGAGGCAGTTCGGCTCTGCTCATGGGCGGAGGACCCCCAGGTGATATGGCCCGACACGGGGCAGATCCGGTGCACGGCTCGCGCCCACTATGGACGCGACCGACCACCACGGCCAGCACCCGAGCGCGTGCCACGCCGACCGAAGTCAGCCGCCCCAGGTAGTGGCGCCCCCGGCAGCCCCGCCGACGCCGCCCGTCAGCGGCGACGCAGCCGGCAGCCGCACAGGATCGACACACGCTGACGGATCGACGGTCGCTCGGGATCGGTACGCGCTGGGGATCGGCGATCACTCCACGTCGACGGTCACTCGGGATTGGTACGCACTCGAAGTCGGCGATCGCTCCTGAACGGTGCCGTGCGGTCGCCGCCGACGAGCGGTCCGCCGACGTCGCGCACCGCGGCATCACAGTCGACCGTCGCTCAGGGTCGGCAGGCGCTTGACGTCGGTGCGTGCTCGGAGCCCGCGATCGCCCCACGACGACACGATGCGGCCGCCGCAGACACGCCGCTCGCCGGCACCGCCGACCAGCAGCGTCATAACCGTCAGTCGCCCAGGATCAACACGCGCTCGCAGGCCGTGATCGATCCGGGACGGTGCGGTGTGGTGCCGTCGGTCGCAATAGACTGCGCGCGCACCCGTTCGCCCCCGTCCCAGGACCGTGCCATCGACCCGCTCGCCTCCCGGCTCCGCCGTCTGCCGCCGTCCTGTGGGTCGGTTCGTCTGGTCGGTGTCGATGGGCATGCCGGGTCCGGGAAGTCCACGTTCGCCGAGCGGTTGGCGCAGGCGCTGGGTGGCGCGCCGGTGCTGCACCTGGACGACATCGCCAGCCACGCCGAGCTGTTCGCGTGGACCGGGCGGCTCCGGGCGCAGGTGATCGGGCCCCTCGGGCAGGGCGAGACGGCGCACTACACCCCGTACGACTGGCGTGCGCGGCGCTTCGGCGCGCCCCGCCCACTGCCTCCCGCGCCCGTGGTCCTGATCGAGGGCGTGGGCGCCGGCCGCCGGGAGCTGCGTCCGTATCTGGCGCATCTGCTGTGGATGGAGGTGCCGCCCGAGGAGTCCTGGGCGCGCGGCCGGGCCCGGGACGGGGAGGAGCAGCGGGAGTTCTGGGAGGAGTGGGTCGAGGCGGAGCGCCGGCACTTCGCGGCGGACCCCTCACGGCCGTACGCGGACCTTCTGGTACGGCAGTTGAAGCGGGGCTACGAGGTGCTGCCGGGCCCCGGCGCGGCGGGTGAGGGAGACCAGAATGTCACCGACCGTGATGGACCACCCGCGATGTGGTGAACCTGTGAAGACCCTTGCGGAAGAAGTTCCCCCAGTGCTTCAACTCCGCTTGACCGGCGGCCCGTACAGGACTTACGTTCTCAATGTGCGGCAATGGAAGCCGCCCCAAGTCGCGAAGCCCCCGGTTGTTCCCCCGTGATCGGGGGCTTCGTTCTGCCCGCGCGACGCGCGCGGGGCCCGGTCCGGACGCGCGACGGCGCGATTCGCTCACCCTCGGTCACCGCCCGCGATGCGACCCTTCTGCTCCCACCTCGTCAAACGGCCCGTGCGGCACCCTTAGGCGGGCGACACCCCCACGGGTACGATGCCCTCGGTGCGACCTACGGACGGCTGCTTCACGCTCGTTGCAACTCCGGTCCGCGGCACGGTTTGTGGGGGACGTGATGGACTTCGGCACGCAGGGCCCCGAGGCCCCGGCCGACCTCGCCTGGCTGAGAGGCGTGGACGCCTACACCATGGGCGCCTATCCGCAGGCGGAGGAGGAGTTCCGCACAGCCGTGCGGATCGACCCGGGGATGGCCGACGGATGGCTCGGGCTGCACGCGCTGCGGGTGGACACCACTACCGCGCTGCTGCGGATGTTCCGGCACCGCGACCGCTTCGGCGAGCAGCGCTCCCGGCACCGCCGCACCCTCAACTCCTGGTACTGGCTGGGCTGGTGGGTGCAGCCCGTGCTGGAGAGCCCGCGTGATCTGCTGCTTGCCCACGCCTCCCACTGGCTCGACGGCCGCCATGTCCCCGAGCTGGACCGCGCGCTCGCCGGACTGCCGCCGGTCGACACCGACCACCAGGTCCGCTTTCTGCACGCCTGCCGGTCCTATCTGGTCAAGGACTGGGAACAACTGGTACGGCACACCGACCCGCTGCTCGACGACCCGTTGCTCGGCATCGAGGCCGGGCTCTTCGGCGGCATGGCCCGGGTCCGGCTGGAGATGTACGGGCAGGCCGAGCCGCTGCTGGCCACCGCGCTGATGCGTTGCCGCAGCGAGCAGCCGCAGCGCAAGGAGCTGCGCTACTGGCTGGCGCGGGCCCACGAGGGCACCGGCCGCTCGGCCGCAGCGCTGCCGCTGTACCGGGCCGTGCACCGCGTCGACCCCGCCTTCATGGACACCTCGGCCCGGCTCGCCGCGATCGCCGAGGGCGACGGGTACGACGATCCCGCCGACCTCGCGGCGATCACCCTCACCGGCCTCGGCCAGGACAGCGTGGACGGGCCCGACACCCTCGACCCGCTGTTCGGCACCGAAGGACGGGACCTGAAACTCGGCGAACCCGACGGGCCGCCCGCCGGACCACTGCCGGCGGTGACCGACCCGGCGGTGCGCCACAGGACCGCCCCACCGCCGTCGACGCTGCCCGCCGGGCCGACGGACCCCGCGTTGCTGGAGGAGGCGCTCGCCGAACTGGAGCGCATGGTGGGCCTGGAGCCGGTGAAACGGCAGGTCAAGGCCCTGTCCGCACAGCTGAACATGGCCCGGCTGAGGGCCGGGCAGGGCCTGCCGGTGCAGCCGCCGAAACGCCACTTCGTCTTCTCCGGGCCCTCCGGCACCGGCAAGACCACCGTGGCCCGCATCCTCGGCCGGGTCTTCTACGCCCTCGGACTGCTCGGCGGCGACCACCTCGTCGAGGCGCAGCGGGCCGACCTCGTCGGCGAGTACCTCGGTCAGACGGCCGTGAAGGCCAACGAACTGATCGACTCCGCGCTCGGCGGGGTCCTCTTCGTGGACGAGGCGTACTCGCTCTCCAACTCCGGGTACGGCAAGGGCGACGCGTACGGCGACGAGGCGCTGCAGGTGCTGCTGAAGCGGGCCGAGGACAACCGCGACCACCTCGTGGTCATACTCGCCGGCTATCCCGAGGGCATGGACCGCCTCCTCGCCGCCAACCCCGGCCTCTCCTCCCGCTTCACGACGCGCGTCGACTTCCCCTCGTACCGTCCCCTGGAACTCACCGAGATCGGCAAGGTCCTCGCGGCGGAGAACGGGGACGGGTGGGACGAGGAGGCGCTGGACGAGCTGCGGTCGATCGCCGGACACGTGGTCGACCAGGGGTGGATCGACGAGCTGGGGAACGGGCGGTTCCTGCGGACCCTGTACGAGAAGAGCTGTGCGTACCGGGATCTGCGGCTGTCGACGTACCCGGGGGTGCTGTCCCGGGAGGACCTGGCCACGTTGCGGTTGCCGGACCTGATGCAGGCGTACGGGGAGGTGCTGAGCGGCAGGGCACCTCAGGATCCGTCGGCCATGTAAGGCACCCCGCCGGCGCGGGCGAGCGAACCCCACCGGCCCGCAGCTAGGTAGCCAGTACCTCCTCCGGCTCCCCGCTCCCCCGCGGCTCCGTCACCCTCACCTCGGGTACCTCCCGGTGCGCCGGATCGCGTACCTCACCGACGAGCAGCTCCAGTACGTCCTCCAGCGCGACGAGGCCGAGTACCCGACCCCCCGCATCCGCGACCTGCGCCAGATGGGTCGCCGCCCGCCGCATCACCGTGAGCGCGTCGTCCAGCGGCAGCTCGGACCGCAGGGTCGTCATCGGCCGCCACACCTGCTGTGGCACCGCCCGCTCGGAGTCCTCCAGGTCGAGTACGTCCTTCACATGCAGGTAGCCCATGAAGGCGCCGTTCTCCGCGGCGACGGGGAAACGGGAGTACCCGGTACGGGCGGTGAGCTCGACGATCTGGCCCGGCGTGACCGACGGCGGCACCGTCACCAGGGACTCCCGCTTGAGCAGCACGTCGGTCACCGGCCGCGAGCCCAGTTCCAGCGCGTCCTCCAGCCGCTCCCGCTCCTCGGGATCGAGAAGCCCGGCCTGGCCGGAGTCCTCCAGCAGCCGGTTGAGCTGCTCGCTGGTGACGACCGCCTCGACCTCGTCCTTGGGCTCGACGCGGAAGAGCCGCAGGACGGCCTGGGCGACGGCGCCGAGGGCGACGGTGATCGGCCTGCACAGGCGGGCGAAGTAGACCAGGCCGGGGCTGAGCCACAGGGCGGCCTTCTCGGGGGCCGCCATGGCCAGGTTCTTCGGGACCATCTCGCCGATGACGAGGTGGAAGAAGACCACGGCCGCGAGTGCGATGACATAGCCGAGGGGGTGGATCATCCCGTGCGGGAGGTGGACCCACTCGAAGACCGGCTCCAGCAGATGCGCGACGGTCGGTTCGGCGACCGCGCCCAGGGTCAGCGAGCAGACCGTGATGCCGAACTGGGCGGCGGCCATCATCTGCGGCAGCCGCTCCAGGCCGTACAGCACCTGGCGGGCCCGCGCGGTGCCGAGCGGTTCGATCTGGCTGCGGCGGACGGAGACGAGCGCGAACTCGGCGCCGACGAAGAAGCCGTTGGCGAGGACGAGCAGCGCGGCGAAGAGGAGTTGGAGGAGGCTCATCGGGCGACCTCCACGACCACGCCGGTGCGCACGAGCCGGACCCGCTCGGCCCGGTAGTGGCCGACGCGGCGGACGGACAGCCGCCAGCCGGGCAGTTCGGCGCGGTCACCGACGGCCGGGATGCGGCCGAGCAGGTCGGCGACGAGGCCGGCGACCGTCTCGTAGGGCCCCTCGGGGACCTGGAGCCCTATGCGCCGGAGGATGTCGACGCGGCAGCTGCCGTCGACGTCCCAGGCGGGCCGGCCGTCCTCCGGCGGGGCGGCGGCGAGTTCGGGGGTGTCCTGTCCGTCGTGCTCGTCGCGGACCTCGCCGACGATCTCCTCGACGATGTCCTCCAGGGTGACGACGCCCGCCGTACCGCCGTACTCGTCGACGACGACGGCGATGGGCTGCTCGCTGCGCAGCCGGGCCAGGAGGGGCTGGACGGGGAGCGTCTCGGGGACGAGCAGGGCCGGGCGGGCGATCCGGCCGACGGGGGTGCGCAGCCGGTCGTGCACGGGCACGGCCAGCGCGTCCTTGAGGTGGACCATGCCGGCGATCTCGTCGATCTTCTCGCGGTAGACGGGGAAGCGGGACAGGCCGGTGGCGCGGGTCAGGTTGACCACGTCCTCGGCGGTCGCCGACGACTGCAGGGCGCTGACCTTCACACGCGGGGTCATCACATGCTGCGCGGTCAGCTCGGCCAGGGACAGGGTGCGCACGAACAGGTCGGCCGTGTCCTGTTCCAGCGCGCCCGCCTGGGCCGAGTGCCGGGCCAGGGAGACGAGTTCGCCGGGGGTGCGGGCGGAGGCCAGCTCCTCGGTGGGCTCGACGCCGAGGGCGCGGACGAGACGGTTGGCCACGGCGTTCAGCGTGGCGATCACCGGCCGGAAGAGACGGGCGAACAGATGCTGCGGGCCGGCGACGAAGCGCGCGACCTGCAGCGGCCGGGACACCGCCCAGTTCTTGGGCACGAGTTCGCCGATCACCATCTGGACGGCGGAGGCCAGCAGCATGCCGACGACGACGGCGACGCCGGAGACCGCGCCGTCGGGAATGCCGATCGCGATGAACGGGCCGTCCAGTATCTGGGCCAGCGCCGGTTCGGCGAGCATGCCGACGACGAGGGAGGTGATGGTGATGCCGAGTTGGGTGCCGGAGAGCTGGAAGGACAGTTCCTTGAGCGACTCCACGACCCGGTGGGCACGTCGGTCGCCGTCGGCGGCGGCCTGCTCGGCGTCCTGGCGCTCGACCGTGACGAGGCCGAACTCGGCGGCGACGAAGAAGCCGTTGGCGAGAATCAGCAGGAAGGCGGCCGCGAGCAGCAGCAGGGGGATGGTCATGATGCCGCCGCCCCGGTATCTCGGGAGGGGGCGGCGCAGGTACTACAGGACGATCCGTCCATCGCTGGAGCGAGTCACTCCTCGGGTAGCAGGAAACCTCTGAGGACCGGGTGGTACGTCAGCGGCGGAGGCGACCGCGTCGCCTCCGCCACCAGATTAATCAAGACAGGGCCTCTTGGGGCAGGGTGGACGCCCCCTGAGTGCACCCGGACCACACCCGGAGAGCGTCTTGGCTCAGCCCTGACCCTGCTCGGGGTCCCGGATGGAGCGGGCCTCGGCGAGGGCCCGCAGGGTGCGCGCGTCGTCGATCGCCCTGGCCTTGGCGATACCCGGCTGGATGCCGAGCGCGGGCAGGCTGGTGCCGTCGCTGAGGTCGAGGAAGACCCAGGGGTCGCCGGGCCGCAGATTGACCTGGAGGATCTCGGCCCAGTGCAGGCGCCGCTTGCTGGCGATGTTGACCACGGTGACGCCGGTCTCGTCGGCGACGACCCTCACCCGGGCGAGCGTGGCCAGCACACCGAAGATCAGTGCGCCGGTGAAGATGAAGCTGAGCCGCTCCCCCGGGCCGAGCTGCTCCAGCAGGAGCGCGATCGCCGTGATGACGGCGAAGATCGCGACACCGGCGGTGAGCAGGACCGCACGGGTGCGGCCGGGCCGGAAGGTGACGGGCAGGGCGGGAAGCTCGGACATCGCTGCGTGACCCCTTGGATCAGATCAGAGGCGGCCTTGGACCGGATCAGAGGCGGCAGGCGTGGATCGCCGTGGTCAGGATGGCCCGGGCGCCGATGGCGTACAGGTCGTCCATGATCCGCTGGGCCTCCTTGGCGGGGACCATGGCGCGTACGGCGACCCAGCCCTCGTTGTGCAGCGGGGAGACGGTCGGGGACTCCAGGCCGGGGGTGAGCGCGACGGCCTTCTCCAGCTGCTCGACCCGGCAGTCGTAGTCCATCATCACGTAGGTCCGGGCCACCAGGACGCCCTGGAGGCGGCGCAGGAACTGCTGGACCTTGGGGTCCTCGGTGTCCGCGCCGGTGCGGCGGACGACGACCGCCTCGGACTTCATGATCGGCTCGCCGAAGACCTCCAGGCCCGCGTTGCGCAGGCTGGTGCCGGTCTCGACGACGTCGGCGATGACCTCGGCGACGCCCAGCTCGATGGCGGTCTCCACGGCGCCGTCGAGGTGGACGACGGAGGCGTCGACGCCCCGGTCGGCGAGGTGCCCGGCGACGATCCCCTCGTAGGAGGTGGCGACGGTCTTGCCCTTGAGGTCCTCGACGCCGTCGACCGTGCCCGGCTTGGCGGCGAAGCGGAAGGTGGAGCGGGCGAAGCCGAGGGGCAGGATCTCCTCGGCGTCGGCGCCGGAGTCGACCAGCAGGTCGCGGCCGGTGATGCCGATGTCGAGCCGCCCGGACGAGACGTAGATCGCGATGTCGCGGGGGCGGAGGTAGAAGAACTCGACCTCGTTCTCCGGGTCGACGATGCGCAGCTCCTTGGACTCGCGGCGCTGCTGGTAGCCGGCCTCATGCAGCATCTCCGCCGCAGGGCCGGACAGTGAACCCTTGTTGGGGACGGCGATGCGCAGCATGAGGTCGGCTTCCTTCGTTCGTTCGTACGGTGCTGGGTGCGGGGGTGCGGCTCAGAGGTGGGCGTAGACGTCGTCGAGGGAGATGCCGCGGGCGACCATCATCACCTGGACGTGGTAGAGCAGCTGGGAGATCTCCTCCGCGGCCGCTTCCTTGCCCTCGTACTCGGCGGCCATCCAGACCTCGGCGGCCTCCTCGACGACCTTCTTGCCGATGGCATGGACGCCCTTGCCGACCAGTTCGGCGGTGCGGGAGGTGGCGGGGTCGCCGGTGGCGGCCTTCTGCTGGAGCTCGGCGAAGAGCTCCTCGAACGTCTTATTGGACATGGTGACGCTCAGCCTATGCCACAGACGAGCTTCGTCAGCGCCACGGTTCAGATACTGAGCGCAGGGTGGCCGCGGTCGCCACCGCCGCCGTCACCGCCTCGTGTCCCTTGTCCTCGTTGGAGCCGGGCAGGCCGGCCCGGTCCAGCGCCTGCTCCTCGTCGTCGCAGGTGAGCAGGCCGAAGCCGACGGGGACTCCGGTGTCCACGGAGACCTGGGTGAGGCCCTGGGTGACGCCCTGGCAGACGTAGTCGAAGTGGGGGGTGCCGCCGCGGATGACGACGCCGAGCGCGACGATCGCGTCGTAGCCGCGTCCGGCCAGCACCTTGGCGACCACCGGCAGTTCCCAGCTGCCGGGGACGCGGAGCAGGGTCGGCTCGTCGATCCCCAGCTCGTGCAGGGCGCGCAGGGCGCCGTCCACCAGACCGTCCATCACCTTTTCGTGCCACTGTGCCGCGATGACGGCGACCCGCAGGTCACCCACATTGCGTACGGACAGCTCCGGTGCGCCCTTGCCGCTCACGTTCTCGTGTCTCCTCGTCGGTCTTTCACTGGTTGGTGCAGGTGGACGCGGGTGCCGCGTCCAGCCAAGGCAGATCGTGTCCCATCCGGTCGCGCTTGGTGCGCAGGTAGCGGATGTTGTGCTCGTCGGCCTGCACGGGCATCGGCTCCCGGAGGGAGACCTCGATGCCGTGCCGGGCCAGGGCGTCGGACTTCTCGGGGTTGTTGGTCATCAGGCGGACGCTGCGCACGCCCAGGTCGGCGAGGATCTGCGCGCCGGCGCCGTAGTCGCGGGCGTCGGCGGGCAGGCCCAGTTCCAGGTTGGCGTCGAGGGTGTCGCGGCCGCGCTCCTGGAGCTCGTACGCCCGCAGCTTGGACAGCAGGCCGATGCCGCGCCCCTCGTGTCCGCGCAGGTAGACGACGACTCCGCGGCCCTCGGCCTGGATGCGCTCCAGGGCCGCGTCGAGCTGGGGGCCGCAGTCGCAGCGCAGGGAGTGGAAGACGTCGCCGGTGAGGCATTCGGAGTGCAGGCGCACCAGGACGTCCTCGCCGGCGGCGAGGTCGCCGTGCACCAGGGCGACATGCTCGACGCCGTCGACGCTGGAGCGGTAGCCGTACGCGGTGAAGACGCCGTGCGCGGTGGGCAGGTGGACCTCGGCCTCGCGGCGGACGGTGGGTTCGGCGCTGCGGCGGTAGGCGATCAGATCCTCGATGGAGATGATCGTCAGGCCGTGCTTGCGGGCGAACGGGATCAGTTCGGGCAGGCGGAGCATCCGGCCGTCCTCGCCGGCGATCTCGACGATGGCGCCGGCCGGGCGCAGTCCCGCGAGCCGGGCGAGGTCGACGGCGGCCTCGGTGTGGCCGTTGCGGGTCAGGACGCCGCCGGACCGGGCGCGCAGCGGGAAGATGTGGCCGGGGCGGACGAAGTCGGTGGGCTCGGCGGTGCCGCTCGCGAGCAACTGGAGGGTGGTGGCGCGGTCGGCGGCCGAGATGCCGGTGGTCACACCGTGGGCGCCGGAGGCGTCGACGGAGACGGTGAACGCGGTCTTCATCGACTCGGTGTTGTCGCCGACCATCTGCGGCAGCTGGAGCCGGTCGAGTTCCTCGCCCTCCATGGGGGCGCAGATCAGGCCACGGCACTCGCTCATCATGAAGGCGACGATCTCGGGAGTGATCTTCTCGGCCGCGATGACGAGGTCGCCCTCGTTCTCGCGGTCCTCGTCGTCGACGACCACGATGGGGCGGCCGGCGGCGATGTCCGCGATGGCCTGCTCGACCGGGTCGAGGGTGAGGTCCTCGATGCCGTCGGTGCTGTAGAGGATGGGTGCCGTGGTCATGCGGGGGCTCCTTCCAGAGCGGGCCGCGTGCTCTTGCGGGAGCGCAGCCACCAGTCGCGCATGCCCCACAGGACGAGCGCGCCGTAGATGACGTAGACGAAGCCGGAGAAGGCGTAGCCGTTGGCGAAGTTCAGGGGGACGCCGACGAGGTCGACGAGGAGCCAGGCGAACCAGAACTCGACCATGCCGCGGGCCTGGGCGTACATGGCGACGATGGTGCCGACGAAGATGTAGGCGTCCGGCCACGGGTCCCAGGACAGCGACGGGTACGCCTTGAAGAGCAGGGCGACCGCGACGGTGCCGGCGGCGGCCGCGGCGACCATGACCGCGCGCTCGGGCCAGGTGGCGAACCGGACGGAGACATGGCCGTCCGCCGCGCTGTCCTTGCCGCGCTGCCACTGCCACCAGCCGTAGAGCGCGACCAGCATGACGACGGCCTGCTTGCCGGCGCTGCCGGTCAGATGGCCGAAGAAGGCGCCGAAGAGGATCAGACCGGCGAGGAACTGCACGGGCCAGGTCCAGATGGAGCGCCGCCAGCCGAGGGCGAGGGCGGCCAGGCCGAAGACGTTGCCGACCATGTCGGACCAGATGATGTGCTGGTCGAACAGGACGAACGCCTCGGAGTTCAGCCAGTTCACCGGCCGGCCCCCTGACCGAGCAGCCGCTCGACGTACTTGGCGACGATGTCGACCTCGAGGTTGACCGGGTCGCCGGGCTGCTTGAGGCCGAGCGTGGTCAGGTCGAGGGTGGTGGGGATGAGGCTGACGGTGAAGTGGTCGGGGCCGGCGTCGACGACGGTGAGGCTGATGCCGTCGACAGTGATGGAGCCCTTCTCGACGACGTACCGGGAGAGGTCCGCGGGGAGGGAGATCTTCACGATCTCCCAGTTCTCGGAGGGCTTGCGCTCCAGGACCCGGCCGGTGCCGTCGACATGGCCCTGCACGATGTGCCCGCCGAGCCGGGCGCCGACGGCGGTGGGGCGCTCCAGGTTGACGCGGGAGCCGACGGTGAGGGCGCCCAGGCTGGAGCGGTTCAGGGTCTCCGCCATGACGTCGGCGGTGAACTCGTCGCCCTCGTGTTCGACGACCGTGAGACAGACACCGTTCACGGCGATGGAGTCGCCGTGCTTCGCGCCCTCGGTGACGACGGGGCCGCGCAGCCGGAAGCGGGAGGCGTCGCCGAGGTTCTCGACGGCGGTGATCTCGCCCAGCTCTTCGACGATTCCGGTGAACACTTCCCGGGTCCTCCTGCCTCTTCGGGCACGGACTCCGGGGCCTGTCGATGACGACAGAAAGGACGGGCGAGGACACCGGGGCGACGCCGGACAGACTCGTCCATCGACGAGTACACATACGGCGGCGCGCACGAATGCCCGCCCGCCGCGCACTGCCTCCCATCCGGACTTTAACCGTCGGTCCAGGAATTTCACCTGGTCAACCGGTCACTGGACGTGACCGGGTCGCGGACTGTAACCGCCGGTTCGGACTTTCACCGACCCCGGAGTGCGCTGCTTCTGGTACAGAGCCAGTGTGCCACGGCCGATACGCGTCCATGCGGGTGAATCCTGTGGGGTGGCTCACAGGTGACACACTCCCGCCCTCAACTCCCCCATTGGTCCATACCTATTGACGCATTGGTCTAGTCCTCCCTAGGGTCTGCGCAACTTCCGTGGACTTCCGTGGAGAGGATCCGACCGTGCTGTCCCCCTCACCTCATCGCCATCGGTCCAGACCCGCCCTGTTCGCGGGCACCGCCGCGCTCGCGGGCCTGCTGCTCGCCGGACTTCCGGCGGCCGTCTCGCAGGCGGCCGGCCAGGAGTCCTGCCGCCCCGACGGCCTGTACGCCACCCCGGGCGTCGACGTCCCCTACTGCTCGGTCTACGACCCGGCCGGCCGGGAGAAGATGGGCGCCGACCACCAGCGCCGGGTGATCGGCTACTTCACCGGCTGGCGCACCGGCAAGGACGGCACGCCCGCCTATCTGGCCTCGGACATCCCCTGGGACAAGATCACCCACATCAACTACGCGTTCGCGCACGTCGACAGCGCGAACAAGCTCTCCGTCGGCGCGGACGGCGCCACCAACGCGGCCACGGGAATGACCTGGCCGGGCGTGGCGGGCGCCGAGATGGACCCGGCGTTCCCCTACCAGGGCCACTTCAACCTGCTCAACAAGTTCAAGAAGCGGCACCCGGACGTCAAGACGCTGATCTCGGTCGGCGGCTGGGCGGAGACCGGCGGCTACTTCGACGCCGACGGCACACGCGTGAACTCGGGCGGTTTCTACTCGATGGCCACGAACGCCGACGGCTCGGTCAACCAGGCCGGCATCGACACGTTCGCGACCTCGGCCGTCGACTTCATCAGGACGTACGGCTTCAACGGCGTCGACGTCGACTACGAGTACCCGACGACCATGAAGGACGCCGGCAACCCGCTCGACTGGTCGCTCGCCAACGCCCGCCGGGCCGGCCTGGTCAAGGGCTACGCCGCCCTGATGAAGACCCTCCGCGAGAAGCTCGACCGCGCGGGCGCGGCGGACGGCAGGCACTACCTGCTGACGGTCGCGGCCCCCTCGTCCGGTTACCTGCTGCGCGGCATGGAGACCTTCCAGGTCCAGAAGTACCTGGACTACGTCAACATCATGTCGTACGACCTGCACGGCGCCTGGAACGAGTACGTCGGCCCGAACGCCTCGCTCTTCGACGACGGCAAGGACGCCGAACTCGCCGCGGCGGGCGTGTACTCCACCGCCCAGTACGGCGGCATCGGCTATCTGAACACCGACTGGGCCTACCACTACTTCCGCGGCTCGATGCCGGCCGGGCGGATCAACATCGGACTCCCCTACTACACCCGGGGATTCAAGAACGTGACGGGCGGCACGGACGGCCTGTGGGGCAAGGCGCCCTCGACCGTCTGCCCCGCCGGATCGGGTCTGACCAAGTGCGGTGACGGCGCGGTCGGCATCGACAACCTCTGGCACGACCTGGACACCAACGGCCAGGAGTCACCCGCGGGTTCGAACCCGATGTGGCACGCCAAGAACCTGGAGAAGGGGATCGTCGGCGACTACGTCACCCGCTACGGCTTCCCCGCCGGCACCGCGCTGACCGGCACCTACGTCCGCAAGTACGACGCCGCGCTGGTCGCGCCCTGGCTGTGGAACGCCCAGAAGAAGGTGTTCCTGTCCACCGAGGACGAGCAGTCGGTGAACACCAAGGCGGACTACGTCGTCGACCGCGGCATCGGCGGCACGATGGTGTGGGAGCTGGCGGGCGACTACGCGTGGAACGCGGCCGAGGGCCAGTACGGGCCCGGCTCGACGCTCACCTCGCTGATGTACGACAAGTTCAAGTCGGCCGCGCCGTACGGCGCGCAGGTCTCCGACAAGGCGCTGCCGACGCGGGCCGTCGACATCGGCGTGGAGTTCGGCGACTTCAAGCTCGGCGACTCCAACTACCCGATCACGCCGAAGGTGAGGATCACCAACAACACCAGGACGACCCTGCCGGGTGGTACGGAGTTCCAGTTCGACTACTCGACCGCGGCCCCGGGCAACGCCTCCGACCAGTCGGGCTTCGGCACCGAGGTGATCAGCAGCGACCACACGGGGTCCAACGTGGGCGGGCTGAAGGGCGACTTCCACCGTGTCTCGCTGAAGCTGCCCGGCTGGCAGTCGCTGGCGCCGGGCGCCTCGGTGGAACTGTCGTTCAACTACTACCTGCCGGTGTCCACCCCGTGGAACTGGACCGTGACCATCGCCGGTACGACGTACTCGCTCGCGGGGAACCTGGCGCGCGGCACCACGCTCGTGGAGCCGGACACGGCCAATCCCACTCCGACTCCGACGCCGACGCCGACGGGTGGGACGTGCACCGCCCCGGCCTGGGACCCGGCAACGGCCTACACGGGAGGCAACACCGTGTCCCACAAGGGGCACTCGTGGAAGGCCAAGTGGTGGACGAAGGGCGAGGAGCCCGGCACCACGGGCGAGTGGGGGGTGTGGCAGGACCTCGGTTCCTGCTGACACCCGCCGACACAGGACCGGGCCCGGCGGCGGTGACGACGGCCCTTGCCCGCCGCCGGGTCCTCGGATCGCCGCCCTGCGGGCTGCGCTGGATCCGGACAAGCTGGGATTTGTACGTCGGCAGCTCGGGCGGCCGTAGAAAAGTGCCCGGGGCGCGTCACATTCGCGTGGGCTGCTCCGTCTCAGTCGGTGAAGGGCGCCCCACCCGGGGCGTCCGGCATCCGGTTACATTCCGAAGGGGCTGAACAGCATGACCACGATCCTGGTGACCGGTGGTACCGGAACCCTCGGCCGGCTCGTCGCCGAGCGGCTGCGGGCGGACGGGCACGAGGTGCGGGTGCTCAGCCGGCACAGCCGCCCGTACGCCGTCGATCTGCGCGAGGGCGGGCCGGGCCTGGCGGAGGCCGTGGCGGGCGTGGACACGATCGTCCACTGTGCGAGCAGCCCGCGCGGCGGGGACGAGCAGGCCGCCGGGCATCTGATCACGGCGGCCCGCGAGGCCGGGGTGGGGCACCTGGTGTACATCTCGATCGTGGGTGTCGACCGGGTGCCGTACGGCTACTACCAGTCGAAGCTGGCCGTGGAGAAGCTGGTCGAGCAGTCGGGGCTCGGCTGGACCGTGCTGCGTGCGACGCAGTTCCACGATCTCCTGACGACGGTGTTCCGCTCGCTCGCCAAGCTGCCGGTGATGCCGGTGCCCAAGGGGGTGAGCGACCAGCCGATCGAGGTCGCCGAGGTCGCGGCCCGGCTCGCGGAACTGGCCACCGGCGCGCCCGCCGGGCGGGTGGCGGACATGGGCGGCCCCGAGGTCCGTACGCTCGACTCGTTGGCCCGGGCCTATCTGCGGGCCCACGGCAAGCGCCGCCCGCTGCTTCCCGTACCGCTCTGGGGCGCGGCGTACCGCGCCTTCCGCGCGGGCGGCCACCTCAACCCGGCCGAGTCGGTGGGCAAGGGCACCTTCGAGGAGTACCTCACCGCTCGGGAGTCCCGATAGGTGGTGGTTGCTCCGGCCGGCGCAGCTGCGGGCAGTCGTGCCGGGCCGGCACCCCTCGCGCACGGTCGAGCTAGGCCGAGTGGGCCTCGGCGACGAGGTCCCTCGGCAGCCCAGGCGTTCCTGGCGAGTGGGCGCGCGTACCCGACGAGGCGCGGCTGCTGAGGAGGGCGGCGATGATTCGCCGGACATGTCCTAGCGGTCCCTGGGCGCGAACAGCTCCTCCTGCGCGGACTCCCGGGCGGTCAGCAACGCCCCGCGCAGTACGGCCGTGCCGCCGAGGACGCTCGACCGGACCTCGGTCGCCAGCGGCGCCATCCGCCGGATCCGCGCCTCGACCCGAGCGGCGAGCTCCGCCCCACCGGCCTGCCCGACCTCTCCCCCGAGCACCACGCATCCCGGGTCGAGCACGGCGACGACGGAGGCGACACCGAGCGCGACACGATCGGCGAGCACGTCCAGGAACCGGGCGGCGGCACCTGCCGAGGCCGCGCCCAGCGGGGCGACACCTGCTGGGACGGCGCCTGTGTCGGCGGGGAAGGAGGCGCTGGACGAGCCGACCCTCTCCGCCGAGCTTTCGACGGCGGACGCCCCCACACCGGACGGACCGACGCCCACCGCCGAACCTCCGACGGCCGACGACCCCACACCGGACACGTCCACGCCCACCGCCGAACCTCCCGCGGCCGACGGCTCGACGCCGGACACGTCCACCGCCCGACCTCCGACAGCCGACAGCTCCACACCGGACGAATCCACGCCCACCGCCCGACCTCCCCCGGCCGACGTCCCCCCACCGGACAGGCCCTCACCCACCGCTCGACCTCCGACGACAGACGACCCCACACCCCCCGGCCGACCGCCGACACCCGCCGACCCGCCCTCGCCGCTGCCCATGGCCTCCCCCCGCAGTGCCGTCACCGCTGCCCGCACCACGCTCGCCGCGCCGGGACCGTCGCTCGTCTGCGGGCCGGTCAGTGCGTGCTCCGCCGCCAGGGCGAGCACCGCCGCGGAGCCGGCCAAGGAGTGGAAGCCGCCCGCGCATGCCTTCGCGGAGGGCAGGCCCTCGGTGCCCGGGACCGGGAGGAAGCCGATCTCGCCGGTGCCGCCGGAGGCGCCGCGGCGGAGGGTGCCGTCGAGGACGACGGCGGCGCCGGTGCCGTGGCCCAGCCAGAGGAGCACGAAGGTGTCGCGATCGGTCGCGGCACCCTCACGCTGTTCGGCCAGTGCGGCGAGGTTGGTCTCGTTCTCGACGGTCACCCGGGCGTCGGGGAGCCGCTCCTGGAGGGCGGCGACCAGGCGGCGGTGCCATTCCGGCAGGCCGGTGGAGTCGCGCAGCTCACCGGTCGCGGGGTCGATCAGACCGGGCGCGCCGATGCCGACGGTGTGCAGCCGGTCCGCGCGGGCCTCCTTCACCGCCCGCTCGACGAGGGTCACCGCCTGTTCCACCGCGGGCCCGGTGCCGAGGTCCCCGCCGATGGGCACCGACGCCTCCGTCAGCACCCGTCCGACCAGGTCGGACACCAGCACGGACACGCCCTCGGTGCGCACGTCCAGGGCGGCCAGGTGGGCCCGGCCGGCGACGATGCCGTGGAGCTTGGCGTTCGGGCCGCGTCGCTGCTCGCCGGTCTCGCCGACGACCTCGATCAGCCCGGAGGCGGTGAGGCGGTCGACGAGGTCGGCGACCGTCGGCCGGGACAGACCGGTGAGCTGCTTCAGCTGCCCCGCCGTGAGCGGGCCCTCCTGCTGGAGCAGCCGCAGTGCGAGCCGGTCGTTGATGGCCCGGGCGGTGCTCGGGGACGCTGGCTTTGATGCGGGCATGCCGCGAATCCTCCCAGGTCGGCAGCGCAGTGCTGCGAGTCCGGCGGGCCCTCGGCCCTGTGGCCACTTTATCGCCTATCTATCAGGAAGGGTTCCTGATAGTTTACGCCAGCACTGCCACGACACTCGTTCACGGGAGGGGCCGGACAATGGCGGAGATGGTCGACGAGCAGCGCGACGTCGTGCGCGCCCGATACGCCGTGGCGGCCGTGTTCGCCGTGCACGGCGCGGTCACGGGTTCCTTCGCGACGCGCGTCCCCTGGATCCAGGACCACGCGGGGGTCGGCGCGGGCCAACTCGGCCTCGCCCTGGCCTTCACCGCGTTCGGCGCCTCCTGCGCGATGCCGCTGGCCGGCCGGATCACCCACCGCTTCGGCAGCCGCCCCGCCCTGCGGGGACTGCTCACCCTGTGGACGCTGTCGCTGGTCCTGCCGGCCCTGGCGCCGAACCTGCTGACGCTCTGCCTGGCGATGTTCGTCTACGGAGCCACGGCCGGCATGGCCGACGTCGCGATGAACGCGCTGGGCGTCGAGATCGAGCACCGCCTCGACAAGTCGATCATGTCGGGGCTGCACGGCATGTGGAGCGCGGGCGCGCTGATCGGCTCGGCGGGCGGCACACTCGCCGCGCACCTGGGCTCCGACGCGCGCCTGCACCACGCGCTGGCAGCGGCCGTGCTCACCGCCCTGGGCCTGCTGGCCTGCCGCTGGGTGCTGGACCTGCGGCCGACCGAGGACGAGGAGCCGCCGCCGCGGTTCGCGCTGCCGCCGCGCTCGGCGCTGCTGATCGGCGCGGTCGGCTTCTGCGCGGTGTTCGCGGAGGGCGCGAGCCTGGACTGGTCCGCGGTCTACCTGGAGGACGAGCTGGGCACGTCGGCCGGCCTGGCCGCCGCCTGCACGACCGGCTTCATGCTGACCATGGCGGTGGCCCGGATCGTCGGCGACGCGGTGGTGAACCGGTTCGGCCCGGTGCGCACGGTCCGCACCGGCGGTGCGCTGGCCGCGCTGGGCGGCCTGCTGATCGTGTTCGCGGGGCACCCGGCGTCGGCGATGGTCGGCTTCGCCCTGATGGGCCTCGGTATCGCCGTCGTCGTACCGCTGTGCTTCGCCGCGGCCGGTCACAGCGGCCCCAACCCGAGCCAGGCCATCGCGGGCGTCGCGACGATCACGTACACCTCGGGGCTGATCGCGCCGAGCCTGATCGGCGGGGTCGCCCAGGCGACCAGCCTGGTGGTGTCGTTCGGCGTGGTGACCGCGCTGGCGTTCGGCCTGGTGGTGTTCGCGGGTGTGCTGCGCGGCGGCGGGCGGACCGGCGCGAAGGTCAGTCCGCCGGCCGCAGCAGTGCCCGACCGGCGGTCCTGAGGGTCTCGCTCCAGGGCGCGGGGCGCAGGGTGTCCGGGTCCAGGCGCACCAGGACCCGGGTGCCGTGCGCGTACGTGGTGAGCCCGTCCGCCGAGCAGAGGCGGAAGCCGTACGTCAGCCCGGTCGTACCGAGCCGCTCCAGCCAGAGGTGGACGGCGTAGCCGCCGGGCCTGGTGACCGGGGCCTCATAGCTGACGCGGAGTTCCCTGACCGCGTTGCAGGCGTCACCGGCCGCCGCCCAGTCGCCCTCGAAGCGCACGCCCTGCTCCCGCCACAGCTCGGTCCAGGCCCGCTCGACGAGCAGCGGGTACCGGGCGTTGTGCAGCAGACCGAGCGCGTCCAGGTCGTCGAAGTGGACGGTGACGGGGATCAGCCGGCCGTACGACGGGGTGGCGGGGGCGGTCGGGGCTTCGGCGGTCACGGTGGGGCTCCTGGGTGCATGGGACACGTACCGCCCATCCTAAGCGGCCGCTCACCTCGCCTTCGCACTCCGAGAACATCGGCGTGATGGCGGCCACCCGCGTCCACTCGACCGCCGCCCATGAGGAGGCCCGGCGCACCGAGTCACAGGGGGTACGACGCGGCCGTTCGCTCGTTCCGGGGAAGCGTCGGGGCGTCACCGCACGGCCCGGCGCGGGGCTGCGACTCTTCCTGCATGCCCCCCTTGGAACAGTTGGAAGAGCCGACCGCCCCCACCGTCGACTCGGTCATCGCCCGTATGCGGGCCCTGGACGCGGCCCTGCCCGCGCGGGACGGGATCGCGGTGTTCAACCGCGTCTATCTCACCGTGACGGAGGAGGTCGACCGGCACATCGACGCGGGCCGCTTCCCGGACGCGCGGGCCGCGAGCACCCTCGACGTACGGTTCGCCGAGCGGTACCTGGCGGCGGTGGACGCGGCGGCGGCCGACCGCCGGCCCCCGGCCTGCTGGCGGCCGCTGTTCCAGTTCCGCCGCCATCCCGGTGTACGACCGCTGCAGTTCGCTCTGGCGGGCATCAACGCGCACATCGGCCACGACCTGGCGCTGTCCGTCGTCGACAGCTGCCAGGACCTGGACTGCGAACCGGCCGCCCTGGAGGACGAGTTCGAACGGATCGGCGATCTCCTGATCACGCTGGAGGAGCGCATCCGCGAGGAGCTGATGCCGGGCCCCGACCTGCTGCAGATCGCCGACCCGCTCACGCACTTCCTCGGCTCCTGGAGCCTGGAGCGCGCCCGCGACGCCGCCTGGTCGGCGGCCCGCGCCCTGTGGGCCCTGCGCCGACTGCCGGATGTAGCCGAGGAGTTCACCGAACGCCTCGACGCGGCAGTCGGCTTCGCGGGCCGCATGCTGCTCACGCCGCTGTCCCGCTAGCGGCCGTGGACGCTAGTCCTCCGGCAGCTCGACGGGCGCGATCTCGTCGTAGACGTCTCCCGGGCCCGGGTTGGACGGGTCCGTGGTGCCGCCGAGGTGGTGCATGACGCCCCAGACCGCGTTCAGCGCGGTCTGCACGGCGCCCTCGGCCCAGCCCGCCGTCCAGGAGATGTCGTCGCCGGCGAGGAAGATGCCCCGCTTGTCGTCGGGCAGCCGGTCCTGCATGAAGTGGGTGAACAGGCGCCGCTGGTAGCGGTAGTGGCCGGGCAGGTTGGCCTTGAACGCGCCCATGAAATAGGGCTCGTTCTCCCAGGAGACGGTCACCGGGTTGCCGATGATGTGCTTCCGGATGTCGACCTTCGGATAGATCTCGCCCAGCGACTTCAGCATGACCTCCATCCGCTCGTTCGCGGACAGCGGCAGCCACTTCAGGCTGTCGTCGCACCAGGTGTAGGAGAGGCAGATGACGGCGGGCTGGTCCGGGCCGTTGTCGAGGAGGTACGTCCCGCGCGTCATACGGTCGGTGAGCGTCATCGACATGACGTCCCGGCCGGTCTCCTCGTCCTTCTCAAGCCAGAAGGGCCGGTCGACCGGGACGAAGAGCTTGCTGGACTCCATGTAGTGGGTCCGCTCGATGGCCGTCCAGTGGTCGATCGGGAAGAGCGAGTCGTCGCACTCGATCTTCGACAGCAGCATCCAGGACTGGGCCGTGAAGACCGCCGCCTGGTACGTACGGATGTCACCGTTCGCGTCCGTCACGGTGATCTGGTTGCCGGCGGTGCGGTGCAGCCGGGTCACGGCCGGGCGGGGCGCGCCGTTCTCGTGGAGCTTCGCCAGCGAGGTGCCGTACTCCCAGTGCACGATCTTCTCCGGCTCACGCTCCCAGAGCCTGAGCGGCAGTTGCTGCGAGCCGCCGACGATGCCGCGGTGGTGGTCGTCGGCCTCGGTGTAGACGACGCGCAGGATCTCCAGGATGGAGTTCGGGAAGTCGGTGTCCCAGCCGCCGGTGCCGAAGCCGACCTGGCCGAAGATCTCGCGGTGCCGGAAGGACCTGAACGCCTCGGAGTCGCAGAGGAAGCCGTAGAAGGTCTGGTTGTCGAGCTTCTCGACGAGCTTCGCCCAGATCTCCCGGATGCGCGGCACGTCCCGCTCGCGCATCGCGCGGTTCATGTCGGAGAAGTCGGCGCCCTCCTCCAGGCACTTGTTCCAGGCGTCGGCGACGTCCCGGTAGACCTGCGGCAGGTCGGCGAGGGTCTCGGCGTAGTGCGTCTCGCCCTTGAGGTCGACGACCGTCGACGGGGTCGCCTCGGCGAGGGGGTTGGGGAAGGGCCTCGTCTCCAGGCCGACCAGGTCGATGTAGTGCTGGAGTGCGGTGGAGGACGGCGGGAAGCGCATCGCGCCCAGTTCGCAGTTGAGCGACTCGTCGCAGCCGTCGAAACCGACCGTGCGGAGCCGTCCGCCGAGCTGGTCGGCCTCGTACACGACCGGCTTGAGGCCCATCTTCATCAACTCGTACGCGGCCACCACGCCGGACAGGCCGCCGCCGATGATCGCGACCTCGGTGCCGTGCTCGGTCGCGGGTATCTGGCCGAGGCCCGCCGGGTGGGCGAGGAAGTCGTCGTACGCGTACGGGAAGTCCGGGCCGAACATGGTGATCGGCGGCTGCTGCTCGTCTGCGTGCTCGACGGCGTTGGGCACCGTGGACGTCATGGGGTACGGACTCCTTGCGACTGCGGGAAAGAAAGCGGGGGTGTCAGACCAGCGACCCGTAGAGACCGGGGCGGCGGTCCTTCAGGTACGGGTTCGCCTCGCGGGAGGCGGCCAGGAAGGCGGGGTCGACGTCGGCGAACACCAGTTGCTCGGCGCGGCCGGCGCGGGTGCGGGCGATCCCGTCGGGGCCGGCCAGGGTGGACAGCCCGACGAACTCGAACTCCCCCTCGCCGCCGACCCGGTTGACGTACGCCACGTACATCTGGTTCTCGAAGGCCCGCACCGGGATCATCGACTCGGCGACGAACTGGAAGGGGTGCATCTGCGCGGTCGGTACGACGAGGAGGTCGGTGCCGGCCAGGGCGTGGGCGCGGACGTTCTCCGGGAACTCCACGTCGTAGCAGATCAGCAGGCCGACGGTCAGGCCGCCGAGCCGGGCCTGTACGACCTG
This sequence comes from Streptomyces sp. NPDC018693, assembly GCF_044391385.1. NCBI lineage: Bacteria > Bacillati > Actinomycetota > Actinomycetes > Kitasatosporales > Streptomycetaceae > Streptomyces > Streptomyces sp. NPDC018693. Next base: position 369,517 of record NZ_JBIRZZ010000006.1, on the reverse strand, counting down.
CTGTTCGCCCGGTGTGAAGTGGTCGCGCTCGAAGCAGCCGAAGAGGTGGGTCTTGCGGTAGTTCGCGAGGCGGGTGCCGTGCGCCGAGATCAGCTGGGCCGAGTTGTACACGGTCTCGCCGGCGCGCTCCGGGTAGCCGTACGCGACGGCGAGCCCGTGCCGGCCGGCGATCTCCGCGACGGCGTCGGCCGACTCGCCGTCGGCTGCCTCGGCCAGACGCGCGATGTCGTCACCGATCGCGTACCCGGTCAGGAACATCTCCGGCGCGATCAGCAGCCCGGCGCCCGCGGCGGCGGCCCGGCCCGCGGCCTCGTCGAGCACCTTGAGGTTCTCGACGGGCGAGCCGGGGCGGCCGGAGCTCTGGAGCAGGGCTGTGCGCATGCGGGTTCCTCACCGGGCGGACGGGGGGTTGGGGGGCCACGTAGACGGTACGGTCGCCTGACCAGGCCGGACAAGGAGAAGCCGTTGCGCGCCGGTGAGCGATTCATTGCGTGCGGGTGCCGTCCGGCGGCAATTCGTTGCATGGGTTCCGGCGCGCTTCCGACTGCGGGCGCGCGGGGGCTGGTCGCGCAGTTCCCCGCGCCCCTTTTCCGGCCGGACCACGCAGCCCCGTTGTCCCGCCCAGCTGCGCCCCCGTAGCCGCCCCAGCTGCGGGCAGTCGTGCCTCCCCGAGTGCCTCAAGAGCCTGGGAGGTGCCGCCGCACCAGCCCCGACGCGCCCGTCAGCGCCGGGCCGCGCGGCCCAACCCCGCGACCCACAGCGCCGTGACCAGGTACGGGACCGCGAACGCCGCGAACACCGTGCCGTGGGCCAGGGTCGAGCCCAGGGCGCCGTACACCCCGTACACCCCGATCGTGAGCAGCTCGGTGCCGAGGCCCGCGACGGAGGTCAGGGTCGCCCGCGCGGTGCCCTCGATGCGTTCCTGGAGGCGGACGTCGGCCAGCACGGTCGCCAGCTGGAAGCCGCCGAAGGCGACGGCGACGAGCGCGATGCCGGCCGGTGTGCCGACGCTCGCCCCGGCGGCCATCGCGAGCGCGGAGACCGCGAGCAGCGCGCCGAACCCACGGCGCCCGAGCCGTGCCGCCGGACCGGCCAGCAGGCTGCCGACCGTGACCCCGACCCAGATCAGCACCAGCAGATAGGGCACGGTTTCCGCGGCCACACCCGTACCCCGCGCCAGCAGCGGCGTGTACTCGTCCAGCGCACCCCACACGGCCGAGACGGCCGGGATCAGAAGCAGAGCCCCGCGGACCGAGCGGTCACGCCGCGCCTCACGGAGACCGGACCGCAGACTGGCGGCCCAACCCTGCTCGTCCGAGCCCGGGCCCTCGTCCTCGCCCCCGCCGGCCTGCGCCCGGTGCTCCGGGAAACGCGCCGCGACGGCCGCTGTCAGCACACACGCCAGCACACTCGCCGCGCCGACGAGCCGGTACCCACCGAACGCGAACGCGGGTCCGGCCAGGGCCATGGCCGACATCACGGCGATCTGCCCGACCGCGTGGGCCCGGCCCATGACCCGGGCGTACCTGCCCGCCTCACCGAGCCGGTCCAGCTCCTCGTAGACGAGGGCCTCCTGCGCGCCGGAGCCCAGGGCACCGCGCGCACCCCACAGCACGAAGCCGAGGGCGAAGGTCCAGTACGACGGGACGAGCACCCACAGACCGAAGCCGACCGCGGTCAGCAGCGGGCCCAGCCACAGCAGCAGCCGGCGTGAGAAGGCGTCCGCCCAGGCACCGGAGGGGACCTCCAGCAGGACGCCGGTGAGGGACCAGAGCACGAAGAGGGACGAGATCTGCCACAACGACAGCCCGGTGTCGGCTAACAACAGCACGTACACCGGGTAGAGCAGGACGAACTCGTCGAGGAACGCGTAGGCGTAGAGCGTGGCCGTGAGCCGCCGGACGCCGGTGGCGGGCACACGCACGGGTGAGAGGGTCATGGGGCCTTCCCGTCGGATCGGATCGGATGCCGGAGGTACGGCGTCCGAGGCGGTCCTCGGGAGGCATGACACAGCGATCCCCGACGCGGGGATCTACACGGGCATCAATGTCGTCGTCGGCTCATGACAGCGATCGTAGGACCGGGACCGGCCCCGCCACCAGCCGTTTACGTCGGTGAGCCGGACGAGAAGCGGCGCAGCAGCGGCGAGAGCACCAGCACCGACTTGGTGCGCTCCACGAAGGGCTCCCCGGCGATGCGCTCCAGCACCCGCTCGAAGTGCCGCATGTCGGCGGCGAAGACCTGGGCGATCGCGTCCGCGTCCCCGGTGACGGTGGACGCGGACACGACCTCCTGGTAGCGCTCCAGGCCCCGCTGGATGGTCTCCGGCGAGGTGTTGCGCCGGCAGTAGATCTCGACGTACCCCTCGGTCTCCCAGCCGAGCGCCGCCGGGTCGACGCGTACGGTGAAGCCGGTGATGGCGCCGGTCGCGCGCAGCCGGTCCACGCGCCGCTTGACGGCGGGCGCGGACAGGCCGACCAGCTGCCCGATGTCCGCGTAGGAGCGGCGGGCGTCCTCGGCGAGGGCGTGCACGATGCGTTCGTCGAGATCGTTCAGCACGGTGGGTCGATCACTTCTCAGGATGTCGCGAGGCGGGAACGGCGGTAGCCGTATACGAAGTAGAACACGAGCCCGACGGCCATCCAGACGCCGAAGACCACCCAGGTGACGGTGGACAGGCTGCCCATCATCCAGACGCAGAAGGCGAAGCCCAGCGCGGGCAGCAGCGGGGACAGCGGCACCCGGAAGGTGCGGGGCATCTCGGGGCGGCTCCGGCGCAGCACCACGACGGCCACGTTGACCAGCGCGAAGGCGAACAGCGTGCCGATGCTGGTGGCGTCGGCGAGCCGGCCCAGCGGGACGACGGCGGCGAGGACACCGCAGAACAGGGAGACGATCACCGTGTTGGCGCGGGGCGCGCCGGTCCTCGGGTGGACGCGCGCGAACACCTTGGGCACCAGGCCGTCGCGGGACATCGCGAAGAGGATGCGGGTCTGGCCGTAGAGCACGGTCAGGACGACGCTGGCGATGGCGATGACCGCGCAGAAGGCGAGCACGGTGCCCCACAGCGTCTGGCCGGTGACCTCGCGCATGATCTGGGCGAGCGCGGCCTCCGTGCCGTCGAACGCCTGCCAGGGCTTGGCGCCGATGGCGACGGCCGCGACGAGGACGTACAGCGCGGTGACGATGACGAGGGACAGCATGATCGCACGGGGCAGGTCGCGCTGCGCGTTCCTGGCCTCCTCACCGGCGGTGGAGGCGGCGTCGAAGCCGATGTACGAGAAGAAGAGCGTGGCACCGGCCGCGCTGACGCCCGCCATGCCGAGCGGCATGAAGTTGTCGTAGTTGCCGGAGCGGAAGCCCTGCACGCCGATCGCGCAGAACAGCAGCAGGGCTGCGATCTTCACGACGACCATGACGGTGTTGGCACGGGCGGACTCGCGGGCGCCGCCGAGCAGGAAGGCCATGGCCAGCAGGACGACGATCAGCGCGGGCAGGTTGAAGATCCCGCCGTCGCCGGGCGGGGCGGACAGCGCGGCGGGGATGGTGACGCCGATGGTCCCGTCGAGCAGCTCGTTGAGGTACTCGCCCCAGCCGACGGCGACGGCGGCCACGGAGACGCCGTACTCCAGGACCAGGCACCAGCCGCACACCCAGGCGACCAGTTCACCCATCGTTGCGTATGCGTACGAGTAGGAGGAGCCGGAGACCGGGATGGTGCCGGCGAGTTCGGCGTAGGACAGGGCCGAGAAGAGGGCGGTCAGACCGGCGATCACGAAGGACAGGGTGACGGCCGGGCCGGCCTTGGGGACGGCCTCACCGAGGACCACGAAGATGCCGGTGCCGAGGGTGGCACCGATGCTGATCATGGTGAGTTGCCACAGGCCGAGGGAGCGCCGCAGGGACCCTCCCTCGCCCTGGCCACCCTCGGCGACCAGGCGTTCCACCGGCTTGCGCCGCATGAGGCGGGCGCCGGGTCCGAGGGACGGCGGGGTGGGCAGGGGGCGCTGCTGCGGGGGTGCGCCTTGGTCGAGCACGCGCTGACTCCTTCGTCGCTGCGGTCGGGCGACGGGGACCGGCGGGTACTGCGGGAACCCACCGAGCGGGGTCCCCGCCACTCACGTACAGCGCAGAACCCTATGAGCCGGGGCGTTGCCCCTGTAATGCAGCAACCTTGCGCATATCCGCAAGATCGTTGCGTTCATCGCGGGGCGGCGGGCATTCGTTGCACGGAGGCGGCGCGGCGTTGCGGACACGGCGACGGCCCCCGTCCCTCCCCGGTGAGTGGGAGGGGACGGGGGCCGTCGGAGAGGCTCAGTTCCAGCTGGCGTGCAGCGGCTTGCCCTCGGCGTAGCCGGCCGCGCTCTGGATGCCGACGATGGCCTTGTCGGCGAACTCCTCCAGGGTGCCGGCACCGGCGTAGGTGCAGGAGGAGCGGACGCCCGCGATGATCGAGTCGATCAGGTCCTCGACGCCCGGGCGGGCCGGGTCGAGGAACATGCGGGAGGTGGAGATGCCCTCCTCGAACAGCGCCTTGCGGGCCCGGTCGTACGCCGACTCCTCGGACGTACGGTTGCGCACCGCACGCGACGACGCCATGCCGAAGGACTCCTTGTAGAGCCGCCCGTCGGCGTCCTGCTGAAGGTCGCCCGGGGACTCGTACGTGCCCGCGAACCAGGAACCGATCATCACGTTGGACGCGCCGGCGGCCAACGCCATCGCCACGTCACGCGGGTGCCGCACACCGCCGTCGGCCCAGACGTGCTTGCCGTACTTCCTCGCCTCGGCGGCGCACTCCAGGACCGCGGAGAACTGCGGCCGGCCGACGCCGGTCATCATCCGGGTGGTGCACATGGCGCCCGGGCCGACACCGACCTTGATGATGTCCGCACCCGCGTCGATCAGGTCCTTGACGCCCTCGGCGGAGACGATGTTGCCCGCGACGATCGGCACCTGCGGGTCGAGCGCCCGGACCACCTTGATCGCGCCGATCATCGACTCCTGGTGGCCGTGCGCCGTGTCGATGACGAGGGTGTCGACGCCCGCGTCGAGCAGTTGCTTGGCCTTGCCCGCGACATCGCCGTTGATGCCGACGGCGGCGGCGATGCGCAGCCTGCCGTTCCGGTCGACGGCCGGCGTGTACAGCGTGGCGCGCAGGGCGCCCTTGCGGGTGAGGATGCCGGCGAGCCTGCCGTCCCGGTCCACGGCCGGGGCGTAGCGCCGGTTGGCCCCGTCGAGCTTGTTGAACGCCTCACGGGGGTCGATGTCGGCGTCGATCAGCAGCAGGTCCTTGGACATGACCACTTCGAGCTGGGTGAAGCGGTCGACCCCGCTGAGGTCGCGGTCGGTGACGACACCGATCGGACGGTGGTCCTCGTCCACCACGACACCGGCGTTGTGCGCCCGCTTGTTCAACAGGGAGAGCGCGTCGGCGACGGTCTGGTGCGGGGCGAGCACGATCGGGGTGTCGAGGACCAGATGGCGGCTCTTGACCCAGGAGACGACATCGGTGACGACGTCGATCGGGATGTCCTGAGGGATGACCACGAGCCCGCCGCGCCGTGCCACGGTCTCCGCCATCCGCCGCCCGGCGATGGCCGTCATGTTGGCGACGACCAGCGGGATCGTGGTGCCCGTGCCGTCCGGGGAGGAGAGGTCCACGCCCTGACGCGACCCGACCGCGGAGCGGCTCGGCACCATGAAGACGTCGTCGTACGTCAGGTCGTAGGCGGGCTGGATGTCGTTGAGGAAACGCACGTGCTGCACATCCCAGTCGATCAGAGGTGACCCCCTGACAGGTGTGCCAGGGGGAAAAGAGCACGTACTTCAGTGTCCCATGACGACGGCCCCGGCATGCCCCGTCATAACATCCAGGCTGGTCAGGGAGCCCTTAGGAGGAACCTCCAAGGGCCAGCATCACCGAGAGCCTGGGCATCACCACGTTCATCGCGTGGGCGAACACATCGAGCGCGGTCTCCCACTCGGCCGGCCGGGCCTGAGCGTACGGCCGCCAGCCGCGGACGACGATCCGCAGATCCCGGTCGCCGATCTCCGACGGCCACACGGACGGGTCGGACAGGCTGTCGGCGAGCGCGTCCCAGTTGCGCCCGAACCACTCAGGGAGGGCGAACGCCTCGGCGCAGCGGTCCATCAGGCCCGCCTTGTCGGTCACCCCGTCGAGGTCCAGCGTGACGACGTACTCCGTCATCTCAGCACCGCCCGGAAGCTGTCGTAGTGATCGTCGGTGTAGTAGATCTCGCCGCCCTGTCCGGTGACGACGCGCCGCGCCCCGCGGTCGCGTGAGCCCGGGGTGGCGACGGTGTACTCGTGGTAGTAGCCGCGCCGCCGCTCGGGCAGCCGTTTCTCGAAGTTGCCGAAGACGGCGCCGTCCTTGGCGTACGGGTAGGGGCCGCCCCGGTCGACGAGGGCGAGCGTGTCCCGCGCCTCGGCGGGCAGGTCCGCCTCCCGTACGGTGGCCAGGCCGTCGGCCCAGGACGGCGCGGCGGTGTCCGTGCCGGAGCACCCCACCAGCAGGGCGAGCAGGCACAGCAACAGACGGGGGACGAACCGCGGCAGCATGGTGCCGATGCTGCCACGACCGTCCCCGTACGACCCGCCGTCAGGCTCCGTCCGGGTCCGCCCGGTTCAGGGCGGGCCGCGGGGTGGGTCCCGCGGTCATCAGATAGTCGGCCGCCGACGTGTCCGTGACCAGGCTGGTGACGAGCCCCGACCGCAGGACGGCGTCGATCGCGGCCGCCTTGCGCTGCCCGCCGGCGATCGCGACGACCTCCGGGATACGGCGGAGCTGGTCGGCCTTGACCGTGATGCACCGCTCCCCCAGGTCCCGCCCGACCCGGCGACCCTCGGTGTCGAAGAGGTGCGCGGCCATCTCGGCGGCGACCCCGAGCGAGGCGTAGTGCGCCCGCTCCTCGTCGCTGAGCATGTCGTGCACCGTCGAGATGCCCGGCTCCCAGGAGCCGATGGAGACACAGGCGACCGTGACCTTGTCGAAGTACTCGAAGGCCCGGGCGATCCCGGTCTGGCTGCGCAGCGCGGCCGCGGTGGCCGCGTCCGGCAGCAGCATCGGCGCGTAGATGGGGTGGGCGTCCCCACCGGACACCTGGGCGGCGCGGCGCACGGCCTCGACCGAGCCGCGCTCGGAGGTACCGGCGTCGTACACGCCCGTCAGCTGCACGACCGTGCAGGGAGGCAGCTTGTCCAGGGCCGCCGCCATGTGGATGGTGGACCGGCCCCAGGCCAGCCCGAGCACGTCTCCCTCGTTGACCAGCTCGCCGAGCAGGTCGGCGGCCACTTCCCCCAGGTTCTCGGGGTCCGGGGTCTCCTCCGCCTCGGCCGGGGACTCGACCACGACGGCATGCCTGAGGCCGTAGCGGGCGCGGAGCGCGTCGGAGCGCTCGGCGTCCAGCTCGGCCGGCACGCGGATCTCGATCCGTACGAGATCCCGTTCGAGGGCGGTCTCCAGGACCCGGGCCACCTTGAAGCGGCTGACGCCGAACTCCTCAGCGATCTGGATCTTGGACTTTCCCTCGAGGTAGAAGCGGCGGGCCATGGCCGCCGCCTGCACCAGCTCAGCGGGTCCCATCCGCATGGCTGACCGGCCCGCCGACATACCCGACACGGCGATCTCCTCACTGCTGTTCACATTCTGGATTCGCCGTTCATCCTTGCAGATCCGGCGCGGTCGATCAGCCCTGATGAGAGCCGTTCACTTGGCTGTGGCTCAGTGGTCGCACGCCCAGCTCGCCTTCGCGGTGGCCGCGTCCGCCTGGGCACGCAGCGCCCGGACCGCCTCGCCCGGGTCGTCGGCGCCGTACACCGCGGAACCGGCGACGAAGACGTCCGCCCCCGCCTCGGCGCACCGCTCGATCGTCGAGGCCGAGACCCCGCCGTCCACCTGGAGCCACAGCTCAAGGCCGTGCTTGCTGATCAACTCGCGGGTACGGCGAATCTTGGGAAGCATGATGTCGAGGAACGCCTGGCCCCCGAAGCCCGGTTCGACCGTCATGATCAGCAGCATGTCGAGCTCGGGCAGCAGGTCCTCGAACGGCTCGATGGGCGTCGCGGGCTTGAGCGCCATGGAGGCACGGGCGCCCTTCGCACGGATCTCCCGGGCGAGCCGCACCGGCGCGGCGGCCGCCTCGACGTGGAAGGTGACGGAGGATGCACCCGCTTCCACGTACTGGGGAGCCCACCGATCGGGGTCCTCGATCATCAGATGGCAGTCCAGCGGGGTGTCCGTCGCGCGGGCCAGCGACTCTACGACCGGCACGCCGAGCGTGAGGTTGGGGACGAAATGGTTGTCCATGACGTCGACGTGGAGCATGTCGGCTCCCGCGACCGCCTTCGCCTCGTCCGCGAGGCGGGCGAAGTCGGCGGACAGGATGCTGGGGTTGATCTGCGCGGCCATGACCCAAGCCTGCCATGTCCTCAGGGGGAGAGCCGCACCGGTCCCGGGGAGTACTGTCGTCGGGCGGGCGCGGGCCGTGTGGGGCTGGTCGCGCAGTTCCCCGCGCCCCTTTCCTGGAGTCGCTCATGAGGCATCTCGAGAAGGCGAAGCAGGTTGTCATCCGGTTTGTGTGCGGGCGGCGGTCGAAGTGGCTGGTCGTGGGGCTGTGGCTGCTGGTGTTGTTGATCGCCGCGCCGTTCGGGGCGAAGCTCAATGACGCTCAGGACAATGACGCGCAGTCGTGGCTGCCGGGGTCGGCCGAGTCCACACAGGTGCTGGAGATCTCCGAGGAGTTCCGGCCGGAGCAGATCCCCGCGGTCGTCGTGTACGCCCGGGACAGCGGGCTGACGGCCACGGACCGGGCGCGGATCGCCGAGGACGTACGGCAGTTGAAGGAGCTGGACGACCATGGCGTGCGGGGCGGGGAGACCCGGGGCCCCGTCTTCGACCGGGCCGACGCCCCCCGGGCCGCGCAGGTGTTCGTGCCGATCACGATGGACGCCAGCGGCTGGCAGCGCATCGCGCCGGCCGTGGACTCCATCCGCGCCGATGTCGGCGGGAGCGAGCAGGGGCTGGCGGTGCACATCACCGGCCCGGGCGGTACGTCGGCCGACTTCGCCGAGGCGTTCGAGGGCATCGACTCCACGCTGTTGTTCGCCGCGATGTCGGTCGTGATCGTGATGCTGCTGCTCACGTATCGCAGCCCGACCCTGCTGCTCGTGCCGCTGCTCTCGGTGGTGGCGGCCCTGTTCACCGCACAGGCGCTGATCTATCTCCTGGCCGAGCACGCCGGCCTGACCGTCAACGGTCAGAGCGCGGGCATCCTCCTGGTGCTGGTCTTCGGCGCGGGCACGGACTACGCGCTGCTGCTGGTCGCCCGCTACCGGGAGGAGCTGCGCCGCCACGAGGACCGGCACGAGGCGATGCAGCTGGCCCTCAACCGGGCCGGCCCCGCGGTACTGGCCTCCGGCGCCACGGTGGTGCTGAGCATGCTGGTCCTGCTGGTCGCGGAGATGAACTCCACGCGCGGGCTGGGTCCGGTCGCGGCCATCGGCGTGACCATCGCCCTGCTGGCGATGCTGAGCCTGTTCCCCGCGCTGCTTCTGGTCTGCGGGCGCTGGATCTTCTGGCCGGTCGTCCCGCACTTCGGCGCGCCCGATCCCACCGCACGCGGGGTGTGGGCGCGCATGGGCCGTCGTATCGCCCACCGCCCGCGCATGGTCTGGGGCATCACGGCCGCGGTGCTGGCGGTGCTCTCCCTGGGCCTCTTCCAGCTGCGCGCGGAGGGCATCTCCAACGCCGACGCCTTCACCGAGAAACCGGACTCGATCGTCGGCCAGGAGGTGTCCGCGCGGTACTTCCCGGCGGGCGCCGGTGATCCGCTCGTCATCGTCTCCGACGCGGACCGGGCCGAGCAGGTGGGCCGCGTGGTCGCGGCGGACCCGGGGGTCGTGCCGGCCAGCATCGGCGTGCCGCCGGGCACGGCACCCGAGCACGACGGCAAGGTGCTGTTCGAGGCGACCATGACCGACCCCGCGGACAGCGCCGCCGCGAAGGAGACGGTGGAGCGGGTGCGTGACGCGGTGCACGCCGTGCCCGGCGCCGACGCACAGGTGGGCGGCGGCACGGCGGCCCTGCTGGACATGGACGAGGCCCAGACCCACGACAACTACCTGGTCATCCCGCTCGTCCTGCTGGTCGTCCTGCTGGTCCTCTGCGTCCTGCTGCGCGCCGTGCTGGCCCCGCTGCTGCTGATCGGCACGGTGATGCTGTCACTGGCGACCGCCCTGGGCCTGAGCGCGCTGGCCTTCCGCCATGTGTTCGACTACGCGGGCGAGGACGTGGCCTTCCCGCTGTTCGTCTTCGTGTTCCTGGTGGCGCTGGGCATCGACTACAACATCTTCCTGACCACCCGCGTCCGCGAGGAGGCGATCCGCCAGGGCACCCGCCCGGGCGTGGTGACGGGCCTCGCCGCCACCGGCGCGGTGATCACCTCGGCCGGCCTGGTCCTGGCCGGCACCTTCGCCGCTCTGGGCACCCTGCCCATGGTCGGCTTCGCGGAAATCGGCTTCGCGGTCGCGCTGGGCGTCCTGCTGGACACCTTCGTCGTACGGTCGGTGCTGGTGACGGCACTCTTCCTGGATGTGGGGAAGAGGGTGTGGTGGCCGCATCCCTTGTCGCGCCATGACGGGAAGGGCGGGGCAGCTCTCTCAGGGGCGCGGGGCCCTGACACAAGCGGCTCCGCCGCGCGGGCGCGAACAACCACAACGGCCCCGCACCCGCCCGACAAATGACCCCCTCATCCCGTCCGGCGCATCAACGCCAGATACATCGCGTCGGTCCCGTGCACATGCGGCCACAACTGCACATCAGGCCCCTCCCCCAGCCCCGGCACCCCGGGCAACAACGCCCGCGCATCGATCAGTTCGGCTTCCGGCACCTGCTTCAGCACATCCCCGACAACAGCCCGAGTCTCCGCAAGGTGAGGCGAACAGGTCGCGTACCCGACGACACCCCCCACCCGCACGGCCTCCAGCGCGGAGCGCAACAGCGCCCGCTGAAGCGGAGCGAACCCGTCGAGGTCCTCCGGCCGCCGCCGCCACCGCGCCTCCGGCCGCCGCCGCAACGCCCCGAGCCCGGTGCACGGGACATCCATCAGCACCCGGTCGAAGGAACCGGGCCGCCACGGCGGACGGGTCCCGTCCGCGGCGATCACCTGGTACGGCCCCGGATTCCCGGCGAGCGCCTTCGCCACGAGCCCGGCCCGATGCGGCTGCTTCTCGGACGCGAGCAACGCCGCCCCGCGCTCGGCGGCGAGCGCACCCAGCAGCGCGGCCTTGCCGCCGGGCCCCGCACACCCGTCGAGCCACCGCTCGTCGGGCCCGTCGAGGGGCGCGTTGGCCAGTGCGAGAGCGACCAGCTGGCTGCCCTCGTCCTGGACACCGGCCCGCCCTTCCCGTACGGCCTCGATGGCACCGGGCTCGCCGCCCTCGGTCAGCCGCACCGCGTAGGGAGACCAGCGCCCGGGCACGGCCGCGTCCTCGCCGAGCAGTTCCTCGGTGGTGGCCCGCCCGGGCCGGGCCACGAGCGTCACCTCGGGCCGCTCGTTGTCGGCGGCCAGCAGCTCCTCGATACCGGCGCGGCCACCGCCGAGGGAGTCCCACAGCGCGGAGACGACCCACCGCGGATGCGAGTGGACGACGGCGAGATGGTCCTCAGGATCCTCGTCATACGGCGGCGCGACCTTCGCGAGCCACCCGTCCAGGTCGTCCTGGGCGACTTTCCGCAGCACCGCGTTGACGAACTTGGCCCGCCCGTCGCCCAGTACGACCCGCGCGAGCTCCACGGACGCGGAGACGGCGGCGTGCGTGGGGATCCGTGTCCCGAGCAGTTGGTGCGCCCCGAGGCCGAGCACGTCCAGCACCGGTGGGTCGACCTCACGCAGGGGCCGGTCGACACAGGCGGCGATGATCGCGTCGTACGTTCCCTGCCGCCGCAGCGTCCCGTAGACCAGCTCGGTGGCGAGCGCGGCGTCCCGCCCATCGAAGTCGCCCTTGTCCCGCGCCTTGCGCAGCAGCGGAGGCAGCACGAGGTTGGCGTAGGCGTCCCGCTCGTCCACCGCGCGCAACGCCTCGAAGGCGAGCATGCGGACGGGGTCCTTCTGGGGCCGACGGTACGGCTTGCCGGGCTTACGCGGACGGCGGGACTGATCGCTCACGAAAAAGGTGCTCCGGATCGCAGATGAGGGCTGTCCCCCCAGCGTACGCCGCGGGCCGGAACCGGCTGATCAGCCCCCGACCCGCTCGTCCTCCGCGATCCGCACGCCGCGCGCCCAGTCGGCGGCCCGCATCGGCTTCTTGCCCTGGGCCTGCACCCACAGCAGCTCGACGGCGTAGGAGCCGGTGCCCACATGGACGCTGTTCTTGCCGACGGCGAGCTGCCCGGGGGTGAGATCGGTCCGGTCGGGGACGGGCGTGACCTGGATGAGCTTGAGCCGCTCCCCACGGAAGGTGGTCCACGCGCCAGGGGCCGGCGTACAGCCCCGCACGACCCTGTCGACGCGGAGCGCGGGCGCGGTCCAGTCGACCTGCGCGTCCTCGACGGTGATCTTGGGCGCGAGGCTGATGCCGTCGCCCGGCTGCGGTACGGCCTTCAGGGTGCCGTCCTCGATGCCGTCCATGGTGGCGGCGAGCAGCCCGGCGCCGGCGAAGGCGAGGCGGGTCAGCAGGTCACCGCTGGTGTCGGTGGGCCGGATCTCCTCGGTGATGGTGCCGTAGACCGGCCCCGAGTCCAGCCCCTCCTCGATGAGGAAGGTGGAGGCGCCGGTGATCTCGTCCCCCGCCATGATGGAGTGCTGCACGGGCGCGGCGCCGCGCCAGGCGGGCAGCAGCGAGAAGTGCAGGTTGACCCATCCGTGGACCGGGATGTCCAGGGCGACCCTGGGCAGCAGGGCCCCGTAGGCCACCACCGGACAGCAGTCGGGTGCGATCTCCTTGAGCCGCTCCAGAAACTCGGGCTCACGCGGCCGGGCCGGCTTCAGCACCTCGATCCCGGCCTCCTCCGCCCGCTGCGCCACGGGAGAGGCGACCAGTCGGCGCCCCCGCCCGGCAGGAGCGTCGGGCCGCGTGACGACGGCTGCCACCTCATGCCGCCCGGAGGACAGCAGAGCGTCCAGAGCGGGAACGGCGACCTCAGGTGTACCGGCGAAGACAAGCTTCATGGAAGAGCACGGCCCTCTCGGACGAACCACACGAACGAAGCCCAGTTTATGACCAGTCGGAAAGCCGCCACCCCACAGAACCCCCCACCCCAGACCCAAGCCTCTCTCCCATGGGAAACGGATGGTGCGTGGGTGGGAGACAAAGGGGCGAAGCCGAAGGCGGGCCGACCACAGGGGGCGTACGCACAGGCCCACACGCCCCCCAGCGTGACCAGCGGAGCGAATCCGCGTTGGTCAAGAAAGAGTTGACCACTTTCTCTTAACGCCGGTTCGAGAGGCTTGTTCATGGCCGACCACGCAACCCACGACGCCCAGGCCCGGGCCAGCCTGCACTTGCTGGTGCGGGACATCGAGCGGGTCCGCCGGCAGGTGGACGCACTGCGCACCCTGACCGCCCAACTGGGCAACGTCTACCGCCCGCGCCGCTCCGGCCCGTCCACGGGCTTCGTCGTCTACGGACGCGCCCCCGCCCCCACGGTCCGCCTCGCCCAGGAGCTTCGGGACAGCGTCGAAACCCTGGTCACCGCGGCGGTCGACTTCGACCGTTCGCTCGGCTTCTCCTGGGACGCGGTGGGCTCGGCCCTGGGTGTCACCAAGCAGGCGGTGCACCGCCGTTACGGCACGCGACGCGCCGCGGCCCAGGCGGCCGCCGAGACCGACCGCGCTTCGGAGTCGTCCGGCACCCACCCGGTCAACGTGGGCGCCGGCATCTCCCCGGTCCCGACGGTCCCCGCGGCCCGCTCGATGCCGACCCAGCCGACCGCGGGCAGTCCTGCCCTGCGCGACGAGGTGAGACCAACGGCCCTGCCCGGCCCACGCAACGGCTGACACGCCACAGCACGGGTCTGCCCTCCCGCCCCCACCGGGAGGGCAGACCCGTGCCAGTCGCTCCGCGAGCGGTCGGCGCGCTGCTGCCGTCGCCGCGCAGGTGCTCGCCAAGGTCCACGACCGTTCCGGGGGGCGGCTGTGCAAGGACCTGCGGGACGCACTGCTGCGCAGCGACGGACCCTTCATCGCCTGGAGGGCGGCGACGGCACAAGTCCCCCCGACCCCCGCGTCACCGGCTCCGCGAGACCCACCCGGCACCCGCTCCCCCACACGCGCCCCTCACCCGATATCAGGCGGATCGATCCGCACCCACACCCGCGCGTCCTCTCCACCGGCCCCCGCACCCGCGCCGCCACGGCTGCCCGCGCCCCCGCGACCGCCGTCTCCCGCACTTCCCCGGGCCGTCCGCGTCGCCTGCGCCGCCTTCAGCGCGGTCGCCAGCGCCGCGCCGCGACCCGGCGGCACCCGGATCAACGCCCGCTCCCACTGCTCTCCGGGCGGCGGCCCCCCAGGCCGCCGAGGTCGCCCGACCGGAGTGACCGGCACCGGCACCGGCCCGAGCACCTCCGCCTCCGGCGGCAGCTCCACGGCACCGAGGAACGCGGCGACCGCCTCCCCGGTCCCCGACACGGCCGCCATCCGCGACACCGGCGGAAAGCCCAGCTCGGCCCGCTCCGCGAGTTCCCGCACCGCATGGCCCACGGGATCCCACCGCACCAGCGCCTGCACCGGCCGCAGCGTCGGCTCGGCCAGCGCCACCACGGTCCCACCGGCCTCCTGCGGCCGTACGAGCGCAGCGGCCGCGATCCACCGGCGCAGCGCGTCCTCCCCGGCCCGCAGGTCGGGCCTGCCGAGCATGGCCCAGCCGTCCAGCAGCAGGGCGGCCGCGTACCCTCCCTCGGCGACGGGTTCGGCCCCGGGCGTGCTCACGACCAGCGCGGGCGTGCCGGGCACGGTGTCCAGCACCTGCTCCCGGCCCGAGGTCCGCACCGGCACGGCCGGGAAGGCCCGCCCCAGCTCCTCGGCGGTTCTGCGGGCGCCCACCACCTGGGCCCGCAGCCGGAAGGACCCGCACTCCGGGCAGTGCCAGCCGGGCTCCTCACGCCCGCACCAGCCGCACCACAGGGCGCCGCCGTCGCGTGCCTCCAACGGCCCGGAGCAGTGCCGGCAGCGGGCGGCCGCCCGGCACTGTGCACAGGCCATCCGCGGCACATACCCGCGCCGGGGCACCTGCACCAGCACCGGCCCGTGCCGCAGTCCCTCCCGGACCACCTGCCAGGCGAGGGTCGGCAGCCGCGCCGCCCGGGCCGCCTCGTCCCGGGCGAGATCCTGGTCGCCGACGGTCCGTACGAGTGGAGCGGCCCGGCGGACCTGCTCCCGCCCGGCGACCAGCGGCCGTGCCCATCCGCTCTCCACGAGCTGGGCGGCCTCGACGGTGCAGCTCCAGCCGCCCACCAGGAACGCGCACTTGTCCTGCGCGGCCCGCAACAGCAGCACGTCCCGCGCGTGCGGCTGGGGCGCGTGCTGTTCGCTGTGGCTGTCGTCCCCGTCGTCCCAGATGGCGACGAGCCCCAGATCCCGCACCGGCGCGAACATCGCGGCCCGGGTCCCGACCACGGCCCGCACCGACCCGCGCCGGACGGCGAGCCATTCCCGGTACCGCTTCTCGGGCCCGGCGTCGGCGGTCAGCAGCGCATGCCGTCCCGCCCCCAGCAGCGCGGTCAGCGCCGCGTCGACCCGCGCAGCGGCCCGCCCGTCCGGTACGACGACGAGCGCGCCGCGTCCTGAGGCCAGCGTCGCGGCGACGGTCCGGGCCAGCTCCTCGCTCCACCGTGGCCCGGGCAGCGCCTGCCACACGGCCCGCGGCGAGCCGCCCGAGGTGAGCGACTCCAGGAACGCGCCCCCGTGCTCGTACCGGGCCCAGGACCCCGTCTCCGGTGCCGCCGGCGGCGGCAGGGGCTGCGGCGAGGGCCGCTGCTCGGCTCGGGCGTTGCGCGGCGGCACGGCGAGCTGCAGCACATCGGCGAGGCTCCCGGCGTACCGGTCGGCGACGGCCCGGGCGAGCCGCAGCAGTTCGGGGCTCAGCACCGGCTCGGGCGACACGACCTGGGCGAGCGCCGCGAGCGGCCCGGAGTAGTCGCTCTCGGCGACCCTCTCCACCACGAACCCGTCGATCAGCCCCCCGCCCTCACGCCGGCCCTCCCGCACCCGGTGCCGCCCGGCCCCGAAGCGCACCCGCACCCGCACCCCCGGCTGGGCGTCCGCGTCGAGCTCGGCGGGCACCGCGTAGTCGAAGTACCGGTCGAGATGCAGCACCCCCTTGTCGACCAGCACCCGGGCCACCGGCAACCGCTCCGCCAGTGCGGCCCCCCGCCATGTCCGCGGTTTGGCCCGCGGGACCTTGGCCTTGCGCAGGCTCTCCCGGATCAACGCGAGCTGCTCGGGCGGCGCCCCCTGCGCACCACCCTGACCGATCCCGTCCTCGCTGCTCACGCTTGCATTCTTACCAAACCCCACTGACAGCGGCCGTCCGCCGCCGAGCTGGGGGAACAGCGAGGCCCGGCCCCCGAAGGGAACCGGGCCTCGTGACGGGTCGGCCGGGGCTACAGGCCCGCCGCCTGGCGCAGGGCGTCCACGCGGTCCGTGCGCTCCCAGGTGAAGTCGGGCAGCTCGCGGCCGAAGTGGCCGTAGGCAGCCGTCTGGGAGTAGATCGGACGGAGGAGGTCGAGGTCGCGGATGATCGCGGCCGGGCGGAGGTCGAAGACCTCGTCGATGGCCTTCTCGATCTTGTCGGTGTCGACCTTGGCGGTGCCGAAGGTCTCCACGAACAGTCCGACGGGCTCGGCCTTGCCGATCGCATAGGCGACCTGGACCTCGCAGCGGGCGGCCAGACCCGCGGCGACGACGTTCTTCGCGACCCAGCGCATCGCGTAGGCGGCGGAACGGTCGACCTTGGACGGGTCCTTGCCGGAGAAGGCGCCGCCGCCGTGGCGGGCCATGCCACCGTAGGTGTCGATGATGATCTTGCGGCCGGTGAGGCCGGCGTCGCCCATCGGGCCGCCGATCTCGAAGCGGCCGGTCGGGTTGACCAGCAGGCGGTAGCCCTCGGTGTCGAGCTTGATGCCGTCGTCCAGCAGCGCCTTCAGCTCCGGCTCCACGACGAACTCACGGATGTCGGGGGCCAGCAGCGAGTCCAGGTCGATGTCGCTCGCGTGCTGCGAGGAGACCACGACCGTGTCGAGGCGGATCGCCTTGTCGCCGTCGTACTCGATGGTGACCTGGGTCTTGCCGTCGGGGCGCAGGTAGGGGATCGTGCCGTTCTTGCGGACGTCCGACAGGCGCTTGGACAGACGGTGCGCCAGGAAGATCGGCAGCGGCATCAGGGTCGGCGTCTCGTCGGTGGCGTAGCCGAACATCAGGCCCTGGTCGCCCGCGCCCTGCTTGTCGAGCTCGTCGTCATCGCCCTCGACGCGGGTCTCGTACGCCGTGTCGACGCCCTGCGCGATGTCCGGGGACTGCGCGCCGATGGACACCGACACACCGCAGGAGGCGCCGTCGAAGCCCTTCTTCGAGGAGTCGTAGCCGATCTCGAGGACCTTGTTGCGCACCAGCGTCGCGATGTCCGCGTACGCCTTGGTCGTGACCTCACCGGCCACATGCACCAGGCCGGTCGTGATCAGCGTCTCGACGGCGACCCGGGAGGTCGGGTCCTCACGCAGAAGCGCGTCGAGAATCGTGTCGCTGATCTGGTCAGCGATCTTGTCGGGGTGACCCTCGGTCACGGACTCCGAGGTGAACAGGCGACGGGACACAACGCTCCCTGTGGTTGCAGCGGCTGCTGGCTGATCATTGACGGACGCGACGGAGGCTGCGCCCGGCGTCGTCCGGGAACAGTTTATCGGTCGCGCTCGACCGCGGACCCCCTGTCTCGCCTCTCGGGAGCGCTGTGACCTGCGGCACGGGCATTCTGCCCAATGCCGTGTGCCGTTGGCCAGGGGCGCCACGCCGAATCCGGCGAGACTGGAGAGATCCTCGAAGTCGCATGAAACTGTCACCCGAGGCGTTGCGCCACCAGGTCCCATACGGTTTCGGCCAGGGCCTCCTTCGGGCCGTGCGGGACGGGGGTCTCACTGCCGTCGGCGCCCAGCACGACCGCCTCGTTCTCCTCGGCGCCGAAGGTCTTGCGCTCCCCCACCTCGTTGACCACCAGCAGGTCGCATCCCTTGCGCTCCAGCTTGAGCCGGCCGTTGGCGAGGACGTCGTCGGTCTCCGCGGCGAAGCCCACGACCACCTGGTCGGGGCGGGCGCGGTCGGCGGAGATCTCCGCGAGGATGTCCGGATTCCGCACCAGAACGATGGGGTCCGGTTCCTGGCCGTCCTTTTTCTTGATCTTCCCGGCCGCGTACGCCGCCGGGCGGAAGTCGGCGACCGCGGCGGCCATGACCACCGCGTCGGCGTCGGGGGCGGCCTTGAGGACGGCTTCGCGCAGCTGCACCGCGGTGCCGACCTGGATCACGTCGACACCCGCCGGGTCGGGCAGGCCGGTGTTGGCCGCGATCAGCGTCACCCGGGCGCCCCGGGCGGCGGCGGTGCGGGCGAGAGCGTAACCCTGCTTGCCGGAGGAGCGGTTGCCGAGGAAGCGCACCGGGTCGAGGGGCTCGCGGGTGCCGCCGGCGCTGACCACGACATGCCGGCCGAGGAGGTCGGGCTCGCGCACACCCCGGGCCAGGACCCGGCGGCAGACCTCGAAGATCTCGGCCGGGTCGGGCAGCCGGCCCTTGCCGGTGTCGACGCCGGTGAGACGGCCGACCGCCGGTTCGATGACGACGGCGCCCCGGCGGCGCAGCGTCGCCACGTTCTCCTGGGTGGCCGGGTGCTCCCACATCTCGGTGTGCATCGCGGGGGCGAAGACGACCGGGCAGCGGGCGGTGAGCAGGGTGTTGGTCAGCAGGTCGTCGGCGAGGCCGTGGGCGGCCTTGGCGAGCAGGTCGGCGGTCGCCGGGGCCACGACGACCAGGTCGGCGTGCTGGCCGATGCGCACGTGCGGGACCTCGTGGACGTCGTCCCAGACCTCGGTCGAGACGGGGTTGCCGGACAGGGCGGACCAGGTGGCCTCGCCGACGAAGTGGAGCGCGGCGGCGGTGGGCACGACACGGACGTCGTGTCCCGACTCCGTCAGCCTTCTGAGCAGTTCGCACGCCTTGTAGGCGGCGATGCCACCGCTGACCCCCAGTACGACCTTCGGCTTGTCCACCATCTCTCCCCGGCCTCGGAAAACGTACGACTCCATGAGACACCACAGGCCCGGCAGTCGCGCTGCCGGGCCTGTGGAAAAACCTACTGCGAGCCGATCGTATTACTGCGCGGGGCCCTCGATGGCCTCGGACGTCAGCAGACCCGCGTTGATCTCGCGGAGGGCGATCGAGAGCGGCTTCTCGTGGACGTGGGTGTCGACGAGCGGACCGACGTACTCGAGGAGGCCCTCGCCGAGCTGCGAGTAGTACGCGTTGATCTGGCGGGCCCGCTTGGCCGCGTAGATCACGAGGCTGTACTTCGAGTCGGTGGCCTCGAGGAGCTCGTCGATCGGCGGGTTGATGATGCCCTCGGGCGCGGAGATGGAAGAGGACACGCTCTACCTTCCGATGGATGGGAAAAGATCAGGTCGCGATCACATGCTGGCGATCACACGACATCCATCAAGGCTAGCAGCTCACGCGCCACATCCTCGACGGAGGTGTTGACCAGGGTCTGGTCGAACTCCGGCTCGGCCGCCAGTTCGGTCTTGGCCGCGTCCAGCCGGCGCTCGATGACCTCGGGCGGCTCGGTGCCCCGCCCGGTGAGTCTGCGCACCAGCTCCTCCCAGGAGGGAGGAGCCAGGAACACCAGCTGGGCCTCCGGCATGGACTCGCGGACCTGCCGGGCGCCCTGGAGGTCGATCTCCAGCAGGACCGGTTCACCGGCCTCCAGCCGCTCCAGCACGGCCGCGCGGGGCGTGCCGTAGCGGTTGCCGGCGAACTCGGCCCACTCCAGCAGATCGCCGTTGGCGATCAGCTTGTCCATCTCGTCGTCGGTGACGAAGAAGTAGTGGACTCCGTGCTTCTCGCCGGGGCGGGGCTTGCGGGTCGTCGCCGACACCGAGAGCCAGACCTCGGGGTGTTCCTTGCGCATATGGGCGACGACCGTGCTCTTGCCGACCCCGGAGGGGCCGGAGAGCACGGTCAGCCGCGGACGTACGTCCGGGGGCTCGGGGGTCGTCCCCCGGAATGTTGCAGCCATGCAGCGATTATTCCAGCAATCCCGGAGTGCCCGGGACTCCCTTCCCGGCAGTGTCCGGAGTCAGGAACCGGTGCTGCCGAACTCACGCTCCAGGGAAGCGATCTGGTTGGAGCCGAGGCCGCGCACGCGGCGGCTCTCGGAGATGCCGAGCCGCTCCATGATCTGCTTGGCGCGGACCTTGCCCACGCCCGGAAGGGACTCGAGCAGGGCGGAGACCTTCATCTTGCCGATGACGTCGTTCTCCTGGCCCTGCTTGATGACCTCGTGCAGGGAGGCGCCGGAGTGCTTGAGTCGATTCTTGACCTCGGCCCGCTCCCGGCGAGCCGCGGCGGCCTTTTCGAGCGCGGCTGCGCGCTGTTCGGGGGTAAGGGGCGGAAGAGCCACGCCTACGTCACCTCGGATGTCGAACTGTCGGATACGGACCGGTGAGGAACCTAGTCGCCCCACACCTGGGGAGCCACGAGCAACACGCTCGCCCGCTCACACACGTCGGAGACTAGCGGTCAAGTTCGCCAGAGTCAGCGAGAACAGAGGAAAAGTCCTGGTCAGCCTCCGCCAGGCCGGACATTTAGGACATAATGCCCTCGATTTGAGAATGTATTCAGACTCAAGTCGCCCCAGGCCGCCCGTCCGCCGACCCGAACGAGCGGCCGATCCCCCTCAGGCCGACGCCACCGCGGCCCTGATCTCCTCCGCGAACCGCTCCGCGGCGTCACGCAGCGCGACCACGTCGGGACCGTGGCGCAACACCCCGCGGCTGACGTTCGGCACCACATTGCGCACGGCCCCCCCGAAGACCCGGGGAAGGTCGCCCCCCGTCGCCCCCTGGGCGCCGATACCGGGCGCGAGGAGGGGACCGTTGATGTCGAGGTCGTACAACGACAGGTCACCCAGCGTCGCGCCCACGACCGCGCCGAAGGACCCCAGGGGCTCCTCCCCCGCGTTCTCGGCGGCCAGGTGCCCCAGCATGGTCGCGCCCACGTTCCGGCCGTCCGCCCGCACCGCGTGCTGCACCTCGCCGCCCTCCGGGTTGGACGTCAGCGCCAGCACGAACAGCCCGGCGCCGCTCTCCCGCGCCAGCGCCACCGCCGGCGACAGGGAGCCGTAACCGAGGTACGGGGAGACCGTCAGCGCGTCCGAGAACAGCGGGGCGCCCTCGCGCAGGAAGGACTCCGCGTACGCGGCCATGGTCGAGCCGATGTCGCCGCGCTTGGCGTCCATCACGACCAGCGCACCGGCCGCCCGGGCCTCCGCCACCGTCCTCTCCAGGACGGCGACGCCCCGCGAGCCGAACCGCTCGAAGAAGGCGCTCTGCGGCTTGAGCACGGCGACCCGGTCGGCCATCGCCTCCACGACCGTGCGGCTGAACCGCTCCAGACCGGCCACGTCGTCGTCCAGGCCCCACTCGGCGAGCAGGGAGGCGTGCGGATCGATGCCCACGCACAGCGGGCCGCGCTCGTCCATGGCGCGCCGCAGCCGTGCGCCGAAGGGTTCCAGAGCGGTCATGCCGTCCTCCTCACGTCGGCGCCGACCGCGTCGGCGAGGGTCGCGTACGGGCTGCTGCGCAGGCGCGCGGCGAGGCCCTTGTGGATCGCACGGCCCCAGAAGGGGCCCTCGTAGACGAAGGCGCTGTAGCCCTGGACCAGCGTGGCGCCCGCCAGGATGCGCTGCCAGGCGTCCTCGGCGTTCTCGATGCCGCCGACGCCCACCAGGGTGATGCGGTCGCCCACGCGCGCGTAGAGGCGGCGCAGCACCTCCAGGGAGCGCGCCTTGAGCGGGGCGCCGGACAGTCCGCCGGCCTCCTTCACCAGGGAGGGCTCGCAGGTCAGACCGAGTCCCTCGCGTGCGATGGTGGTGTTGGTGGCGATGATCCCGTCCAGACCGAGTTCCACGGCCAGGTCGGCGACGGCGTCGATGTCCTCGTCGGCCAGATCGGGGGCGATCTTGACGAGGAGCGGGACCCGGCGGGTGGTGACCGTGCGGTCCGCGGCCTCGCGGACTGCGCCCAGCAGGGGCCGCAGCGCCTCGGTGGCCTGCAGGTTGCGCAGGCCGGGCGTGTTCGGCGACGACACGTTCACGACCAGGTAGTCGGCGTACGGCGCCAGCCGCTCGGCCGACTTCACGTAGTCCGCGACGGCCTCCGCCTCCGGTACGGCCTTGGTCTTGCCGATGTTGACGCCGACGACGGTCCTGAAGACGGGCGTACGGGAGGCCAGGCGCGCGGCGACGGCCAGTGAGCCCTCGTTGTTGAAGCCCATGCGGTTGATCAGCGCCCGGTCTGCGACCAGGCGGAACAGCCGCTTCCTGGGGTTGCCGGGCTGCGGCTCGCCGGTGACCGTGCCGATCTCGACATGGTCGAAGCCCAGCATCGACATCCCGTCGATCGCGACGGCGTTCTTGTCGAAGCCGGCGGCGAGCCCGAAGGGGCCGTGCATGCGCAGCCCGAACGCCTCGGTGCGCAGTTCCTTGTGGCGGGGTGCGAGCGCGGCCGCGACGAACGTGCGCAGCACGGGGATGCGGACGGCGAGGCGGATCCAGCGGAAGGCGAGGTGATGGGCCTGCTCCGGGTCCATCCGTGTGAAGACCAGACGGAAGAAAAGCTTGTACATGTAGGTGTCCTCGTAAGCCTCATGAAGTGAGCCTCATGAAGAGGGGGACACCGTTTCCGGTGTCCCCCTCAGGGCTGCTAGTCGCGGGCCGCGGTCAGGTGTTCCGCGTGTTCCTGGAGCGAACGGACGCCCACGTCCCCGCGGTTGAGCGCGTCGATGCCCTGGA
Source organism: Streptomyces sp. NPDC018693 (assembly GCF_044391385.1). Lineage (NCBI taxonomy): Bacteria > Bacillati > Actinomycetota > Actinomycetes > Kitasatosporales > Streptomycetaceae > Streptomyces > Streptomyces sp. NPDC018693. The sequence goes on along the minus strand of NZ_JBIRZZ010000006.1, from coordinate 346,451 downwards.
CGGCGGCGGCGAGCGCCTGGACCGTCGTCAGGCACGGCACCGAGCGCGCCACGGCCGCCGTACGGATCTCGTAGCCGTCGAGGCGGCCGCCGGTGCCGTACGGGGTGTTGACGATGAGGTCGACCTCGCCGTCGTGGATGAGCTGGACGATGGTCTTCTCACCGCCCGGGCCGGTGCCCTCGGACTGCTTGCGCACGACGGTGGCGTGCAGGCCGTTGCGCTTGAGCACCTCCGCCGTGCCCGAGGTGGCCAGGAGCTCGAAGCCGTGGGCGACCAGCTCCCGCGCCGGGAAGATCATCGACCGCTTGTCGCGGTTGGCGACCGAGATGAAGGCGCGGCCCTTGGTCGGCAGGGCGCCGTAGGCACCGGCCTGCGACTTGGCGTAGGCCGTGCCGAAGACGGAGTCGATGCCCATGACCTCGCCGGTGGAGCGCATCTCCGGGCCGAGGACGGTGTCGACGCCGCGCCCGGAGGTGTCCCGGAAGCGGCTCCAGGGCATGACCGCCTCCTTGACGGAGATCGGCGCGTCCAGGGGCAGCTCGCCGCCGTCGCCGTGGGCGGGCAGCAGGCCCTCCTCGCGGAGCTGGGCGATGGTCGCGCCCAGGGAGATCCGGGCGGCGGCCTTGGCGAGCGGCACCGCGGTCGCCTTCGATGTGAAGGGGACCGTGCGGGACGCGCGCGGGTTGGCCTCCAGGACGTAGAGGATGTCGCCGGCCATCGCGAACTGGATGTTGATCAGGCCGCGCACTCCGACGCCCTTGGCGATGGCCTCGGTGGAGGCGCGCAGGCGCTTGATGTCGAAGCCGCCCAGGGTGATGGGGGGCAGGGCGCACGCCGAGTCGCCGGAGTGGATGCCGGCCTCCTCGATGTGCTCCATGACGCCGCCGAGGTAGAGCTCCTCGCCGTCGTACAGCGCGTCGACGTCGATCTCGATGGCGTCGTCCAGGAAGCGGTCGACGAGCACCGGCCGGGTGGGGCTGATCTCGGTCGACTCGGCGATGTAGGAGGCCAGACGGGTCTCGTCGTAGACGATCTCCATGCCGCGGCCGCCGAGGACGTACGACGGGCGGACGAGGACCGGGTAGCCGATCTCGTCGGCGATCTCCTTGGCCTCGGCGAAGGTCGTGGCGGTGCCGTGCTTGGGGGCGGGCAGGCCGGCCTCCTTGAGGACCCGGCCGAAGGCGCCACGGTCCTCGGCCGCGTGGATGGCCTCGGGCGAGGTGCCGACGACCGGCACGCCGTTGTCCTTGAGGGCCTGGGCGAGGCCCAGCGGGGTCTGCCCGCCGAGCTGCACGACCACGCCGGCGATCGGGCCGGCCTGCGCCTCCGCGTGGACGATCTCCAGCACGTCCTCCAGGGTCAGCGGCTCGAAGTACAGCCGGTCGGAGGTGTCGTAGTCGGTGGAGACGGTCTCCGGGTTGCAGTTGACCATCACGGTCTCGTACCCGGCGTCGGACAGCGCGAAGGAGGCGTGGACGCAGGAGTAGTCGAACTCGATGCCCTGGCCGATGCGGTTGGGTCCGGAGCCCAGGATGATGACGGCCGGCTTCTCGCGGGGCGCGACCTCGCTCTCCTCGTCGTAGGACGAGTAGAAGTACGGCGTCCGCGCGGCGAACTCGGCGGCGCAGGTGTCCACCGTCTTGTAGACGGGGCGGATGCCCAGGGCGTGCCGCACCTCGCGGACCACGTCCTCGCGCAGGCCGCGGATCTCGGCGATCTGCTGGTCGGAGAAGCCGTGCCGCTTGGCCTCGGCGAGCAGCTCGGGCGTCAGCTCGGCGGCTGCCGCGATCTCGTCCGCGATCTCCTTGATCAGGAAGAGCTGGTCGACGAACCACGGGTCGATCTTCGTGGCCTCGAAGACCTCCTCGGGCGTGGCGCCCGCGCGGATGGCCTGCATGACGGCGTTGATCCGGCCGTCGGTGGGCCGCACGGCCTCTCGCAGCAGCTCGGCCTTGTTTCCCGCGGAGCCGGGCTCGCCGACGAAGGTGAACTGGCTGCCCTTCTTCTCCAGGGAGCGCAGCGCCTTCTGGAACGCCTCGGTGAAGTTGCGGCCGATGGCCATGGCCTCGCCGACCGACTTCATGGTGGTGGTCAGAGTGGAGTCGGCCTGCGGGAACTTCTCGAAGGCGAACCGGGGTGCCTTGACGACCACGTAGTCGAGCGTGGGCTCGAAGGAGGCCGGGGTCTCCTGGGTGATGTCGTTCGGGATCTCGTCGAGGGTGTAGCCGACGGCGAGCTTGGCGGCGATCTTGGCGATCGGGAAGCCGGTCGCCTTGGAGGCCAGCGCGGAGGACCGCGACACGCGCGGGTTCATCTCGATGACGATGACCCGGCCGTCGACGGGGTTGACCGCGAACTGGATGTTGCAGCCGCCGGTGTCGACGCCGACCTCGCGGATGACCGCGATGCCGATGTCGCGCAGGGTCTGGTACTCGCGGTCGGTCAGGGTCATGGCGGGGGCGACGGTGATGGAGTCGCCGGTGTGCACGCCCATGGGGTCGAAGTTCTCGATGGAGCAGACGACCACGACGTTGTCGTGCTTGTCGCGCATCAGCTCCAGTTCGTACTCCTTCCAGCCGAGGATGGACTCCTCCAGGAGCACCTCGGTGGTCGGGGAGAGGGCGAGGCCCTGGCCGGCGATGCGGCGCAGCTCGTCCTCGTCGTGGGCGAAGCCGGAGCCGGCGCCGCCCATGGTGAAGGACGGGCGGACGACGACCGGGTAGCCGCCGCCGAGCTGCTCGACTCCGGCGAGCACCTCGTCCATGGTGTGGCAGATGACCGAGCGCGCGGACTCGCCGTGGCCGGTCTTGCGGCGGACCTCCTCCACGACCTCCTTGAACTGGTCGCGGTCCTCGCCCTTGTGGATCGCCTCGACGTTGGCGCCGATCAGCTCCACGCCGTACTTGGCCAGGACGCCGTTCTCGTGCAGCGAGATGGCGGTGTTCAGGGCCGTCTGGCCGCCCAGGGTGGGCAGCAGGGCGTCGGGGCGCTCCTTGGCGATGATCTTCTCGACGAAGTCCGGGGTGATCGGCTCGACGTAGGTGGCGTCGGCGATCTCCGGGTCGGTCATGATCGTCGCCGGGTTGGAGTTGACCAGGATGACGCGCAGGCCCTCGGCCTTGAGGACGCGGCACGCCTGGGTGCCGGAGTAGTCGAACTCGGCGGCCTGGCCGATGACGATCGGGCCGGAGCCGATGACCAGGACGGACTGGATATCGGTGCGCTTAGGCACGCTGGCCCTCCATCAGGACTGTGCTCATCAAAGACGTGAAGCGGTCGAACAGGTAGGCGGCGTCGTGCGGGCCGGCTGCCGCTTCGGGGTGGTACTGGACGGAGAAGCCCGGCTGGTCGAGCAGCTGGAGCCCCTCCACGACGTCGTCGTTGAGGCAGACGTGGGAGACCTCGACGCGGCCGAAGGGCGTCTCGGTGACCTTGTCGAGCGGCGCGTCCACGGCGAAGCCGTGGTTGTGGGCGGTGACCTCGACCTTGCCGGTCGTGCGGTCCTGGACCGGCTGGTTGATGCCGCGGTGGCCGTACTTCAGCTTGTAGGTGCCGAAGCCGAGGGCGCGCCCGAGGATCTGGTTGCCGAAGCAGATGCCGAACAGCGGCGTCTTCCGCTTCAGGACGGCGGTCATCAGGGCGACCGGGCCGTCGGCGGTGGCCGGGTCGCCGGGGCCGTTGGAGAAGAACACACCGTCCGGGTCGATGGCGTAGATGTCCTCCTCGGTGGCCGTGGCGGGCAGGACGTGCACCTCGATGCCGCGCTCGGCCATGCGGTGCGGGGTCATGCCCTTGATGCCGAGGTCGATGGCGGCGACGGTGAACTTCTTCTCGCCGATCGCCGGGACGACGTACGCCTCCTGGGTCGCGACCTCCTCGTAGAGGCTCGCACCCTTCATGTGGGGCTGGGCCTGCACGCGCGCGAGGAGCTCGGTCTCGGCGGTGATCGCCTCGCCGGAGAAGATGCCGGCGCGCATGGAGCCGCGCTCACGCAGGTGGCGGGTGAGGGCGCGGGTGTCGATGCCGGAGATGCCGACGATGCTCTGGCGGACCAGTTCGTCGTCCAGGGAGCGCTTGGCCCGCCAGTTGGACGGCACGCGCGCGGGGTCGCGCACGACGTAGCCGGAGACCCAGATGCGGCTCGACTCGTCGTCCTCGTCGTTCCAGCCGGTGTTGCCGATCTGGGGGGCGGTGGCGACGACGATCTGGCGGTCGTACGACGGGTCGGTGAGGGTCTCCTGGTAGCCGGTCATGCCGGTGGAGAACACCGCTTCGCCGAAGGTCTCCCCCACGGCCCCGTAGGCACGGCCGCGGAAGATCCGGCCGTCCTCCAGGACGAGTACGGCGGGAACCTTTTCGGCTCCCCTGGTGGAGGTCGTCATCGTTCGGCGCCTTCCCTAGTGTTGATCATGGAGTTAATGACGTCGACCCACGCGTTGTGCTCGGCCGCGTGGTCCGAGCGGAACCCGGAGTCGATCAGCTTGTCGCCGTGTGCCCAGGTCACCACGAGCAGTCCGCCCTCGGTGAGGACCTTGCCGGCGATGCCCTTGTCGAGCCGGGCCTCCCGCAGGGCGTCGGCCGGGACGAAGAAGTCGGTCGCGCCGGGGCGCTCGACGACCAGTCCCGCGTCCGTCAGGGTGAGCTCGGCCCGGCTGCGGGTGCCCAGGCCGTGCGCCACGATGCGGTCCAGCCACTGCCCGGCGGTGGTGGAGCCGTGGTAGCGGCCGGTCAGGCTCAGTTTCGCCGGACCGGGCTCGCTCGGCGAGGCGGGCAGCTCCGGCAGGTCGCTCTGGAGCGTGCCGCGCCATTTCCAGCCCTCGCGCATCAGCCAGTAGACGAGGGCGACGAACAGGGCGAGACCGACGACCCAGCCGAGCCGGGCCGCCCAGTCGGTCACTTCGGCCGATTCCTTCTCGGCCGCCAGCAGGAGTACAGCAGATGTCACGTGAGCTTCCCGTCGACGAGCGTGGCCTTGCCCCGGAGCCACGTGTGCGTCACACGGCCCGGCAGCTCACGCCCCTCGTACGGAGTGTTGCGGCTGCGCGAGGCGAAGCCCGCGGGGTCCACCTGGCCACGGTATGCCGTGTCGACGAGCGTGAGGTTGGCGGGCTCACCAGCCGAGACGGGACGACCGTGGCCCTTGGCCTGCCCGATGCCGGCAGGCTTGAAGGACATACGGTCGGCGACCCCGGCCCAGTCCAGCAGGCCCGTCTCCACCATGGTCTCCTGGACCACTGACAGTGCCGTCTCCAGGCCGACCATGCCCATGGCGGCGGCGGCCCACTCGCAGTCCTTGTCCTCGTGCGGGTGGGGGGCGTGGTCGGTGGCGACGATGTCGATCGTGCCGTCGGCGAGGGCCTCGCGCAGCGCCCTCACGTCGCGTTCGGTGCGCAGCGGCGGGTTGACCTTGTAGACGGGGTTGTAGCTGCGGACCAGTTCGTCCGTGAGCAGGAGGTGGTGCGGGGTGACCTCGGCGGTCACCTGGATGCCGCGGGACTTGGCCCAGCGGACGATCTCGACGGACCCGGCGGTCGACAGGTGGCAGATGTGGACGCGGGAGCCGACGTGGTCGGCGAGCAGGACATCCCGGGCGATGATCGATTCTTCGGCCACCGCCGGCCAGCCCCCGAGGCCGAGCTCGGCGGAGACGACGCCCTCGTTCATCTGGGCGCCCTCGGTCAGCCGCGGCTCCTGCGCGTGCTGGGCGACGACCCCGCCGAACGCCTTCACGTACTCCAGCGCCCGGCGCATGATCACCGCGTCGTGGACGCACTTGCCGTCGTCGGAGAAGACGGTGACGCCGGCCGCGGACTCGTGCATGGCGCCCAGCTCGGCGAGCTTCTTGCCCTCCAGGCCGACGGTGACGGCGCCGATGGGCTGGACGTCGCAGTAGCCGTGCTCCTGGCCGAGCCGGTAGACCTGCTCGACGACGCCGGCGGTGTCGGCGACGGGGAAGGTGTTGGCCATGGCGAACACGGCGGTGAAGCCGCCGCTCGCCGCCGCGCGCGTGCCCGTCAGGACCGTCTCGGAGTCCTCACGGCCCGGCTCGCGCAGATGGGTGTGCAGGTCGACCAGGCCCGGCAGCAGCACCTTGCCGGCGGCCTCGACGACCTCGGCGCCCTCGGCGCTCAGCCCGGCGCCCACCTCGGCGATGGTCGCGCCGTCGATCAGGACGTCCTGCGGCTCGCCGCCCAGCACCTTCGCACCACGGATCAGGATCTTGCTCATGTTGTCCTACTTCTCCTCGGCGGGACGGGCGTGGGTGACGGCGGGTTCGTTGCCGCCGAGCAGCAGGTAGAGGACGGCCATCCGGATGGACACCCCGTTGGCGACCTGCTCGATGGCGGTGCAGCGGTCGGAGTCGGCGACCTCGGCGGTGATCTCCATGCCGCGGACCATGGGGCCGGGGTGCATCACGATGGCGTGCTCGGGCAGCTTGGCCATGCGGTCGGCGTCGAGGCCGTAGCGGCGGGAGTACTCGCGCTCGGTGGGGAAGAAGGCGGCGTTCATGCGCTCCCGCTGGACGCGCAGCATCATCACCGCGTCGCACTTGGGCAGCGTGCTGTCGAGGTCGAAGGAGACCTCGCAGGGCCAGTTCTCGACGCCGACCGGAACCAGGGTGGGCGGGGCGACGAGGGTGACCTCGGCGCCGAGGGTGTGCAGCAGGTCGACGTTGGAGCGGGCGACCCGGCTGTGCAGCACGTCGCCGACGACGGTGATGCGCCTGCCGGCCAGGTCCTGGCCGAGCCCCGCGTCCCGCCCGATCAGCCGGCGCCGCATGGTGAAGGCGTCCAGGAGGGCCTGGGTGGGGTGCTGGTGGGTGCCGTCGCCGGCGTTGATGACGGCGGCGTCGATCCAGCCGGAGTTGGCCAGGCGGTAGGGGGCTCCGGAGGCGCCGTGCCGGATGACGACGGCGTCGACGCCCATGGCCTCCAGGGTCTGGGCGGTGTCCTTCAGGGACTCGCCCTTGGAGACGCTGGATCCCTTGGCGGAGAAGTTGATCACGTCCGCGGACAGTCGCTTCTCGGCGGCCTCGAAGGAGATACGCGTGCGTGTGGAGTCCTCGAAGAAGAGGTTGACGACGGTGCGGCCGCGCAGGGTCGGCAGCTTCTTGATGGGCCGGTCGGCCACCCGGGCCATCTCCTCGGCGGTGTCGAGGATCAGGACGGCGTCGTCGCGGGTGAGGTCGGCGGCCGAGATGAGATGACGCTGCATCTGTCAGGCTCCGTAAGGCAGTTCATTCGGGAGAATTGGGGCAGACCGGCGCGTGGGACGCCAGGCGGCAGCGGCCGGTCGCGCCTGACTTGCTACTGGGTCTGCTTCACACCGAGCAGCACGGTGTCGCGACCGTCCTCCTCGGCGAGCTGGACCTTGACCGTCTCCCGCAGCGACGTGGGGAGGTTCTTGCCGACGTAGTCGGCGCGGATGGGCAGCTCGCGGTGGCCGCGGTCGACCAGCACGGCGAGCTGCACGGCACGGGGACGCCCGATGTCGTTCAGGGCGTCGAGGGCGGCGCGGATGGTGCGGCCGGAGAAGAGCACGTCGTCGACGAGGACGACGAGCCGGCCGTCGATGCCGTCACCGGGGATGTCGGTGCGGGCCAGCGCACGCGGCGGGTGCATGCGCAGGTCGTCGCGGTACATGGTGATGTCGAGCGAGCCGACCGGGATCTTGCGGTCGGTGATCTGTTCGAGCTTGACGGCGAGCCGCTGGGCGAGGAAGACGCCCCGGGTCGGAATGCCGAGGAGCACCACGTCGTCGGCGCCCTTGGCGCGTTCGACGATCTCGTGGGCGATGCGGGTCAGTACCCGCGCGATGTCGGGGCCTTCGAGAACGGGCCTCGCATCGGACGCTTGCGCGTCGGCGTGCGTGTCCATACGAAACGGACCTCCTTCTCCGCCTCACGGGACGGACCTTAAAGGACGTCGGGATTGCGCCATCCACGGTATCAGGCCCGTACGACACCTCGGGATCCCGCCCCGACACCCCGGGCGATCACCCGTTCGGGTCCGCGCGATCACACCCCTGGCGCAATGGGCCATCGATACCACGGAAGAGTCGGTGTGGACCATTCGGCTTGACGCAGAAGAATCACGCTGCGTAACCTCACAATGAGTTACCAGCCGCGCGGCATGGACCAACGCCAGCCGCGTCGACACAGTGCCGGGGAGCTATATGTCCAGCGAATACGCCAAACAGCTCGGGGCGAAGCTCCGGGCGATCCGCACCCAGCAGGGCCTTTCCCTCCACGGTGTCGAGGAGAAGTCCCAGGGACGCTGGAAGGCGGTCGTGGTCGGTTCGTACGAGCGCGGCGACCGCGCCGTGACCGTGCAGCGCCTCGCCGAACTGGCGGATTTCTACGGCGTTCCGGTGCAGGAGCTGCTGCCGGGCACGACCCCGGGCGGTGCCGCCGAGCCCCCGCCGAAGCTGGTCCTGGACCTGGAGCGGCTGGCCCATGTGCCGGTCGAGAAGGCGGGTCCGCTGCAGCGCTACGCGGCGACGATCCAGTCCCAGCGCGGTGACTACAACGGCAAGGTGCTCTCCATCCGCCAGGACGACCTGCGCACCCTCGCCGTCATCTACGACCAGTCGCCGTCGGTCCTCACCGAGCAGCTGATCAGCTGGGGCGTGCTGGACGCGGACGCGCGCCGCGCGGTCGCCCACGAGGAGAGCTGACCGCCGAGCAGTTCAGCAGAAACGTACCGCCGGGGGGGGGGGGGCCCCGAGGGGGGGGGCCCCCCCCCGGGGGCCGGCCGCCCCCCCCCCCCCCTGGGTCCCCCCCCCCCCCCCCCCCCGGCCCCCCGGGGGGGGGGGGGGGGGGGGGGGGGGGGGGGGGGGGGCGCCGCCCGCGCGCGCGGCGGCCCCCCCCGCGTCGCGCGGCCCCCCGACATCCACACCACACCCCGCCGGGGGGGGGGGCGCCCCCGGGGGGGGCCCCCCCACCCCGAGGTGTTTCCACGACCAGCCCGAGGTGTTTCCACCCCAGACGCCGGAGGGCCCACAGCGCTGCGCTGTGGGCCCTCCGGCGTCTTGATGGAGCCGCTCAGGCGCCTTCACGGCGCAGCGACGGCTTGAGCTCCTTGAGCCGGCCGAGCAGGCCGTTGACGAACGAGGGGGACTCGTCCGTCGAGAACTCCTTCGCCAGCTGGACCATCTCGTCGAGGACCACGGCGTCCGGGGTCTCGTCGACCCAGATCAGCTCGTAGGCCCCGAGGCGCAGGAGGTTGCGGTCCACGACCGGCATCCGGTCCAGCGTCCAGCCGACCGAGTACTGCGCGATCAGCTCGTCGATGCGCCGCGCGTGCTCCGCGTAGCCCTCGACCAGTTGCATCGTGTACTCGCTCACCGGCGGCTGCCGGGTGTCGCTCCGGGACAGCCGGACCCAGTCCGCGAGGACCGTCAGGACGTCGGCGCCGCGCTGGTCGCCCTCGAAGAGGATCTGGAAGGCGCGCTTGCGGGCCGTGTTGCGGGCAGCCACGGTTAGCTGTTCACCCGGCCGAGGTAGTCGCTGGAGCGCGTGTCGACCTTGATCTTCTCACCGGTGGTGATGAAGAGCGGGACCTGGATCTGGTGGCCGGTCTCCAGGGTGGCGGGCTTGGTGCCACCGGTGGAGCGGTCACCCTGGACGCCGGGCTCGGTCTCGGCGACGGTCAGCTCGACGGCGGCCGGCAGCTCGACGAAGAGCACCTCGCCCTCGTGCTGGGCGACGGTGGCGGTGAAGCCCTCGATCAGGAAGTTGGCGGCGTCACCGACGGCCTTGCGGTCGACCATGAGCTGGTCGTAGGTCTCCATGTCCATGAAGACGAAGTAGTCGCCGTCCATGTACGAGAACTGCATGTCGCGCTTGTCGACAGTGGCCGTCTCGACCTTGACACCGGCGTTGAAGGTCTTGTCGACCACCTTGCCGGAGAGCACGTTCTTGAGCTTGGTGCGCACGAAGGCCGGGCCCTTGCCGGGCTTGACGTGCTGGAACTCGACGACGGACCAGAGCTGGCCGCCTTCGAGCTTGAGCACCATGCCGTTCTTGAGGTCGTTCGTGGAAGCCACGGTTGCGGAATCTCCTGGACTGACGTGGACGACCCCGGGGCACGCACCGAGCGGCGCCGGGGAAGGTCGGGTGCGTTCCCGCGTCGTTCGGTGCGTGCTCTCGGTGTGCCGGGTGAAGGTCCTCGTAGCGGAGCTACTAGGGCCTTCGGCGGCGAGAGTGCGTGCCGGGCGGCGTGGGGACGTGCCTGAACTTACCTGGGGTCGCTAGAGCGCGAGCAGCTCCTTGGTCGTGATGGTGAGTAGCTCGGGTCCGCCGTCCGCCTCGGGGCGGACGACGAGCGTGTCATCGATCCGGACACCGCCCCGGCCCGGGAGGTGGACCCCCGGCTCGACGGTGACCGGCACGCAAGCGTCCAGTTTACCCATGGCCGCGGGAGCCAACTGCGGGTCCTCGTCGATTTCCAGTCCGACACCGTGCCCGGTCAGCACCGGCAGGGCGGTGGCGTACCCGGCGGAGTCCAGCACCTGTCGGGCGGCACGGTCCACATCGCGGCAGGCCGTGCCGGGTGCCAGGCTCTCGCGTCCGGCGCGCTGGGCGGCGAAGACGAGGTCGTACAGCTCGATCTGCCAGCCGGCGGGGGCGGTGCCGATGACGAACGTACGGCCGATCTCGCAGCGGTATCCGCGGTACGTCGCGCCCAGGCAGACAGAGAGGAAGTCGCCCTCCTCGACCCGGCGGTCGGTGGGCCGGTGCCCCCGGCGGCCGGAGTTCGGACCGGTGCCGACGGAGGTCACGAAGGCCGGGCCGTCGGCACCGTGGTCGACGAGGCGGCGCTCCAGCTCCAGGGCCAGGTGGCGTTCGGTGCGGCCGACGAGGATCGACTCCAGCAGCTCGCCGAGCGCCTGGTCGGCGATCTCGGCGCCGATGCGCAGGCAGGAGATCTCCTCCTCGTCCTTGACGATCCTGAGCTGTTCCACGGCTTGACCGAGGTCGGCCAGGCGCAGGCGCGGGGCGACCGAGCGCAGGGCGCGGTGGCGGGTGACGGTGAGGTGGTGTTCCTCCACGGCGAGGGAGTCGGCGCCCTCCGCCGTGAGGAGGTCGGCCGCCGCGACCGCCGGATCGCCTCCGGCGCCGGGCAGGGTGTGCATACGGAGGGTGTCGTCCGGGCGGCCCTCCAGTGGGCGGTCGTCCGGGGGGCCGGCGCAGACGAGGACGTCCTCCTGGGTGCCGAGGAGGAGGACGGCGCCGTGGGGGGCCGCTCCGGCGAGGTATCTCACATTGGCGGGCCGGGAGACGAGCGCTGCCGCGCTGCCGGCCGCGGTGCAGCGTTCTTTCAGCCTGGCTCGGCGGGATGCGTACATCTCTGGCATGTGTCGAGCGTAGGAGCCGTGGGTGAATTGTGCCGGTTGGGAACGGCCGAGTGGGGTTGTTGTTCGGCTCCCCACCGGTGGGGGCTGGTCACGCCCATGCGGCGAAGCCGCATATCGAAACAGCCCCGCGCCCCTGGGTGAAAGCTCCCCTTGGTCACCACTTCGGCGGGCTGGCGATCGCCCTTGCCAGGATCTCGTCCAGGATTCGGGCCGTCGTCGGGACGTCCAGCTGGGAGTTGTCGATGATGGGGAGGCCCGAGCCGTACCAGCCGGCCATGCGGCCGTGGATGCGGGCGACCTCCTCGTCGGTGAGGCGGCGGTTGCCGGAACGTTCCGCGTTGCGTTCCAGGACGACTTCCAGGCCGGGCAGGAGGACGACCGGGAGCAGGCCGGGGCCCACATGGCGCTTCCAGCCGCCGAGGCCGACGGCGGGGCGGTCGGGGAAGATCGCGTCGTCGAGGATGCAGGAGATGCCGTTGGCGAGGAAGTTGCGCGCGGCGAAGCCGCAGGTGCGGCGGGCCAGGCGGTACTGGGCCTCGGAGTGGTCGTTCCAGCCGCGCTGCGGGTCGGCGAAGCCGGAGCGGACCCACTCGCGGACGTCGTCGAGGCTGATGTGGGCGGTGGGCACCCGGCGGTGGTCGGCCCAGTACTTGGCGACGCTGGTCTTGCCGGCGCCCGCGGGGCCGATGAGCAGGACCGCGAGGGTGGTGGTCGCCGGATCGGGGGTGGCCGCGGCGGGCGGCGCGCTCGGCATACCGACGGGGCCGCCGGGGGGCAACGGGACATGGCCGGTGGTGTCCGCGGGCGGGGGTGTCTGAGGAGCGGGAGCCGGGGCGTGGTGCGGGGCCTGGGGGTGCGGCGCCGGCGGGCCCGGCGGATGGGGAGCCGGCGAGGCAGGCGGGTGGGGAGCGGGCGGTACCGGCGGATGCGGGGCCGGTGGGACCGGGCCCGAGGGTGCGCCGGTGAAGCCGGGGGGCGGCGGGGGTACGGGGGCGGGTCGCTGATGGGTGCCTGGCTGAGGGGTGCCCGGCTGGTGCGGACCCGGGTGGTGTGCGGCCGACGACCAGTCGGCGGCCGGCCCGTGCCCCGGCTGATGGGGCGGCGGCAGCGGAGAACCCACTGCGTGCTGCATCCGGTGCCACTCCGTCTCGTCGTACTCGGCTCGCCACAGGCGCCGGCCGCGCGGGGCTCTCCCGCGCTACCGAACCGTACCGCCCCCGGCCGTCGATTGATGAACGGCAGGGGGCGGTACGAAGTGCCCGGGCCCGCAAGGCGAATCGGGCGGAAGGAACAGCGGGGGACCTACTGGCCCACTTCTCCGTACGCGGCGAGGAGCACGGCCGGGTCGGGCCCCTCCAGCACGGTCGGCTTGGCCAGGCCGTCCAGGACGATGAAGCGCAGCAGGTCGCCGCGGGACTTCTTGTCGACCTTCATCGTCTCCACCAGCTTGGGCCACTGGTCGTAGCGGTAGTGCAGCGGCAGGCCGACCGCTTCCAGGATCGTACGGTGGCGGTCGGCCGTGGCGTCGTCCAACCGGCCCGCCAGACGGCCGAGTTCGGCGGCGAAGTGCATGCCGACGGAGACCGCGGCGCCGTGCCGCCACTGGTAGCGCTCGTTCTTCTCGATGGCGTGGGCGAGCGTGTGGCCGTAATTGAGGATCTCCCGCAGGCCCGACTCCTTCAGGTCCGCCGACACGACGTCCGCCTTGACCTGGATGGAGCGCTCGATCAGCTCGGCCGTGTGCGGGCCCGCCGGGGTCCGGGCGGCCTGGGGGTCGGCCTCGATGAGGTCCAGGATCACCGGGTCGGCGATGAAGCCGGCCTTGATGATCTCCGCGAGCCCGGAGACGTAGTCGTTGACCGGGAGGGTGTCCAGCGCGGCCAGGTCGCACAGCACGCCGGCCGGCGGGTGGAAGGCGCCGACGAGGTTCTTGCCCTCGGCGGTGTTGATGCCGGTCTTGCCGCCGACCGCCGCGTCCACCATCGCCAGCACGGTGGTGGGGACGGCGATCCAGCGCACCCCGCGCAGCCAGGTGGCGGCGACGAAGCCCGCCAGGTCGGTGGTCGCGCCGCCGCCGACGCCGACGACGACGTCGGAGCGGGTGAATCCGGACTGGCCCAGCGCCTTCCAGCAGTAGGCGGCGACCTCGGCGGTCTTGGCCTCCTCCGCGTTGGGCACCTGGATCGCCACGGCCTCGTAGCCCTGTGCGGCGAGGTCGGCGCGGAGCGCGTCGCCGGTCTCGGCGAGCGCCTCGGGGTGGATGACCGCGACCCGCTTGGCCTTGTCACCGATCAGCCCGGCCAGCTCGCCCAGCAGCTGACGCCCCACCAGGACGTCGTACGGGTCGCTGCCCGCGCTGCCGCCGACGTGGATCCGGCTCACCGACTCGCTCATGCTTCCTTCAACTCCAGTGCGTCCAGAACGGCTTGGGCGACGTCTTCGGGCGTACGACCATCTGTCGGTACGACGGCGGTGGCGACCTCCTCGTACAGATGGCGGCGGGCCTCCATCAGCTCACGCCACTGCTTGCGCGGGTTGACCGCGAGCAGCGGCCGGGCCGTGTTCAGGCCGGTGCGCCTGACCGCTTCCTCGACGTCCATCGACAGGTAGACCACCCGCTGCGCGGCGAGCAGCGCGCGGGTGTCCGCGTCCAGGACCGCGCCGCCGCCGAGGGCCAGGACGCCCTCGTGCCCGGCCAGGGCCTGGCGCACGGACTCCTTCTCCAGCGCCCGGAAGGCCGGCTCGCCCTCGTCCACGAAGATGTCCGCGATGGAGCGGCCCTGCGCGGCGACGATGTCGTCGTCCGTGTCGCGGTAGCCGACGCCGAGCCGCTCGGCGAGCAGCCGTCCGATGGTGGACTTGCCCACGCCCATCGGGCCGACGAGGACGATCAGCGGCGCGCTCATCGGATGTGGAGGTTGTCGAGGTAGGACTCGACGTTGCGGCGGGTCTCGGCCACCGAGTCGCCGCCGAACTTCTCCGCGACGGCGTCCGCGAGGACGAGGGCGACCATGGCCTCGGCGACGATGCCGGCGGCCGGGACCGCGCACACGTCGGAGCGCTGGTGGTGAGCCTTGGCGGCCTCGCCGGTGACGACGTCGACGGTGGCCAGCGCCTTCGGCACGGTGGCGATCGGCTTCATCGCCGCGCGCACGCGCAGCAGCTCGCCGGTGGTCAGCCCGCCCTCGGTGCCGCCGGAGCGGCCGGTGGAGCGCTTGATGCCCTCGGGGGTCGTCACGATCTCGTCGTGCGCCTTCGAGCCGGGCACGCGGGCCAGCTCGAAGCCGTCGCCGACCTCGACGCCCTTGATCGCCTGGATGCCCATCAGCGCGGCGGCGAGGCGCGCGTCCAGGCGCCGGTCCCAGTGGACGTGTGAGCCCAGGCCGACCGGGACGCCGTACGCCAGAACCTCGACCACGCCGCCGAGAGTGTCGCCGTCCTTGTGGGCCTGGTCGATCTCCGCGACCATCGCCTTCGACGCGTCCGCGTCCAGACAGCGCACCGGGTCCGCGTCCAGCTTCTCCACATCGGCCGGGACCGGGTACACCCCGTACGGCGCCTTGGCGGCGGCCAGCTCCACGACGTGCGAGACGATCTCGATGCCGGCCGTCTCCTTCAGGTACGACCGGGCCACCGCGCCGAGCGCCACCCGGGCCGCGGTCTCCCGGGCGGAGGCGCGCTCCAGGATCGGGCGGGCCTCGTCGAAGCCGTACTTCTGCATGCCCGCCAGGTCCGCGTGACCGGGCCGCGGCCGGGTCAGCGGCGCGTTGCGGGCCAGGTCCTTCAGCACGTCCGCGTCGACCGGGTCGGCCGCCATGACCTGCTCCCACTTCGGCCACTCGGTGTTCCCGACCATGATCGCGACCGGGGAGCCCAGGGTGAGCCCGTGCCGGACGCCACCGAGGAAGGTGACCTCGTCCTGCTCGAACTTCATCCGCGCACCGCGCCCATAGCCCAGCCGCCGCCGCGCGAGATGGTCCGCCACCATGGCCGTGGTGATCGGCACGCCGGCGGGAAGCCCCTCCAGCGTCGCCACAAGTGCGGGTCCGTGAGACTCTCCCGCGGTCAGCCAGCGCAACCTGCTCAACGGTGCTCCTCCGTGCTCGCCCGTGGTACTTGCACTGCGTACGCGTGTCCTCGCGTACGGCAACGGCGTGACCAGGTGTTCGACCCGGGTCCGCCTCCTACGATCCTCCCATGTCCGGCGCCTGGCCCCGGCCGCCGGTCCACAAAGCGGACGGGACATGTCACCTCGGGGCGTCCCGCTGTGTCTGCGGCGGCGCGTAGGAGCCGAGGAAGTCGGCGCCGCGGGGCTCCTGGCCCTGGCGCCGCGCACGCCGCCGAGCGATCCTGCGCTTCACCCTGCGGACGGCGAGGACGACGAAGGAGAGCACGCACAGGGCGATCACGGGCCCCTGCAGCCAGTCGGGCAGCAGCCCCAGGAGGTCGGGCAGCAGTCTCACGACGAACTCGAAGATGTCGGCCTTGCCGGACGCCAGCTGCAGCCCAGCGGTCCCCGTGGTCACGGTCTTCCCCCCTGCTCGCCCCGCCCCCCGGCGGACCGCGATGATCCGATCGACCCGGGGATCCTATCGAGCGGCGAGCGCCTGTTCGCCTGCTGCGCGCATGGCGTCGACCGGGGCCGGGACACGGCCCGTCATCTGCTCCACCTGGAGGACCGCCTGGTGCACCAGGAGGTCGAGACCGCTGACGACGGCACCGCCGTACATGGACCAGCGGGCGGCGAGCTCGGTCGGCCAGGGTTCGTACAGCACGTCGAAGAGGGTGGCGGGGCGCTCCGGCACGGCCTGGGCGAGGGCGTCGGTGGCGCCGGCCGGGGTGGTCGCGATCACCAGCGGGGCGCGCAGCGCCTCGGCGGCGTCCGCCCAGTCCGCCGTACGCACCTCCACGTCGAGCCGCTCCCCCCACTGCCGCATCTCAGCAGCGCGGGCCTCGCTGCGGACGTAGGCGACGACCTCGCCGGTGCAGACGCGGGCGAGCGCGGCGAGCGCGGACGAGGCGGTGGCGCCCGCGCCGAGGATCGCCGCGGAGTCGACCTGTTCGACGCCGCGTTCACGCAGGGCGGCGACCATGCCGGGGATGTCGGTGTTGTCGCCGACCCGGCGGCCGTCCTCGGCGAAGACCAGCGTGTTGACCGCCTCGACCGAGGCCGCGGTGTCGCTGATCTCGTCGAGCAGCGGGATGACCGCCCGCTTCAGCGGCATGGTCAGCGACAGGCCCGCCCACTCGGCGCCTAGGCCGTCGACGAAGCCGGGCAGGGCCGCCTCGTCGATCTCGAAGCGGTCGTACGTCCAGCCGGTGAGCCCCAGTGCCTCGTACGCGGCGCGGTGCAGCACCGGGGAGAGGGAGTGGGCGATGGGCTTGCCGAGTACGGCGGCCCGGCGGGTGTCAGTTGCCCCTGCTCGCATTGAACTTGTCCTTGAGCTTCAGGAAATCGGCGTGCGTCTTGGCGAACTCGGTCCTGCTCACGCCGTCGACCGCCACGAAGTAGTACCAGCCGTCGTCGGTCGGGTTCAGCGCCGACGTGAGCGCGTCGTCGCCCGGGTTGCCGATCGGCCCCGGCGGCAGGCCCTTGTTGGTGTACGTGTTGTACGGGTCCTTGTCGCCCTTGACCTCTTCCTCGGTGACGTCGATGTTGCTCTGGTTCTTCACGTAGTTGTAGGTCGAGTCGAACTGCAGGGCCCCGTAGGTCTCGCGGTTCGCGGGGTCGAGGCGGTTGTAGACCACCTCTGCCATCCTGCGGAAGTCGTCGGTGGTCTTGCCCTCGGCCTGGATGAGGCTGGCGACCGTGACGAGTTGCAGCGCGTTGTCCAGGTTGAGCGCCTTGGCCTTGGTCTCGAGGTCGTACTTCGTGTACTTCGCGGTGGCGCGGCCGACCATCTCCTTCAGCACCGCCTCGGGCTTCATGCCCTTGGCCGCGGGATAGGTGCCCGGGAAGAGGAAGCCCTCCAGCGGGTCCTTGATCTCGCTGTTGCTGTTCGCCCAGCTCGGCAGCCCGAGATTCTTGTACTGCTCCTTGGCGACCTTGCCGGTGGTGCCGTCGGAGAGTCCGAGTTTCTGGTCGATCGCCTTGTAGACCTGGGTATTGCGCTGCCCCGGAGTGACCATCACATTGGCCTGGCTCTTCGGGTCGAGCATCATCGAGATGGCGCTTTTCGCGGACATCTGTTTCCGCAGGATGTAGGCGCCCGCCTGGATCTGCTTCTCGGGGTCCTTCGCCAGCTCGGCGACAAAGGCGTCGACGCTCTTGACGACGCCCGCCGCCTTGAGCACGCGTCCGATCTGGGCACCGCCCGCACCCTTGGGGACCTCGATGGTCACGGACTCGTCGGTGCCGTCGCCCGCGTAGTCCGGGGCCTCGGCGTAACGATTTTGGTAGAACTTGTAGCCGACGTACGTCACACCGCCGAGGCCGCCGCCGAACACCAGCAGGACCACCAGGCAGGCACAGCCGTTGCGGTTCTTCTTGGTTCCCTTGCCGCCTTTGGCACCCTTACCGCCCTTGGCGCCGCGCCGCTCACCGCGGCCACGGCGGTTGCCGGGGGTGTCGTCGTCCTCGCCCTCGTCGTCCTCGCCGTCGGCGAAGAACGCGTGCTCGCCCTGGTCCGGGCCCGGGTCCCAGTCGGTCTCCGGCTCCGGTTCGGCGCGCCTGCGGGTGGGCGGCTCCGGCGGCGGGTACGCCTCCGGGGTCTGGTAGAAGTCCGGCTGCTCACCGCCGTAGGAGGCGGGCTGCTGGCCGTAGGGGTCGCCGGTGTCGGCCGCGTACGGCACATGGGCGTGGGCGCCGGTGCCGTCCCAGCCGCCCTGGGAGTACCCCGGCTGCTGTCCCGGCTGCTGTCCCTGCTGCCCGTACTGCTGACCGTACTGATGACCGTACTGTTCGAACGGCTGGCCCTGTCCCGCGTACTGCTGCGGGTACTGCTGGGGGTCGTACTGCTGCTGGCCGTGCCCGTACTGCTGCCCCTGGTCGTAGGCGGACTGCTGCGCTCCGTGGCCCCAGTCGCCGTATCCGGGCTGCTGCGGCTGCTGCGGGTAGTGCTGCGGCTGGCCGCCGTAGGCAGGCTGATGACCCGTGTGGGCCTGCTGCCCTTCCCATCCGCCGTCCCCGAACAACGGGTCCTCGGGATGCCACGGTTCGGAGCCTGGGCCCCGGCCATACTCAGTCATCGATCCCCTAGAGCCGCGAGGCGGCGTTCTCGCGGCCCGTGAGGGTCCGGCGTCCGTTCCGCCTCTTTCTGTGCACCGGCTGTTCGAAAACCGGCGCATCGCGCGGAACGTTACCGTATCGCGATCAGATGACCAGTTCGACGCCCTCGCCGGGTGGCCTTCCTGACACCCGTTCGGATTCGAGCGCCTGCTGAAGGATGATCACAGCGGCAGCCTGGTCGATGACCGAGCGTCCCTTCTTCGACTTCACGCCCGAGGCGCGCAGTCCCTGGCCGGCCGTCACGGTCGTCATCCGCTCGTCGACGAGGCGAACCGGAACAGGGGCGACCGCCCTGGCCAGCTCCTGGGCGAAGCCCCGCACCTTGACCGCGGCCGGGCCCTCGCCCCCCTTCAGGGAGCGAGGGAGACCGACGACGACCTCGATCGGCTCGTACTCCTCGACAAGCTGCCTGAGCCGGCGGTGAGCGGCGGGCACGTCCCGGCCGGGGACCGTCTCCACCGGAGTGGCGAGGATCCCGTCGGGGTCGCACGAGGCGACCCCGATCCGGGCGTCCCCGACATCGATCGCGAGTCGACGGCCCTTGCGCATCGTCACTTGGCGGTGTCCGCGACGAGCCGCTCGACGGCGTCGACGGCCTCGCCGACGGCGGCCGGGTTCTGGCCGCCGCCCTGGGCGACGTCCGGCTTGCCGCCACCGCCGCCGCCGAGCGTCTTGGCGGCCGTACGGACCAGGTCACCGGCCTTGAGACCGCGCTCGCGGGCGGCCTCGTTGGTGGCGATGACCGTCAGCGGCTTGCCGTTGTTGACCGCGAACAGGGCGACCACGGCGGCCCGGCCGCCCTGAATGCGGCCGCGCACGTCGAGGACCAGCCTGCGCAGGTCGTCCGGGGTGGTGCCGTCCGGGACCTGACCGGTCACCAGGGCCACACCGCGTACGTCCTTGGCGGACTCGGCGAGACCGGCGGCGGCCTGCAGGACCTTCTCGGCGCGGAACTTCTCGATCTCCTTCTCGGCGTCCTTCAGCTTGCCGAGCATCGCGGAGACCTTCTCCGGCAGCTCTTCCGGACGGCCCTTGATCAGCTCCTGGAGCTGGGCGACGACCGTGTGCTCCCGGGCCAGGAAGTTGTAGGCGTCCACCCCGACGAGGGCCTCGATACGGCGCACACCGGAGCCGATCGACGACTCGCCCAGCAGCTTCACCAGGCCCAGCTGGGCGGTGTTGTGGACGTGCGTGCCGCCGCACAGCTCCTTGGAGAAGTCGCCGATGGTCACGACGCGCACCCGCTCGCCGTACTTCTCGCCGAACTCGGCGATGGCGCCCTGCTTCTTGGCCTCGTCGATGCCCATGACCTCGGCGTGCACGTCGAGGTCGCGGGCGAGCACCTCGTTGATCTTCTGCTCGACGTCGGTCATCACGGCCGTCGGTACGGCGGACGGCGAGCCGAAGTCGAAGCGGAAGCGGCCGGGCTGGTTCTCGGAACCGGCCTGGGCGGCCGTCGGGCCGAGGGCGTCGCGCAGGGCCTGGTGGGTGAGGTGGGTGGCCGAGTGGGCGCGGGCGATGGCCCTGCGGCGCAGGTTGTCGATCGAGGCATGGGCCTTGGCGCCGACGGTGACCTCGCCGACCTGGACGACGCCCTTGTGGACATACACGCCCGGGACCGGCTTCTGGCAGTCGCGGATCTCGATGACGGCACCGGAGTCGGCCTTGATGCGGCCCGTGTCACCGATCTGGCCGCCGCCCTCGGCGTAGAACGGGGTGCGGTCGAGGACGATCTCGACCTCGTCGCCCTCGGTGGCGGCCGGGGAGGAGACCCCGTCGACGAGGATGCCGACGATCGTGGACTCGCCCTCGGTGTCCGAGTAGCCGATGAACTCGGTCTCGCCGGCGGAGTCGGCGATCTCACGGTAGGCGCCCATGTCGGCGTGACCGGTCTTCTTGGCCTGGGCGTCGGCCTTGGCGCGCTCCCGCTGCTCCTTCATCAGGCGCCGGAAGCCGTCCTCGTCCACGGACAGCCCCTGCTCGGCGGCCATCTCCAGGGTGAGGTCGATCGGGAAGCCCCAGGTGTCGTGGAGCAGGAACGCCTTGTCGCCGGCGAGGACCGTGCCGCCGGCGGCCTTGGTCTCGGTCACGGCGGTGTCGAGGATGTTGGTGCCGGCCTTCAGCGTCTTCAGGAAGGCGTTCTCCTCGGCCAGGGCTACCTTCTCGATGCGCTCCCGGTCGGTGACCAGCTCCGGGTACTGCTGGCCCATCATGCCGATGACGACGTCGATCAGGTCCTTGACGACCGGACCGGTGGCGCCCAGCAGACGCATGTTGCGGATGGCGCGGCGCATGATGCGGCGCAGCACATAGCCACGGCCCTCGTTGCCCGGTGTCACACCGTCGCCGATGAGCATGGTGGCCGTGCGCATGTGGTCGGTGACCACACGCAGGGAGACGTCCGAGGCGTGGGCGTCGCCGTAGGCCACGCCGGTCAGCTCGGTGGCCTTCTTGATGACGGCCATGGAGGTGTCGATCTCGTACATGTTCTGCACGCCCTGCAGAATCATGGCGAGCCGCTCCAGGCCGAGGCCCGTGTCGATGTTCTTGCTCGGCAGGTCGCCGAGGATCTCGAAGCTCTCCTTGCCGGTGCCCTCGCCGCGCTCGTACTGCATGAAGACGAGGTTCCAGATCTCCACGTACCGCTCGTCGTTGACGGCGGGGCCGCCCTCGACACCGAACTCGGGGCCGCGGTCGTAGTTGATCTCGGAGCAGGGGCCGCAGGGGCCGGGGACGCCCATGGACCAGAAGTTGTCCTTCATGCCCAGGCGCTGGATGCGCTCCTTGGGCACGCCGACGACCTCGTGCCAGATCTGCTCGGCCTCGTCGTCGTCCTGGTAGACGGTGATCCACAGGCGCTCGGGGTCGAGGCCGTAACCGCCCTTGTCCTGGGGGCTGGTGAGCAGCTCCCAGGCCAGCTTGATGGCGCCTTCCTTGAAGTAGTCGCCGAAGGAGAAGTTGCCGCACATCTGGAAGAACGTGCCGTGCCGCGTGGTCTTGCCGACCTCTTCGATGTCGGGCGTGCGCACGCACTTCTGCACGCTGGTGGCGCGCGCGAAGGGCGGCTTGACCTCACCCAGGAAGTAGGGCTTGAAGGGCACCATGCCGGCCGGGACGAGGAGCAGAGTCGGGTCGTCCGCGATGAGCGACGCCGAAGGGACGACGGTGTGCCCGCGCTCCTCGAAGAAGCTCAGCCAGCGGCGGCGAATCTCGGCCGACTCCATCAGTGGTCCTCATTCCGGTTGTACGAGTACTTCGCTTGCGAAGAAAACGACGTTTCGGTGTACTTCGGGTTGCTGCGGTTGGTCTCGATGGCGGTGTACCGCCGGGGTGCGGGGAGTTCGGGGTCCTCGGCGATGCCCAGGGCGTCGTGGAGTTCGGCCTCCCGCTGGGCCATGTTGTCGCGGACGTCGAGGGCGAAGCCCACCGCGCGGTCCTTGAGGCGCGCTCCCGTCTCGAGCGCCTTGTTGGCCGCGGTCGCGGCGAGACTCTCGGGGGTCAGCTGCCTCAGCTTGCGATTGACCTTGGTGGTGGCCCACACACCGGCGGCGACACCTGTGGTGAACCAGAACGTACGGCGGAACATCGCTCGGTCTCAGTCCTTCTTTCCGCGGGCGTTGCGCTTGGCCCGCCGCGCGGCCGGGACGGTACGGCCCACGATCACCGTACGCCGGGGCCCCTTGTCGGGCACGTCGTCCTTGCGGCCGCCGAGGGCCCGGCGCACGCCGTAGCCGAAGGCGGCGACCTTGACGAGCGGGCCACCGAAGGTGGAGGCGACGGTGGTCGAGAGCGCGGAGGCGTTCGACGTGACCTCCTGGACGTCCGAGGCGATCGCGTCGACCCGGTCGATCTGGGTCTGCGCGGAGCGTACCGCCGAGGAGGCGTCGGCGAGCAGCGGGACGGCCTGATCCGTCACGTCCGCGACCAGCTTGGTCGTCGCCCTGAGCGTCTGGGCCAGCCTCACGAGTGCCACCGCGAGGAAGGAGACCAGGATCGCCCAGAAGACGGCCACCAGGATTCCGGCCACCTCTCCACCGGACACTGCGCACCCGCTTCCCGCTACCGCTGCGTCATCACTCCAACTCTCTGAGCCTATCGCGCCGTGGCCGGCGCTCCGTACCGGATTGCGGGCGGTGCGCGGCGGCACGCGAAAGCCCGCCGCTGCGCCCGCCCGGAAGGGCGGGACGAGACGACGGGCTCCGGCGCGGAGAGTCCTACGACCGCTGAAGGATCAACGGGCGTAGTACTCGACGACGAGCTGCTCGTCGCAGATCACCGGGATCTCCTTGCGGTTCGGCTCGCGGTCCAGGCGGAACGCCAGGGCCTTGAGGTTCACCTGGAGGTAGCGGGGGGTCTCACCGTCGGGGGCGAAGCCACCCTCGCGGGCGATCGAGAAGAGGGTCTTCTCGCGGCTGCGCTCGCGGACCATGACGACGTCGTCCGGCTTGACGCGGAACGACGGCTTGTCGACCTTCTGGCCGTTGACCTCGATGTGGCCGTGCACGACCATCTGACGGGCCTGGTAGATGGTGCGGGCGATGCCCGAACGCAGGACCAGGGCGTCGAGACGGCGCTCGAGCTCCACGATCAGGGCCTCACCGGTCTTGCCCTGAACCTTGGACGCGCGCTCGTAGGCGCGGACCAGCTGGCGCTCGGAGATGTCGTACTGCGCGCGCAGACGCTGCTTCTCCAGCAGACGGACCTTGTAGTCCGAGTTCTGCTTGCGGCCACGGCCGTGCTCACCCGGCGGGTAGGGGCGGGCCTCGAAGTACTTGACGGCCTTCGGGGTCAGCGCGATGCCGAGGGCACGCGACTTCTTGACCTTGGGGCGGGACTGGTTCGCCACTGTTTCTCTTTTCCTAGTTCGGCTTGTCAGAAGTGGTGGGAGGTCGCATCCGCAGCCGGGGAATCCCGCCGGGTCCGTGGCCGGACCTGCCGGGCAGCCGCTCCCCTGGTCTGGGCACATATGTGCAGCACGCGAGTGGCCCACCGACCTCTCCCGGGGCTCCGGGTGGTGGTGGGCTGCCCGCGACACCATCGACGGTGCGCGACGCTCCTGGAACCCCCTGGGGGTTCCGGCTGACTGTCCCGCTCTGACTGCGCGGAACTCAGCACTTCGGAGCAGTCTACAGGCTGCTCAGGACCGTCTGCGACCGAGGTGCTTCCTGGTCCACTCCACGGCGTCCGCGTACCGCGCCTCGGCTCCGTGCCGGGTCGGGGTGTAGTACTCGCGGTCCTTCAGGGCGTCCGGGGCGTACTGCTGCTCGGCGATGCCCTCGGCCAGGTCGTGCGGATACACGTAACCCTGCGCGTGGCCCAGCTTGGCCGCGCCCTTGTAGTGCCCGTCGCGCAGATGCGGCGGGACTGCTCCGGCCAGTCCCTTGCGTACGTCGTCCAGGGCGGCGCCGATGGCGGTGGTGGCGGAGTTGGACTTGGGGGCCAGGGCCAGGGCGATGGTGGCGTGGCTGAGGGTGAGCGCGGCCTCGGGGAAGCCGATCATGGCGACGGCCTGGGCGGCGGCGACCGCGATCGGCAGGGCGTTCGGGTCGGCCAGCCCGATGTCCTCGCTGGCGGAGATCATCAGCCGGCGGGCGATGAAGCGGGGGTCCTCGCCGGCCTCGATCATGCGGGCCAGATAGTGCAGCGCGGCGTCGACGTCCGATCCCCGGATGGACTTGATCAGGGCGCTGGCGACGTCGTAGTGCTGGTCGCCGTCGCGGTCGTACTTCACGGCCGCGCGGTCGACGGTCTGCTCCAGGGTCTCGAGGGCGATCTCGGTCTCGCCCTTGTCGAGAGCTGCCCCGGCGGCTGCCTCCAGGGCGGTGAGCGCGCGGCGGGCGTCGCCGCCGGCGATGCGCAGCAGATGGCTCTCGGTGTCCTCGGGGAGGGCGACGGCGTCCTTGAGGCCGCGCTCGTCGGCCAGGGCTCGGCGGAGCAGGCCGCGGACGTCGTCGTCGGTGAGGGGTTCGAGGGTGAGCAGCAGGGAGCGGGACAGCAGGGGGGAGATCACCGAGAAGTAAGGGTTCTCGGTGGTGGCCGCGATCAGGGTCACCCAGCGGTTCTCGACGGCCGGGAGGAGGGAGTCCTGCTGGGCCTTGCTGAAGCGGTGGATCTCGTCGAGGAAGAGGACGGTCTCCTTGCCGAAGCCTCCGCTGGCGCGGCGGGCGCCGTCGATGACCGCGCGGACCTCCTTGACGCCGGCGGTGATCGCGGACAGTTCGACGAAGCGTTTGTTGGTGGCCTTGGAGACGACGTACGCCAGGGTCGTCTTGCCGGTGCCGGGCGGGCCCCAGAGGATCACCGAGGACGGTCCGGCCGGGCCCTTGGCGCCCTCGCCGACCAGGCGGCGCAGGGGGGAGCCCGGCTTCAGCAGGTGTTGCTGGCCCACGACCTCGTCGAGCGTGCGCGGGCGCATGCGGACCGCCAGGGGACTGGTCGTCGGGTCCTTCTCCTGGCGTTCTTCGGCTGCGGCGGTGAACAGATCGGGCTCCACGCTGAAACCCTAAATCACCGCACCGACAATCCCTCCGGGGCCGTCGGCCGGTCCGGAGCGGGGCTGTCAGCTGGTCCAGAAGTCCCACCAGCGGGTCAGGACCAGCATGCCGATGATGCCGATGTGCAGCACCGGCAGCACCCAGGTGAACTCGCCGAAGAAGTTCTTCAGCCAGTTCGGCGCGGGCAGGAAGCCGTTCCTGATGTTGAACGAGGTCACATACCAGAACATGATGATCGTCGCGACCCAGGCCAGGGAGCACCACAGGCACAGGGCGTTGATCCGGTACAGCGACTGGAAGGTCAGCCAGGCGCAGAAGCTGACGCCGAAGAGGGTGCCGGCGTTGAAGGTGAGCCAGTACCAGCGCGGGAAGCGGGCGCGGGCCAGCAGGCTCATGCCGACGCAGACGACGATGCCGTAGGCCACCAGGCCGAGCATCGGGTTGGGGAACCCGAAGACGGACGCCTGCTGGGACTCCATGACGCTGCCGCAGGAGACGACGGGGTTCAGGCTGCAGCCCGGGACGAACGTCTTCCCCTCGACCTTGGCCTCGAGCAGCTTGAACTTGTCGATCGTGATGACCCACGCGGCGAGCAGACCGGCCGCGCCGGTGATCACCAGAAGAAGCGCGAAGGCGCGGCCGGCCCCCGCCGTCCGCGGCGCGGCCACTTCGGCGCCCTCCGGTTCGGACACCGTGGAGACGTCTTTCACTGTCGTCTTGCTCATCAGGCCGATTCCGTCTGCTCGGGGAGTGGGACCTTCTTCGGGCAGGGGCCATTGTGCCGCACCCACCCATGTGTCCACCGTTCGCTGGACATAAGGAGGCACCACGATCGTCTCTCCGCCGCCCGGTGTCTGGGAATCGTCTGGCCGGACGAATCGGGGCACACGGAGTTGACGGGCGGAGAACGGGGGGCGGCAGGGTTGATCCCCTGCCACCCCGCTGCCTCAGCCCAGCCGGGACTCCAGCTCCGCGACGATCTCGTTCACACCGACCGCCGTCTGCTCGCCGGACTCCAGGTCCTTGAGCTGGACGACGCCCTCGGCGAGGTCCCGCTCGCCGGCGACGATCGCGTAGCGGGCCCCGCTGCGGTTGGCGTTCTTCATGGCGCCCTTGAGGCCCTTGCCGCCGTACGCGAAGTCCGCCGCGACGCCCACCTTGCGCAGTTCGGTGACCTTGGCGAACAGCAGGCGGCGGGCCTCCCCGCCGAGCGGGACCGCGTAGACGGCCGTGGTGGAGGGGATGTCGAGCCGCACGCCCTCCGCCTCCAGCGCGAGGACCGTGCGGTCCACGCCGAGGGCCCAGCCGACCGACGGCAGCGCGGGGCCGCCGATCATCTCGGACAGGCCGTCGTAGCGGCCGCCGCCGCCGACCGCGGACTGGGAGCCCAGGCCGTCGTGGACGAACTCGAAGGTCGTACGGGTGTAGTAGTCGAGGCCGCGGACCAGCTTCGGATCGTCCTCGAAGGCGACGCCCGCCGCGCCGATCAGCTCACGGACCTCCTCGTGGTACGCCTTGCAGGCGTCGCACAGGTAGTCGCGCAGCAGCGGGGCGCCGGTCAGCTGCTTCTGGACGGACTCCCGCTTGTCGTCGAGCACCCGCAGCGGGTTGATCTCGATGCGGCGGCGCGTGTCCTCGTCGATGTCGAGGCCGCGCAGGAAGTCCTGGAGGGCGGCCCGGTACACCGGGCGGCACTCCTTGTCGCCCAGGCTGTTGAGCAGGATGCGGAAGTTGCGCAGGCCCAGCGAGCGGTACGCCTGGTCGGCCAGGATGATCAGCTCGGCGTCCAGCGCCGGGTCCTCCGCGCCGATGGCCTCGGCACCGACCTGGGAGAAGTGGCGGTAGCGGCCCTTCTGGGGACGCTCGTAGCGGTAGTACGAGCCGGAGTACCAGAGCTTGACGGGCAGGTTGCCGGTCTTGTGGAGGTTGGCCTCCAGCGCGGCGCGCAGCACGGACGCCGTGCCCTCGGGGCGCAGCGCCAGCTTGTCGCCGCCCTTGGTCTCGAAGGCGTACATCTCCTTGGTGACGATGTCGGTGGACTCACCGACACCGCGCGCGAACAGCTCCACGTTCTCGAAGCCGGGTGTCTCGATGTAGCCGTAGCCGGAGGCGCGCAGCGGCGCGGCGATCGCCTCGCGGACCGCGAGGTAGGCCGCGGAGTCCGGCGGGATCAGGTCGTACGTGCCCTTGGGGGCCTGAAAGGTGCTCACGGAAGGTCTCTCGTCACATTCCTCGTCGGGGAGCGGCGGCGGGATCCGCGCTGTGCCCCTGGCGGTCTGCCGCCACCTGCCGCAGATACGGGTTGGTGGCGCGCTCCTGGCCGATGGTCGTCTGGGGGCCGTGGCCGGACAGCACCACGGTGGAGTCGTCGAGCGGCAGGCACACGCGGGCCAGCGACTGGAGCATGTCCTCCATGGAGCCGCCCGGCAGGTCGGTGCGTCCGATGGAGCCGGCGAACAGCAGGTCCCCGGAGAAGAACACCGACGGGATGTCGGTGGTCTCGGGAAGCCGGAAGGTCACCGACCCCTTGGTATGGCCCGGCGCGTGCGCGACGGTCAGCTCCAGACCGGCCAGTTCCAGCTTCGTGCCGTCGGTCAGCTCACGGACGTCGTCCGGCTCCCCCACGGTCAGCTCGCCCATCAGCGGCATGCCGATGGACCGGCCGAGCGCCTTCTCGGGGTCGCTCATCATGTAGCGGTCGTCGGGGTGGATCCAGGCCGGTACGTCGTGCGCGCCGCACACGGGGACGACCGAGGCCACATGGTCGAGGTGGCCGTGGGTGAGGACGACGGCGACGGGCTTGAGCCGATGCTTCTTCAGCGCTTCCTCGACTCCTGGGGCGGCCTGATGGCCCGGGTCGATGATCACGCACTCCTCACCGGCGGCGGGGGCGACGAGGTAGCAGTTCGTCCCCCAGGCCCCGGCGGGGAACCCGGCAATGAGCACGATCGTCCTTCGTTTGTATCGATACGGGTGGCTACGACTTCCGTCCGAGCCTACCGGCGCTGCCGATTCCTCAGCGAACCCATATACGGTACGGGGCAACACAGACGGACGTATGAGGAGACAACCCGGTGGTCACCCAGGAACAGCGGCGGCGGCAGCTCGCCCGGGAGAAGTTCTTGCGGCAGCAGCAGCGGCGTACCGAGGCGCGGCGGAAGGCGAAGGTCCGCAACTCGGTCATCGCGTCGGTGCTGGGCGTGGTCCTGGTGGGCAGCCTCGCGCTGTACACGACCGGAGTCCTCAAGGAGGACAAGGACGACAAGGCCAACGCGAGCGCGACGGCGGACGCCACTCCCAGCCCCACCCCGGTCGAGGACCCCTGCGAGAAGCCGGCGGCCGGCGAGGTCAAGACGCAGACGTGGGAGAAGGAGCCGGCGATGTCGATCGACAAGTCGGCCAAGTACACGATGAAGCTGGCCACGACGTGCGGCGAGATAGACGTCGCCCTGAAGACCTCGGCGGCCCCGCGCACGGTCAACTCGTTCGACTTCCTGGCCGGAAAGGGCTACTTCGACCACACGAAGTGCCACCGCCTCACCACCAACGGCATCTACGTGCTGCAGTGCGGCGACCCGACGGGCATGGGCACCGGCGGTCCCGGCTACACCATCCCGGACGAGAACCTGAAGGACGCGAGCCTGAAGGACGACATGTACCCGGCGGGCACGGTAGCCATGGCCAACACGGGGCAGGCGAACAGCGGAGGCAGCCAGTTCTTCCTGGTCTACGAGGACAGTCCGCTGCCGCCCAGCTACACACCGTTCGGTACGGTGTCCGCCGAGGGCATGGAGGTCCTGAAGAAGATCGCCGCCGCGGGGGAGAACACGGGAGCCGGTGACGGCGCCCCGAACGCGACGGTCGTGATCGACAAGGCGACGGTCACGAAGTCCTGATGACCAGGGCGGCCAAGCGGAATTTCGGTCGCGCTGGATGCGGACAGGCGGCCTGCCGGTCGCCTATGTTGGCCGTGACGAAACTGTGGACGATGCCCGGGGGTGCTGAGGCCCTCCGCAGGCATCATGTGGAGGAGGCGCTGTGAGCAGCGACCCGTGGGGCCGCGTCGACGAGACGGGGACCGTGTACGTGCGTACGGCCGACGGCGAGCAGGTCGTCGGTTCCTGGCAGGCCGGCTCCCCTGAGGAGGCGCTGTCCTACTTCGAGCGCAAGTACGAGGGCCTGGTTGTCGAGATCGGCCTCCTCGAGAAGCGTGTGCAGACGACCGACCTGTCGGCGAAGGACGCCCAGACGGCCATCGACCATCTGCGGGAGCAGGTGGACGCCCATCACGCGGTCGGCGATCTGGACGCGCTGCGGGCCCGGCTGGACAAGCTGGTGCAGACCGTCGAGGCGCGGCGTGAGGAGCGCAAGGCGCAGCGGGCCAAGCAGTCCGACGAGGCCCGCCGGGCCAAGGAGGACCTGGTCACCGAGGCGGAGCAGCTGGCACAGTCCGACCAGTGGCGGGCGGCCGGTGAGCGGTTGCGCGCCCTGGTGGACACCTGGAAGGGGCTGCCGCGGCTGGACCGCAAGTCGGACGACGAGCTGTGGCACCGCTTCTCGCACGCGCGCTCGGCGTTCTCCAAGCGCCGCAAGGCGCACTTCGCGCAGCTGGACGCGCAGCGGGAGGAGGCCCGCCGGACCAAGGAGCGGCTGGTCGCCGAGGCCGAGGCGCTGTCGGGTTCGACGGACTGGGGGCCGACGGCCGCGCGCTACCGCGAGCTGATGGCGGAGTGGAAGGCCGCCGGCCGTGCCCAGCGCGAACACGAGGACGACCTGTGGAACCGCTTCCGCGGCGCCCAGGACGTCTTCTTCGCGGCGCGCAGCTCGGTGTTCGCAGAGCGGGACGCGGAGCAGGCGGAGAACCTGAAGCTGAAGGAGGAGCTGGCCGAGGAGGCCGAGAAGCTCCTGCCGGTCGGCGATCTGAAGGCGGCGCGGGCCGCGTTCCGGCAGATCAACGAGCGCTGGGAGGCCATCGGCCATGTCCCGCGGGACGCCCGGCCGAAGGTCGAGGGCCGGATGCACGCCGTGGAGCGGGCGATCCAGGAGGCCGAGGAGGCCGAGTGGCGTCGTACGAACCCTGAGGCACGCGCGCGGGCCGAGGGTCTGACCGGTCAGCTGCAGGCCGCCGTGGACAAGCTGAAGGGCCAGATCGAGCAGGCTCGTGCCCAGGGCAACACGTCCCGGGCCGAGAAGCTGGAGCGGGAGCTGGAGGGCCGCCAGGCCCTGCTGGACCAGGCGCTGAAGGGTCTGCAGGAGTTCGGCGGCTGACCCCGCCACCCCGAACAGGCGGAAGCCCCCGTACCTCGGGTACGGGGGCTTCCGCCTGTTCGGGCGGGTTACGGCCTGCGGGCCGATGTCACGCGGTACACGTCGTAGACGCCCTCCACGCCCCGTACGGCCTTCAGGACGTGTCCGAGGTGCTTGGGGTCGCCCATCTCGAAGGTGAAGCGGGAGGTGGCCACCCGGTCGCGGGAGGTCTGGACGGCCGCGGACAGGATGTTGACGTGCTGGTCGGACAGGACGCGGGTGACGTCCGAGAGGAGGCGGGAGCGGTCCAGGGCCTCGACCTGGATGGCGACGAGGAAGACCGAGGACTGGGTCGGTGCCCACTCGACGTCGAGGATGCGCTCGGGTTCACGGGACAGTGACTCCACGTTGACGCAGTCGCTGCGGTGAACCGATACGCCACTACCGCGCGTGACGAAACCGATGATCGGATCGCCGGGGACGGGCGTGCAGCAGCGGGCCAGTTTCACCCAGACGTCGTCGACGCCCTTGACGACCACACCGGGGTCGTTGCTGCTGCGCCGCTTGCGGCCACGGGTGCGGGACGGCGGGACCGCCTCGTCGATCTCCTCGGTCGCGGCCTCCTCGCCGCCGAGGGCCTGCACCAGCTTCTGCACGACGTTCTGCGCGGCGACATGGCCCTCGCCGATCGCCGCGTACAGCGAGGAGATGTCCGGGTAGCGCATCTCGTGCGCCAGGGTGACCAGGGAGTCGCCGGTGAGGATGCGCTGGATCGGCAGGTTCTGCTTGCGCATCGCGCGCGCGATGGCGTCCTTGCCCTGCTCGATGGCCTCGTCGCGGCGCTCCTTGGAGAACCAGGCCCGGATCTTGTTGCGGGCGCGCGGCGACTTGACGAAGCCCAGCCAGTCGCGGGACGGGCCTGCGCCGGCCGCCTTGGAGGTGAAGACCTCGACCAGGTCGCCGTTGTCCAGCGTGGATTCCAGCGGTACGAGTCTGCCGTTGACCCGCGCTCCTATGGTGCGGTGGCCGACCTCGGTGTGGACGGCGTACGCGAAGTCGACCGGGGTGGCACCGGCGGGCAGCGCTATGACGTCGCCCTTGGGGGTGAAGACGAAGACCTCGTTGCGGGAGAGGTCGAAGCGCAGCGACTCCAGGAACTCGCTGGGGTCCTCGGTCTCCTTCTGCCAGTCCAGGAGCTGCCGGAGCCACGCCATGTCGTTGATGGCGTCCTTGTCTTTGCCGGAGGACTTGGGCGCGTCGGTACGGACCTTGGAGGCGCCGGCCACGGCCTCCTGCTTGTACTTCCAGTGCGCGGCGATGCCGTACTCGGCGCGGCGGTGCATGTCGAAGGTGCGGATCTGCAGCTCGACCGGCTTGCCGTTGGGCCCGATGACCGTCGTGTGCAGCGACTGGTACATGTTGAACTTGGGCATCGCGATGTAGTCCTTGAACCGCCCCGGAACCGGGTTCCAGCGGGCGTGGACCGTGCCGAGCGCCGCGTAGCAGTCGCGGACGGTGTCCACCAGGACGCGGATGCCCACCAGGTCGTAGATCTCCGCGAAGTCACGGCCGCGGACGATCATCTTCTGGTAGACGCTGTAGTAGTGCTTGGGGCGGCCGGTGACGGTGGCCTTGATGCGGGCGGCGCGCAGGTCGGACTGGACCTCGTCGGTCACTATGGCCAGGTACTCGTCACGCTTCGGTGCCCGTTCGGCCACCAGCCGTACGATCTCGTCGTACATCTTGGGGTAGAGGATCGCGAAGGCGAGGTCCTCCAGTTCCCACTTGATGGTGTTCATGCCGAGGCGGTGGGCGAGCGGCGCGTAGATCTCCAGGGTCTCGCGCGCCTTCTTCTCCTGCTTCTCGCGCTTGAGGTAGCGCATGGTGCGCATGTTGTGCAGGCGGTCGGCGAGCTTGATGACCAGGACACGCGGGTCCTTGGCCATGGCGACGACCATCTTGCGCACGGTCTCGGCCTGCGCGGCCTCGCCGAACTTGACCTTGTCCAGCTTGGTGACGCCGTCGACGAGGAGGGCGACGACGTCGCCGAAGTCGCGGCGCAGGTCGTCGAGGCCGTACTCGGTGTCCTCGACGGTGTCGTGCAGCAGGCCGGCCATCAGGGTGGCCGGGTCCATGCCCAGCTCGGCGAGGATGGTGGTGACCGCGAGGGGGTGCGTGATGTACGGGTCGCCGCTCTTACGCTTCTGGCCGCGGTGCCAGCGCTCGGCGACCTGGTATGCCTTCTCGATCTGGCGGAGGGTCGCGGTCTCGATCTTGGGGTCGTTGCTGCGGACTATCCGCAGCAGCGGTTCCAGGACCGGGTTGTAGGGGTTCGCGCGCTGGACGCCGAGGCGGGCGAGGCGGGCGCGCACGCGGTTGGAGGAGCCGGTGCGGGCGGGCGGCTGCGCGGCGGCGGGGCGACCGGCGGAGGTGCCGGTGGACGGGCCGGCAGGGCGCTCGGGCGGGGCCGGCTTGGGGCGCGGGTGCTCGGCCGGCTTGTCGACGGGCGCGGTGCGGCCGTGCTCGACCGGCCCGCGGGTGTCGTTCTGCGCGTGTGACGCGGGCTTCGCCGCGGGGGCCGAGGCGGACTCGGGCTTGGCGGCGGTCAGGTGCTGGGCCTCGTCTGGCAAGAGGACTCCTCGTGCGCGATCCGGGTCCCCCGGTCAGGCTCCGGAGCACCCATCGTAGCGATCCTGCGCCCCAGGATCGCCTTCAGGCCGTTGTGAGGGCCTTGTACCGGAGAAACGCAAGGGGCGGGCGCCGGATTCCTCCGGGCCCGCCCCGATGCGGTACGTCGGTAAGACGGTCAGCTTGTCATACGGTCAGCAGGGATTCCACCGGCGCGCCGTTCAGCGCCGCCTCCAGGCGGGGCCGGCCCGCCAGGAAGCCCAGCTCCATCAGGACGGCGACGCCCGCGACCTCGGCGCCCGCACGATGGATGAGCTGGATCGACGCCTCGGCGGTGCCGCCGGTGGCCAGCACGTCGTCGACGATCAGGATGCGGTCGCCGGACGTGAGGTCCTCGGCGTGCACCTCGATCTCCGCCGAGCCGTACTCCAGGTCGTACGCCTGGCTGAGGGTGGCTCCGGGGAGCTTGCCCGCCTTGCGTACGGGGATGAAGCCGAGGCCCGCGCGGACGGCGACCGGGGCGCCCAGGATGAAGCCCCGGGCCTCCAGGCCGACGACCTTGGTGGCGCGCGTGCGCTCGGCGATCTCCGCGAGCGCGTCGGTGAGCACCGTGAACGCGGACGGGTCGGCGAGCAGCGGGGTGATGTCCTTGAACATCACGCCGGGCTCCGGGTAGTCCGCCACGTCGCGGATACGGCTGAGCAGCAACTCCTCGATGCCGGTCATCGGCGCTTCCCGGAGGGTCGGCCACGGCCGCGGCTGCGCGGACCGACCACCGCGGGTGCGGCGTCCTCGGGCTCGTCGCCGCCGTCCGTCGCCGGGCCGTACTCCGCCTCGGTGGCGGCCTGGGCCCGCTTGGCCAGGACACGCTTGCGCAGGGCCTTCAGCTGCGGCTCGCGCTCCTTGAAGTCGGCGACGAGCGGCGTGGCGATGAAGATCGAGGAGTACGCACCGGCCGCGAGGCCGACGAACAGCGACAGCGAGATGTCGTTGAGCGTGCCCGCGCCGAGGAAGCCGCCGCCGATGAACAGCAGGCCGGCCACCGGCAGCAGCGCGACCACCGTGGTGTTGACCGACCGCACCAGGGTGCTGTTGATCGAACGGTTGGCGACGTCGCTGTAGGTGAAGCGGGTCTGCTTGGTGATGTCCTTCGTCTGCTCCTTGAGGGAGTCGAAGACGACGACCGTGTCGTACAGCGAGTAACCGAGAATGGTCAGCAGACCGATCACCGTGCCCGGTGTGACCTCGAAGCCGACGAGGGCGTAGATGCCGACGGTGATGGTGATGTCGTGGATCAGGGCGACGAGCGCCGCGAGGGCCATGCGCCACTCGAAGGCCATCGCCAGATAGATCACGACGAGGACCATGAAGATCGCCAGGCCCTGCCATGCCTTGTTGGCGATCTGGTCGCCCCAGCTCGGGCCGACCAGGTCGGCGTTGATCTGCTCCGGGTCGACCTTGAAGTCCTCGGCGAGGGCGGTCTTGATCTGGTCGGACTGCTGGGTGTCCATGCCGGCGATCTGGATGCGCAGGCTGCCGTTGCCGAGCTTCTGGACGACCACCTCATGGCCCGAGGCTTCGTGCGCGTACTCCTCCGCCTGGGAGACCGAGACGCTGGTCTTCGGGGTGGTGAAGATGGCACCGCCCTGGAAGTCGATGCCCATGTTCAGGCCGCGCACCGCCAGGCCGACGAAGGCCGTGATGGTGATCAGGATGGAGATGCCGTACCAGAGCTTGCGGTGGCCGATGAAGTCGTAGCTGACCTCGCCACGGTGCAGTCGGGCGCCGAGGTTGCCGAGTTTCGACATCGCTCACGCCTCCTTCGTCTCGACGGGGCCGGCGACGGGACCGGCGGGGCGGCGGGTGCGGCGCAGCGGCGGCTTGGCGCCCAGGCTCTTCGGGTCGAGGCCGGACCACTTGTGGCCGTCGGAGAAGAACTTGTGGCGGGCGCAGATCGTCATCAGCGGCTTGGTGAAGAAGAAGACCACGACGACGTCGAGAACGGTGGTCAGGCCGAGCGTGAACGCGAAGCCCTGCACCTTGCCGACGCTGACCACGAACAGCACCGCGGCGGCGAGGAAGGACACGAAGTCGGAGACCAGGATGGTGCGCCGGGCGCGCGGCCAGGCCCGCTCGACGGCGGGGCGCAGGGAGCGGCCCTCGCGGATCTCGTCCCTTATGCGTTCGAAGTACACGATGAACGAGTCCGCGGTGATACCGATGGCGACGATGGCACCGCAGACGGCCGGCAGGTTCAGCGCGAAGCCGATGGCCGGACCGAGCAGCGACATGATCGTGTAGGTGAGAGCCGCGGAGATGAGCAGCGAGAAGATCGCGATGAGCGACAGGCCCCGGTAGTAGACCAGCAGGTAGATCACGACCAGCGCCAGACCGATGGCGCCCGCGAGCAGACCGGCGCGCAGCTGCTCACCGCCGAGCGCGGCGGTCACGGTGGTCACGCTCTGCTCCTTGAAGGAGAGCGGGAGGGCACCGTACGACAGCATGTTGGCGAGGCCCTGGGCCTCCTCCTGCGTGAAGCTGCCGGAGATCTGGGCCTGGCCGCCGGTGATGGCGGTGCGCACGTACGGGCTGGAGACGACCTCGCCGTCCAGGACGATGCCGAACTCGTTCTGCGGGGGGCTGTTCTGCGCGAGCTGGCCGGTGATGTCCGCGAACTTGTCGGCGCCCTTGCCGGTGAAGGTCATGTTGACCTGCCAGCCGGCGGCGGTCTGGGTGTCGAAGACCGCCTGGGCCTTCTTCACGTCGGTGCCGTCGACGGCGGCCGGGCCGAGCAGGTACTTGTACCAGACGCCCTCGATCTCGCCGCAGGCCACGATCGAGTCAGTGGGCTTGGTGCCCTCGGCGGCCTTGGCGCGGGCGGCCTTGTCGGTGCAGTCCAGGGCCGCGTACTTCGCCTGGAGCGCGGCGTCGTCGGAGCCGGCCGCGTCGCCGGTTGGGGCCGCCGAGGGGCTGGCGGAGTCGGACGGGCTCGCGGTGGCGGACGGCGAGTTGGTGGGGTCGGCCTTCAGCGCGTCGGTGACGGCGCGGCCCTGTGAGGTCGCGGAGGCCGACGGGGAGGGGGACGCCGACGAGGTCGCCTCGTCACCGGTCGCCGAGGCGCTCGGCGAAGGGCTCGCGGAACCGCCGGGGGACGCGCTCGGCGAGGGGCTCGGGGCGGCGGGGCCGGTGGGCTCGCTGGCCAGGACCGGGCGGAAGTACAGCTTGGCGGTGGTGCCGACCTGGGCCCGGGCCTCCTCGGAGTTCGTGCCCTTGGGGATGTTCACGATGATGTTGCGATCACCCTGGGTCTGCACCTCCGCCTCGGAGACGCCCAGACCGTTGACACGGCGGTGCATGATGTCGACCGCGGTGTCCATGTTGGCCTTGTTGATCGCGGATCCCTGGTCGGCCTTGGCCTCGAGCGTGATGCTCGTACCGCCGGCAAGGTCGATGCCGAGGCGTGGCTTGGTCTGACCGGTGGCGAACATGCCCCCGGTGAGCCCCACGATGGCGATCAGGATCAGGACCAGCGAGCGCCATGGCTTGCTCTGGGCGCTCGCGCTCCGGCCCTTTTTAGGTGCTGCCACCTTCTCGTACTCCCTCTCGGGCCGCTCCGCGCCGGATCAGCGGGCGGACGGCCATGACTGGTGTCGGGACCCCTGCGTCAGATCGTCATGGTCCGGGGCGCGCGGCCAGTCCGGCCCGCGCGCCCCGGACCATGACTACTTCGCGTCGGTGTCGCCGTCGGTCTTCTTCGCCTCGTCGCCCGTCGTCGCCTCGGCGGCCGGGGTCTCCTCGGACGGCTCCTCGGCCGACTCCTTCTTGCCGAGGTCGACGGACTTGTCGTCGTCGGAGGCGGCGGCAGCGTCGGCGGCGGACTCGTCGGTCTCGGTGAGGGAGGAGGCGTCGTCCGGGACGACGTCGGCCTTCAGGTCGTGCTCGATGCCGTGCACGATGCGGTTGTACTCGTCGTCGGAGAGCACGGCCGCGATCGCGTTCTTGGCGAACAGCAGCTCCACGCCGGGGCCGGCGTCGAGGAGGACCGTGTCGTCGCTGGCCTCCTTGACCGTGGCGTACATGCCGCCGATGGTGCGGACGCCCGAGCCGGGCTGCATCTGGTTCCGCATGTCGGCGGCCTGCTGCTGCTTGCGCTTGGCCGAGCGGGTCATCAGGAACATGGCCCCGATGAGCACGATGAACGGGAGGAGGGTCACGAGGCTATTCACGGGACGACATTTCCTTCGCACGACCGCGGACGTGAGCGGCCTGTTTGGATGGGGGTGTGTGTGCCGCCGACAACGGCGGCATCGGCGGAGTCTAAGCGAGTCCCCGCGCAGGGAACAACGCTCAGCATGGCACCCGGGTTCCTGCTCGGGCCACTGCGCTCGCCGTCACAGCTGCATCACGTCCTGAACGGCACGTGTGTCACGTCCCGAACAAGTCCTGTTGTCCGTTTCCCCCGGCGGACGAGCGCGGCGGGGTGAGACCGAGGTGCGTCCAGGCGGCGGGCGTGGCGACACGGCCGCGCGGGGTGCGGGCCAGCAGGCCCTCGCGGACCAGGAAGGGCTCGGCCACCTCCTCGACGGTCTCGCGCTCCTCCCCCACCGCGACGGCCAGCGTGGACAGACCGACCGGGCCGCCGCCGAACAGCTTCAGCAGGGCCTCCAGGACGGCACGGTCCAGCCGGTCGAGACCGCGTCCGTCGACCTCGTACACGGCGAGGGCGGCGGAGGCGATGTCGCGGGTGATGACGCCGTCCGCCTTGACCTGCGCGTAGTCGCGCACCCGGCGCAGCAGACGGTTGGCGATACGAGGGGTGCCGCGGGAGCGGCCGGCGATCTCGGCGGCGCCGTCGGCCTCGATGTGGACGTCGAGGAGGCTCGCCGAGCGGTGGACGACGCGCTGCAGCTCGACGGGCTCGTAGAACTCCATGTGCGCGGTGAAGCCGAAGCGGTCGCGCAGCGGGGGCGGCAGCAGGCCCGCGCGCGTGGTGGCGCCGACGAGGGTGAAGGGGGGCAGTTCGAGCGGGATCGCGGTCGCGCCCGGCCCTTTGCCGACGATGACGTCGACGCGGAAGTCCTCCATCGCCATGTAGAGCATCTCCTCGGCGGGCCGGGACATGCGGTGGATCTCGTCGAGGAAGAGGACCTCACCCTCCTGGAGGGAGGAGAGGATCGCGGCGAGGTCGCCGGCGTGCTGGATGGCGGGCCCGGAGGTGATGCGGATGGGGGCGCCCATCTCGGCGGCGATGATCATCGAGAGGGTGGTCTTGCCGAGGCCCGGGGCGCCGGAGAGCAGCACATGGTCGGCGGTGGCTCCCCGCGCGCGTGCGGCGCGCAGGACGAGGTCGAGCTGCTCGCGGACCTTCTCCTGGCCGATGAACTCGTCCAGGTCCTTGGGGCGCAGGGCGGCCTCGACGGCCTGGTCCTCACGGTCGGCGACAGAGTCCACCAGCCGCTCGGGGGCGGCGGTGTCGGTCGTGTCGTCCCAGTTCACTGAAGTCTCCTCGGTACGGGCTAGCGGGCGCGGTTCAGCGTCTGAAGGGCGGCCTTCAGCAGCTGACCGACCTGGGGCGTGCCCTCGGCGGCCTCCGCCTGGGGCGCCACGGCGGCCACGGCCTCGTCGGCCTCACGCGTGGCGTACCCGAGGCCGATCAGGGCGGCGTGCAGCTGGTCGCGCCAGCCCTGGGTGACCGGGGCGCCGACCACCGGGGCGCC
Source organism: Streptomyces sp. NPDC018693 (assembly GCF_044391385.1). Classification (NCBI taxonomy): domain Bacteria; kingdom Bacillati; phylum Actinomycetota; class Actinomycetes; order Kitasatosporales; family Streptomycetaceae; genus Streptomyces; species Streptomyces sp. NPDC018693. The sequence goes on along the minus strand of NZ_JBIRZZ010000006.1, from coordinate 307,779 downwards.
GATCGGCTCGCCGAGGCGGTCCTTCAGCTCCAGCAGCAGCTTCTGGGCACCCTTCTTGCCGATGCCGGGGACGGCGGTCAGCGCCTTCTCGTCACCGGTGGAGACGGCCCGGCGCAGGGCGTCGGGGGTGTGCACGGCGAGCATGGCCTGGGCGAGGCGGGGGCCGACTCCGCTCGCGGTCTGCAGCAGCTCGAAGACCTGCCGCTCGTCGTCGTCCGCGAAGCCGTACAGGGTCAGCGAGTCCTCCCGTACGACGAGGGAGGTGTGCAGCTTGGCGGGCTTGCCGAGCCGGAGCGTGGACAGGGTGTTCGGTGTGCACTGGACGGCCATGCCGACGCCGCCCACCTCGACGACCGCGGCGTCCGGAGCGAGTGCGGCCACTGTGCCGCTGACGAAGGCGATCATGCCGTACGGCCTTTCGATGTCGGTGCCTTGGCCGCGTGCAGGGCGACGGCCTGCTGGAGTCGGTTCTGCGCGGGGGCGCGCCAGATGTGGCAGATGGCGAGCGCGAGGGCGTCGGCGGCGTCGGCCGGCCTGGGCGGGGCGTCCAGCCTGAGCAGCCTGGTGACCATGGCGCCGACCTGGGCCTTGTCGGCGCGGCCGCTGCCGGTGACGGCGGCCTTGACCTCGCTGGGGGTGTGCAGGGCGACGGGGATGCCGCGGCGGGCGGCGCACAGCATGGCGACGGCGCTGGCCTGGGCGGTGCCCATCACCGTACGGACGTTGTGCTGGCTGAAGACGCGCTCCACGGCGACGAACTCGGGCCGGTGCTGGTCCAGCCACTCCTCGATGCCCTGTTCGACGGCGAGCAGCCGGTGGCTCAGATCGGCGTCCGAAGGCGTGCGGACGACGCCGACGCCGACCATGGTGAGCGGCCGCCCCGCGACGCCGTCGACCACGCCGACACCGCATCGGGTCAGCCCCGGGTCCACCCCCAGTACGCGCACCAGCGCCCCTCCGTTCGATCTCCCCCAGCTTCGCTGGGCGGTACCCCCAGTTTGTGCAGGCTAGCGGGTGCCACTGACAACGCCGTACAACGCGACGGGCCGACAGGGTGTGTCCCGTCGGCCCGTTCGTGCGTGAGCGTCGGCTCAGGCTTCGACCTTCTCCATGATCTCGTCGGAGACGTCGAAGTTCGCGAAGACGTTCTGCACGTCGTCGCTGTCCTCGAGCGCGTCGATCAGCTTGAAGATCTTCTTGGCGCCCTCCTCGTCCAGTTCGACCTGGACGGACGGCACGAAGCTGGAGTCGGCGGAGTCGTAGTCGATACCGGCCTCCTGGAGGGCGGTGCGGACCGCGACCAGGTCGGTGGCCTCGCTGATGACCTCGAAGGACTCACCGAGGTCGTTGACCTCCTCGGCGCCCGCGTCCAGGACGGCGGTGAGGACGTCGTCCTCGGTCAGCTCGCCCTTGGGGACGATGACGACGCCCTTGCGGCTGAACATGTACGACACCGAGCCCGGGTCGGCCATGGAGCCGCCGTTGCGGGTCATGGCGACGCGGACGTCGGAGGCGGCGCGGTTGCGGTTGTCGGTGAGGCACTCGATGAGCACGGCGACGCCGTTGGGGCCGTAGCCCTCGTACATGATCGTCTCGTAGTCGGCGCCACCGGCCTCGAGACCGCCACCGCGCTTGATCGCGGAGTCGATGTTCTTGTTGGGGACCGACTGCTTCTTGGCCTTCTGAACGGCGTCGTACAGCGTCGGGTTGCCGTCCAGGTCGACGCCGCCCATGCGGGCCGCGACCTCGATGTTCTTGATCAGCTTCGCGAAGAGCTTGCCGCGCTTGGCGTCGATCACGGCCTTCTTGTGCTTCGTCGTGGCCCATTTAGAGTGGCCGGACATCTGCCTGTCTCCTTCGCGTAACCCATCCAGATACGAACGCCAGAGATCCTACAAGGACTCCGCCGCCCGGGACGCGCGCACCATGTCGACGAAGAGCGCGTGCACACGGTGGTCACCGGTCAGTTCCGGGTGGAACGACGTGGCCAGCGCGTTGCCCTGACGGACCGCGACGATGTGGCCGTCGTGCTCGGCGAGCACCTCGGCCCCGGCGCCGACGGACTCGACCCAGGGGGCGCGGATGAAGACGCCCTCGACGGGGCCGTCCTCGACGCCCTTGACGTCGACCGCGGCCTCGAAGGACTCGTTCTGTCGGCCGAAGGCGTTGCGGCGGACGATCATCTCGATGCCGCCCACGGTCTCCTGGCCCGAGCGCGGGTCGAGGATCTTGTCCGCGAGCATGATCATGCCGGCGCAGGTGCCGTAGACGGGCATGCCGTCCCGCACCCGCGCGCGAAGCGGCTCCATCACGTCGAACAGGACGGCCAGCTTGGAGATGGTGGTCGACTCACCGCCGGGTATGACGAGGCCGTCGACCTCGGCGAGCTCCTCGGGGCGCCGCACCGGCCTGGCCACGGCGTCGGCCGCGGCCAGGGCGATGAGGTGCTCCCGTACGTCGCCCTGGAGGGCCAGGACGCCTATGACGGGGGTGTTCATGGGTGTCGCTGCCTTACCAGCCGCGGTTGGCGTAGCGCTCGGCCTCGGGCAGGGTGTCGCAGTTGATGCCGACCATGGCCTCGCCGAGGTTGCGGGAGGCGTCGGCGATGATCTTCGGGTCGTCGTAGAAGGTGGTGGCCTTCACGATGGCGGCGGCGCGCTTGGCCGGGTCGCCGGACTTGAAGATGCCGGAGCCGACGAAGACGCCCTCGGCGCCCAGCTGGCGCATCAGCGCGGCGTCGGCCGGGGTGGCCACGCCACCGGCGGAGAACAGCACGACCGGCAGCTTGCCGAGCTCGCTGACCTCCTTGACGAGCTCGTACGGGGCGCGCAGCTCCTTGGCGGCGGCGTACAGCTCGTTGTTGTCGAAGCCGCGCAGCTTGGCGATCTCGTTCTTGATCTGGCGCAGGTGACGGACGGCCTCTACCACGTTGCCGGTGCCGGCCTCGCCCTTGGAGCGGATCATCGCGGCGCCCTCGGCGATGCGGCGCAGGGCCTCGCCCAGGTTGGTGGCACCGCAGACGAAGGGGGTGGTGAAGGCCCACTTGTCGGAGTGGTTGACCTCGTCGGCCGGGGTCAGGACCTCGGACTCGTCGATGTAGTCGACGCCGAGGGACTGCAGGACCTGGGCCTCGACGAAGTGGCCGATGCGGGACTTGGCCATCACCGGGATGGAGACGGCGTTGATGATGCCCTCGATCATGTCCGGGTCGGACATACGGGCCACGCCGCCGTCCTTGCGGATGTCGGCCGGGACCCGCTCCAGGGCCATGACGGCGACGGCGCCCGCGTCCTCGGCGATCTTGGCCTGCTCCGGCGTGACGACGTCCATGATCACGCCGCCCTTGAGCTGCTCGGCCATACCGCGCTTGACGCGGGCGGTGCCGGTCTCGGGAGCCTGGTTCTCGGTGATGGACACGGGTTGACCTCACTGAAGGGAAAGAGGGTTTGCTGCGCCACCGAGGAAACGTGAATGGACCAGTCCACAGCAAGGGCCAATGGTAAGCCGGTGGATCCTTTTGGTACCCGGTCGGCGTCGGGCGGCCGTTAGGGCGCCCGGTCCGCCAGGGCCGCCGGGGGCTCGTCGTCCATCTCGAACGCCATCGGGAAGGGGGCGTGGCCGGCCAGGCGGAACCAGCGGACCTTGCGGTGTTCGCGCAGGCGGCGGGCCGCGCCGACGGCGTCGTTGTGGAACCGCCGGGCCATCGGGACGCGGCGGACGGCCTCCGTGAGCTCATGGGCCGCCTCCTCTCCCCCGGGCGCCGCACGCACCGCCTCCACCTGCTGCGCGTCCGCGAACACGGCCCGCAGCGCCTGGCTCAGCTCACTCTCGGCGACCTCGCGCTGCTCCTCCTCGGCCTGCCGGGCGGCGTGCGCGGCCTCGTACAGCACGATCGAGGCGGCCGGGTCGAGCACACCCGACGTGGCGAGCTCCTGGGTCACCGACGCCCGGCGCAGCAACTGCGCGTCCAACGCCGCCCGGGCCGCGTCGATACGGGCGTGCAGCCGGTCCAGCCGGCCGGCCGTCCAGCTCAGGTAGAGGCCGATCGCGACGAGGACGACAAGGATCCAGATGAGGGTTGCGGTCACGGCCCGAAACCTTACGCTCCACGGAACCGACCGAGCGGCGCCCGCTCAGCCCGGCGCCCGTCTCTCCCACAGCGTCCGGGCGTCCGCACGGCGACGTCCCACCGACCGCACAGCGGCATCCCGACGGCGATACGGCGACGCCCCGACGACCGCACCACGGCATCCCGGCAGCCGCACCCCGGCGCCCCGACGACGACCCCGCGACATGCTCCGACGACCTCACAGCCGCATCCCGACAGCCACACCCCGGCGCTGCGGCACTCGACACCGCCCCGACAACCACACCACGCCGTCCCGGCAGCCACACCCCGGCGCCCCGACGACGACCGCGACAGTGCTTCGGCGACCGCACCACGGCGTCCCGGCGGTCAGTGTGGCTGCCTCGGCTGGTGTCGGCTGATGTCAGTCACGTGCCAGGCCGAAACGGGAACGGAAGCCCGGACCGGAGTCCCGCTCGTCCGCCGCCGCCACCGCGGCCGCGCCCGCCGTGACCGTCTCGTAGACGGACAGGATGTCCGCGCCGACGGTCGACCAGTCGAAGCGGCGAACGTGCACGGAGCCGCGCTCGCTCAGCTCGGCCCGTCGCAGGGGGTCCGCCAGGAGCCGTACCGCCGCGTCGGCCAGCGCGTCGGCGTCCTCATTGGTGAAGAGTTCGCCCGCCGCGCCCTGGTCGAGAACCTGTGCGAAGGCGTCCAGGTCGGAGGCGAGGACCGGGGCACCCGCGGACATCGCCTCGACGAGGATGATGCCGAAGCTCTCGCCGCCGGTGTTGGGCGCGACGTACAGGTCGACGCTGCGCAGCAGCCGCGCCTTGTCCTCGTCGCTGATCATGCCGAGGAACTCCACCCGCGGGCGCAGCTCCTTCGGCAGGCTCTCCACCGCCTCCTCCTCGTCACCGCGGCCGGCGACCAGCAGCCGGGTCTGCGGGCGGGCGGCGAGGATCTTCGGCAGGGCGCGCATCAGCACCGGCAGGCCCTTGCGGGGCTCGTCGATCCGGCCGATGAAGCCGAGGGTGTCGCCCTGCCACTCCGCCTTGGGCTCGGCCTTGGCGAAGAAGTCGACGTCGACGCCGTTCGGGATGACGACGGCGTCCCCGCCGAGGTGCTCGACCAGCGTGCGGCGGGCGTACTCGCTGACCGCGATCCGCGCGCTGATCTTCTCCAGCGCGGCCTGCAGAATCGCGTACGCGGCGATCATCGCCTTGGAGCGCGGGTTGGAGGTGTGGAACGTGGCCACCATCGGCCCCTGCGCCGCCCAGCAGGTCAGCAGGCCCAGCGACGGCGAGGTCGGCTCATGGATGTGCACCACGTCGAAGTGGCCGTCGTGCAGCCAGCGCCGCACCCGGGCCGCCGACAGGAAGCCGAAGTTCAGCCGCGCCACCGAGCCGTTGTACGGCACCGGGACCGCACGGCCGGCCGAGACGACGTACGGCGGCAGGGGCGTGTCGTCGTCGGCGGGAGCGAGGACGGACACCTCGTGGCCGAGCCGGACGAAGTACTCGGCGAGGTCGCGGATGTGGAACTGGACGCCGCCCGGCACGTCCCAGGAGTACGGGCAGACGATGCCGATCCTCACGACGAGCCCCTCCGGGGATCGAGGTCGGCGAGCCACAACCGCTGCAACATGTGCCAGTCCTCCGGATGGTCGGCGATCCCCGTGGCGAAGGCATCGGCCAGCGCCTGTGTCATGACAGACGTCTTCTCCGCGCGGGTACCTGTCTCGGGCACCTCGATCGGGGGATGCACCCGGCCCTGCATGACGGGCGAGTCGTCGTACCAGAGTGTCACCGGCAGCAGAAGCGCGCCCGTCTGCTGGGCCAGAAGGGCCGGTCCGGCCGGCATCCGGGCCGTGTCGCCGAAGAACTTCACCTCGACGCCGGACTCGGAAAGATCCCGGTCGGCGACCAGACAGACCAGGCCGCCGTCGCGCAGCCGCCGGGCGAGCGTGCCGAAGGCGGTGCCGCCGCTGTGCGGCAGGACTTCCATGCCGAGGCCCTCGCGATAGGCGACGAAACGGTCGTACAGGGTCTCCGGCCTGAGCCGCTCCGCGACCGTCGTGAAGGGGGTCTCCAGCTTGGTGGTGACCCAGGCGCCGGCCAGGTCCCAGTTCGCCAGATGCGGCAGCGCCAGGATGACGCCCTTGCCGGCGGCCAGGCCGTCGGTCAGGTAGTGCAGGTCCTTGGGGGCGAAGCCGCCCTTGACGCGCTCCGCGCTCCAGGACGGCAGCCGGAAGGATTCCATCCAGTAGCGCAGGTACGAGCGCATGCCCGCGCGGGACAGCTCCGCCAGCCGCTCCGGGCCCGCGTCGGGCACCACGCGCGCGTAGTTGCTCTCCAGCCGCTGGACGCCCTTGCCGCGCCGCTTCCAGGCGAGGTCGGCGATGGACCGGCCCAGGCGGACGGCGGCGGGCTCCGGGAGCTTCTTCACGGTGGCCCAGCCAAGGCCGTACAGCGCGTCGGTCAGCCGGTCCTGGGCGCTCACTTCGCCGTCTCCCTCCCCTGGGACCCGTCCTGCTGGGCGGCGGCCGCGGCCTCCGCCTCGGCCGACTCCCGGCGGACCGTGACGACCCGCTGGACCAACGTCACCAGGCTGCCCACGGCGACGATCCACAGCGCGACCGGCAGGAGGTACTGGATGCCGGGTACCCCGAACTTGTGCATGCCCGCCAGACCGGCCGCCACCAGCGAGATCACCAGCCGCTCGGCACGCTCCACCAGCCCGTTGACCGCGACCGGCAGACCGATCGACTCACCGCGCGCCTTCGTGTACGACACCACCTGACCGCTGGCCAGACAGAAGATCGAGACCGCGCACAGCACGTTGTCGTCGCCGCCCCCCGCGTACCACAGGGCGAAACCGCCGAAGATCGCACCGTCGGCGACCCGGTCCAGCGTGGAGTCCAGGAAGGCGCCCCAGCGGCTGGAGCGGCCCAGCTGGCGGGCCATGTTGCCGTCGACGAGATCGGAGAACACGAACAGCGTGATCACGACCGTGCCCCAGAAGAACTCACCCATGGGGTAGAAGACCAGCGCTCCCGCGACCACGCCGGCGGTGCCGATCAGCGTGACCGTGTCCGGGCTCACGCCCCGGCGGATGAGAAACGCGGCGAACGGTGTGAGGACACGCGTGAAGAATGCACGCGCGTACTTGTTCAGCATGGCCTTCCCGACGGTCGGTGTGGCGCCGCGGCCCTTGCTGGCCATCGGCTGGCCCATCGTAGCCACGCGTGCGCGTGCCCGACCCTCGGGCACCCGGACCCGTGTCACCGCCCCACCGGGCACCGGCCACGGACCGGGCGGCCCAGCCGCACGGGCCGTACCGCGCCGGCCGAGCGGCACGGTCGCGTCCTTCGTATGGACGCGCCGTGACGGGAGTGGAAAGCTCGAAGAACCGCGGGCGTCGCCGGAGCCGCCCTCAGGCCGGATCCGTGGTGTCCGCGCCCCCAGTGACCTCACCGTGCACGGGAGGCAGGATCATGGGCGACAAGACACAGACACACCCCGGGGCCGCCGGCAGGGCAGTGGCGGCCGACCACCCCGCGTCCGTACGGAATGTGGTGCTGGTCGGCCACTCCGGCTCGGGCAAGACGACCCTGGTGGAGGCTCTCGCGCTGACCGCCGGGGCCGTGAACCGGGCGGGCCGCGTCGAGGACGGCGGCACCCTCTCCGACTACGACGAGATCGAGCACCGGCAGCAGCGCTCGGTACAGCTCTCCCTGGTGCCCGTCGAGTGGGACGGCATCAAGATCAACCTTCTGGACACCCCCGGATACGCCGACTTCGTCGGGGAGCTGAGGGCCGGTCTGCGAGCGGCGGACGCGGCCCTCTTCGTCGTCTCCGCCTCGGACGGCGTGGACGGCTCCACCCGCATGGTGTGGGAGGAGTGCGCGGCCGTCGGCATGCCACGCGCCATCGTCGTCACCCACCTGGAAGCCGCACGCGCCGACTTCGAGGAGATGACCCGGGTGTGCGCCGAGGCGTTCGGCGGCGACGACCCCGACGCCGTACTCCCCCTGTACCTGCCGCTGCACGGCCCCCAGGGGCCCGACGGGCACGCGCCGGTGACCGGCCTGACCGGACTGCTGTCCCAGAAGCTGTTCGACTACTCGTCCGGCACCCGCCAGGAGTCCGAACCCGGCGAGGACCAGCTGCCCGACATGGAGGCAGCCCGCAACCGGCTGATCGAGGGCATCATCGCCGAGAGCGAGGACGAGACCCTCATGGACCGCTATCTCGGCGGCGAGCAGGTCGACGTCAAGACCCTCGTCGAGGACCTGGAACGAGCCGTCGCCCGCGGCACCTTCCATCCCGTCCTCGCCGCCGCCCCCGCCGGCAACGGCGCCCGGCAGGGCCTCGGCACCGTCGAACTGCTGGAGCTGATCACCCGCGGCTTCCCCACCCCCTTCGAACACCCCACCCCCGCCGTCACCACCGTCGACGGCAAACCGCGCGACCTCAAACCCTGCGACACCGAAGGCCCCCTCGTCGCCGAGGTCGTCAAGACGTCCTCCGATCCGTACGTCGGCCGGCTCTCCCTGGTCCGCGTCTTCTCCGGCACCCTCCACCCCGACGAGACCGTCCACGTCTCCGGACACGGCCTCGCCGACCGCGGACACGAGGACCACGACGTCGACGAACGCGTCGGCGCCCTGTCCACCCCCTTCGGCAAACAGCAGCGCCCGGTGTCCCACGCCGTCGCCGGAGACCTGGTGTGCGTGGCCAAGCTCGGCCGCGCCGAGACCGGTGACACCCTCTCCGCCAAGGAGGACCCGCTCCTGATGGAGCCGTGGCAGATGCCCGACCCGCTGCTGCCGCTGGCCATCCAGGCGCACAGCAAACCCGACGAGGACAAGCTGTCCCAGGGCCTGGCCCGGCTGGTCGCCGAGGACCCGACCATGCGCCTGGAGCAGAACCAGGACACCCACCAGGTCGTCCTGTGGTGCCTGGGCGAGGCCCACGCCGACGTCGCGCTGGAACGGCTGCGCAGCCGCTACGGCGTCCAGGTGGACGTCGTACCGCACAAGGTGTCCCTGCGGGAGACCTTCGCCGGGAAGTCGGCCGGGCGCGGGCGGCATGTGAAGCAGTCCGGCGGGCACGGGCAGTACGCGATCTGCGAGATCGAGGTGGAGCCGCTGCCCGGCGGCTCGGGCATCGAGTTCGTCGACAAGGTCGTCGGCGGGGCCGTACCGCGCCAGTTCATCCCCTCGGTGGAGAAGGGCGTGCGCGCCCAGGCCGCCAAGGGCGTCGCCGCCGGCTATCCGCTCGTCGACGTGCGGATCACCCTGCTCGACGGCAAGGCGCACTCCGTCGACTCCTCCGACGCCGCCTTCCAGACGGCGGGCGCCCTCGCCCTGCGGGAGGCCGCCGCGGACACCAGGATCCATCTGCTGGAACCGGTGGCCGAGGTGAGCGTGCTGGTCGGCGACGACTACGTGGGCTCCGTGATGAGCGACCTGTCCGGTCGCCGCGGCCGCGTCCTGGGCACCGAACAGACGCCCGGCGGACGCACGCTGATCCGCGCCGAGGTGCCCGAGATCGAGATCGGCCGGTACTCGGTCGACCTGCGGTCGCTGTCCCACGGCACCGCCCGCTTCAGCCGCTCCTACGCCCGGCACGAGCCGATGCCGCCGCAACTGGCCGAGAAGGTCCGCGAACAGGCGAAGAACGGGTAGGAAACGGGTAGGAGTTGATACGGGGCCGCACTCAAGTGGCCCATGCGGAACATTCGTTTCCGGATCGGCGGGCGGCTTCGGCCGTCCGCCGACGGATGTCAGCGCCGGCGGATACCCTGATGACCTGATCAACAGGTGTGCGGAGCACGGAAGTCGGGAAGGCCGCAGAAGCGAGAACGGCGGCGATCGGGGGCGGGAATGACCGTTGACGGCGGTTACGCGGACTTCTTCGGACCACAGGTCCCGCGGACGGGCGACGAGGGACAGACACCCACCTTCGCCCTGGCCTCGGCGGCCTACCGGGACAACCCGATGGAGGACATCAAGAAGGCCGACAACGAGTGGTACCAGACCAGCGTCAACACCGGCCGCCCCTGGGCGAAGATCTTCCGCCCCAACTTCGGCGAAGCCTTCTCCCAAGCGGTCATCGACCGCATGATCGGCGTCGGCCGCAAACCCCTCATCCAGTCCTTCGGCACCCAGCCGCAGGCCATCGTCGAGCACTGCCTCGCGGCCAACGGCATCCGACGCGAACGCGACAAGAAGCTCACCGCCATCATGCTCCTGTGCGGCGTGCTGTTCCTGCCCGGGCTGCTGGCCTGGCTCCTGGTCTTCCAACTCCGCGCCACCCTCGGCAAACAGGAGAACAAGAAGGTCTCCGGAGCGGCCACCGCCCTCCTCGTCGCCGTCGGCGTGCTCGCCGTGCTGTTCCTCGTCCGCATGCCGTTCACCGGCATCTGGGGCTGGTACGCGCGCGGCGCGGTCATCGCACCCGTCGCCGGCTGGTTCCTGGCCCGCCGCGTCTGCGAGAAGACCGCCGACGACCTGCGCGGCCGCTGGGACAGCCTGCTGTCCGGCAGCAGCATCGGCGCCAAAGTCCCCGAGGCCGTACCCACCAGCCCCAACCAGACCGCCGCCGAACAGCTCCGCCAGTCCCTGGCCCGGCTCAGCGCCGAACAGCAGTCCAACTCGATCTTCTACGCCGGCCCCAAGGGCATACTCGGCATGGGCACCCGCTGGGGCGCCTGGCACCTCGCCGAGGAACTCGTCCCCTCCGACCCCCAGCTCGGCATCCACGAGTTCCGCAGCTGGACCGTCGCCCGCGCCATCCACGACGAGCTGAAACTGCTGCCCCGCCAGAGCCTCAAGACCGGCGGCTTCCCGACCCCCCTGGTGAAGGACTGGATCGTCACCTCGGTCGGCAAGGACACCAAGGCCGTCTCCCGGCCCGAGGGCCCCGACGTGGAGGCGTACCAGGTCAAGCCGAAGGCCATGGAGACGATCTGCAACGACCAGCAGTTCGACAGCGGCGACCGGCACTACCTCGGCGTGCAGTGGACTCTGTACGACGGCCAGCTGATCATCACCATGATGATCACCGTCACCGTCCTCAAGGAGACCCTGCGCATCGAGGTCACCGGCCATGCCCTCGGCCCCGTCCACGGCCTGTTCCTCAGCAAGCCCGAAGCCCCGACCAAGGAAGTCGCCAAGACCGTCCGCTTCTGGGAGACCCGCACGATCAAACTCCCCCTGATCACCCCGGACGAGGTCGTACGACTGGCCGCGCGCGCCACGATCAGCTGGTACCCGCCGCTGCTGAAGTGGCTCGGCGGCTCGATCGGACTGCCCGAGCCCTTCGGCCTGCGCCACGTCTGGGCCGGACCCCCCTGGGACAACCGCTTCATGAGCGACGACGTCCTGCGCGCCGCCACCCCGGTGCTCCGGCGTGTGCACCACGCCGCCCTCCAGGTCCTGAAGGACCACCGGGTGGACATAGAGAAGTTCAGCTCACGCTCGTCGACCCTCAGCGGATCGGTCCAGGACGCCTCACCGAAGAAGGCCGACCTCTACGACGCGTAGCCCTCACACCGGCCAGGACTCGGCGAGCATCTTCCGGGTGTCGGCGAGCAGCTGCGGCAGGACTTTCGTGTGGCCGACGACCGGCATGAAGTTCGTGTCGCCGCCCCACCGCGGCACGATGTGCTGGTGGAGGTGCGCGGCGATACCGGCGCCGGCGACCGTGCCCTGGTTCATACCGATGTTGAAGCCGTGGGCGCCGGACGCCGTGCGCAGGGCCGTCATCGCCTGCTTGGTCAGCTCCGCCAGCTCCGCGGTCTCCGGACCGGTGAGATCCGTGTAGTCGGCGACATGCCGGTAGGGCACGGTCATCAGGTGGCCGCCGTTGTACGGGTACAGGTTCAGCACCGCGTACACATGCTCACCGCGCCGGACGACCAGCCCGTCCTCGTCGGACTTCGCCGGGATCGAGCAGAACGGGCAGCCGTCGTCAGCCCCTGGGCCGGTCGGCTTGCCCTCGCCCTGGATGTAGGCCATCCGATGGGGCGTCCACAGGCGCTGGAACGCGTCCTGCGTCCCCACTCCGATCTGCTGCTCCGGCTCACTCGTCATGCGTGCAGCATATGGCGTCCGGGTGAGGGACAAGGCAAGGCCCCCGATGCGCGGGAACGCACCGGGGGCCTTGTCACACGGCCCGGTCAGACCTGCGCCCGCTCCTCGACGACCTTCACGATCTTCTCGATCGCCTCGTCGAAGGGGATGCCGTTCTCCTGGGAGCCGTCGCGGTAGCGGAAGGACACGGACCCGTGGGACATGTCCTCGTCGCCCGCGATCACCATGAAGGGCACCTTCTGCTTCTGGGCGTTGCGGATCTTCTTCTGCATACGGTCGGAGGAGGAGTCCACCTCGACCCGCAGGCCCTTCTTCTTCGCGGCGGCCGCGAACTTCTCCAGGTACTCGACGTGCGCGTCGCCGATCGGGATGCCGATCGCCTGGACGGGCGCCAGCCACGCCGGGAACGCGCCCGCGTAGTGCTCCAGCAGCACGGCGAAGAAGCGCTCGATGGAGCCGAACAGCGCGCGGTGGATCATGACCGGGCGCTGCTTGGTGCCGTCGGCCGCCGTGTACTCCAGGTCGAAGCGCTCGGGCAGGTTGAAGTCGAGCTGGATGGTCGACATCTGCCAGGTGCGGCCGATGGCGTCCTTCGCCTGGACGGAGATCTTCGGACCGTAGAAGGCGGCGCCACCCGGGTCGGGCACGAGCGGCAGGCCCTGCTTCTCGGCGACCTGGCGGAGCGTCTCGGTGGCCTCCTCCCAGACCTCGTCGCTGCCGACGAACTTCTCCGGATCCTTGGTCGACAGCTCCAGGTAGAAGTCGGTCAGACCGTAGTCCCGCAGCAGCTCCAGCACGAAGGTGAGCAGCTTGTCGAGCTCCTCCGACATCTGCTCGCGGGTGCAGTAGATGTGCGCGTCGTCCTGCGTGAAGCCACGCGCACGCGTGAGGCCGTGCACGACGCCCGACTTCTCGTACCGGTACACGGTTCCGAACTCGAAGAGCCGCAGCGGCAGCTCACGGTAGGAACGCCCGCGCGCGTCGAAGATCAGGTTGTGCATCGGGCAGTTCATGGGCTTGAGGTAGTAGTCCACGCCCTCGTCGAGCTGCATGGGCGGGTACATGCCGTCGGCGTACCAGTCCAGGTGGCCCGAGGTCTCGAACAGCTTCCCCTTCGTCGCGTGCGGGGTGTAGACGAACTCGTAGCCCGCCTCCTCGTGCCGCTTGCGCGAGTAGTCCTCCATGACCCGGCGGATGATGCCGCCCTTGGGGTGGAAGACGGCGAGGCCGGAGCCGATCTGCTCCGGGATGGAGAAGAGGTCCAGCTCGCTGCCCAGCTTGCGGTGGTCGCGCTTCTCGGCCTCGGCGAGGAACTCCAGGTACGCCTTCAGCTCGTCCTTCGACGGCCAGGCGGTGCCGTAGATGCGCTGGAGCATCGGGTTCTTCTCGCTGCCGCGCCAGTAGGCGGCCGCGTTGCGCATCAGCTTGAACGCCGGGATGAGCCGGGTCGAGGGCAGGTGCGGGCCCCGGCACAGGTCCTTCCAGCACAGCTCCCCGGACTTGGCGTCCAGGTTGTCGTAGATCGTCAGCTCACCGGCGCCGACCTCGACGTCCGCGCCGTCGTCGGAGGACGCCGCGCCCTTGAGGCCGATCAGCTCCAGCTTGTACGGCTCGTCGGCGAGTTCCTCGCGGGCGGCCTCGTCGGTCACCACGCGGCGGGAGAACTTCTGGCCCCGCTTCTGGATCTCCTGCATCTTCTTCTCGATGGCCTTGAGATCCTCGGGCGTGAACGGCTTCTCGACATCGAAGTCGTAGTAGAAGCCGTCCTTGACGGGCGGGCCGATGCCCAGCTTGGCCTCGGGGAAGAGCTCCTGCACGGCCTGCGCCATGACGTGCGCGGTGGAGTGGCGCAGGATGTTCAGACCGTCCTCGGAGGAGATCTCGACCCCCTCGACCTCCTCGCCGTCGGCGAGCACGTACGACAGGTCCCTGAGCTCGCCGCCCACGCGTGCGGCGATGATCGAGCGCTCGCCGGCGAAGAGCTCGGCGGCCGTGGTGCCCGTCGTCACCGCGCGCTCTTCCCGCTCGGAATCGCGTTGGATGATCACACGGACGTCTGACACCGGTCTCTCCTGACTGCAGGTGGGGTGCGGCGCCATACCGGGAGCGCGCGCAAGAGGGAATCGTACCGACCCGCACCCGCCGACCGCGAAATCATTCCCCTCCGCACGCCTCCTCGAAGAAGTCAAGGTTCTCCTGGAGCGATTTCATGAGCCGGTCCCGCTCGGAGTCGTCGACCTGAACGGGTACGACGTCACAGGCCCCGGTGAGCCGCCGGAAGCCGCCCCTGCTCTCCAGCCGGCCCTGGACGCGCACGGGCAGTCCGACGAGGTGGGCCTGTCCGGCGATGCGGTAGTCCTCCTCGTCGAGGGTGAGCCGGACGTGCGGGATCTCGGCCCCGGCGAGCACCCTCAGCCGTACGCTGCCCTCGCCGCGCGGCCCCGACCTGCGCAGCCGGACGACGGTGCCGGTGATCCTTACGGTGACGGCGGGTTCCTCGCGCAGATAGCGGGCGCCGGCCTCGCGCAGGGCGGGGAGGTCGCCGGGTGAGAACTCGACGGGTTCGTCGCCGGCGGCGCAGTCGTCGGGGACTCCGGCGGCGGGTGCCCAGTCGACGGCGACGCGTGCGCCCTCCGTGCCGCGGACGAGGGTGATGATCGCCTCGGTGAGTTCGCGGCTGACGCCGGCCTCGACGGCGCCGTCGAAGGCGTCCATGCCGCCGGTGGCCCGCTGGTAGTCGATGGCCTCGCGGGTGGCGTAGAGGGCCTGGTGGAGGCGTACGGCGAGCGCGCGGGTGGCGGCGACCGGCAGGAACGCGGTGAGGCGGCGGCCCTCGGCGGCGGAGCCGACCAGCACGTCCTCCAGCAGCGCGGCGGCCGTGCGACGGTGGCGGGCGCCGTAGTAGCCGGCACGCGCGCGTGTGGCGAGCGCGCCGGCGAGCAGCATCTGGCGGGCCGCGGTGCGCAGCTGCTCCTCGACGGTCCAGGGCGCGGCTCCGGCGGGTCCGGCCGGTGCGTCGCGCCACCAGTGGATCTCGTCGCTGGGCACGGCGAGTGCGATCAGTACCGCGCGTGCGGAGGGGGTGGCGCTGCGGGTCAGGGCGTCGAGGGCCTCGCCGAGGAGGTCGTCGCTGTCGGGGAAGGCGCGGCTCTCGGGTACGAGCAGGCTGGTGCCGTGCGCGGCGGGGCCGGGCGGTGTCCAGCGGCCGTAGCGTCCGGGGGCGCCGCCGCGGCGCTGCCAGCCGTGGCGGGCGAGGAGGGCGCCGAGGACGGTGGGGTCGATGTCGCCGGGTTCGGGGGTGCGTCCCCAGGGCGGTTCGGCGGGGTGGGGGCGGGCGGGCCTGTGCTGTTCGTCGAGGGGGCGGTGGGTCATGGTCGTCCTCCCGTCCCGACGCGCGTCATGATCTCGCAGAGCGCCCGGTCGTCGAAGATGCGTGAGGTCGGGATGCGCACGGTGGTGCGGTGGCGGCCGGTGACGGGATGGCCGGCGAGGTTGGTCCAGTAGCAGCAGTGTCTGAGGTCGAGGCGGTCGTGGCCGGCCCGCAGCCACTGGTCCTGGGAGCGCGGGACGATCATCACGACGAGGATCTTGTGCACGGAGACCGGCGTGCGGGCGAGTTTGCGCAGATGGTCGTTGTCGAGTGTGAAGGAGAAGGAGCGGCCGGGTGGGTGGGGGGCGATCTGGTAGGTCGCTTTGAGCTGCACCTTGATGGTCACCTCGTCGTCGACGGTGTGGCCGGGGGCGCTGTGGCTGACGTGCCAGTCGATGCCGTTGTCGGGGAAGGGCTGGGACAGGGAGCATCCCGCGGCCGCGGCGACGGCGTGCAGATAGCCGACCTGCAGGGTCTCCATGCAGGCGGTGGTGGCGAGTGTGCCGCGATGGGGCCCCGGGCGGTCGGGCAGCAGCCCGCCCCGCTCGGGCTGCGCTATCGCCATGTCCAACAGCCTTCCCAGCGAAGAGAGATGCCCGATCCGGGCCGAGTGAATGCCGAGCGAATCCCGCGCCGGGCCGCTGAACTGCAAAGACCCGTACTCCTGTTGTGTCCTTCCGGCGTACGGCGCAAACAGCCCGGGTATCACCAGACCGGCAGAAGACGGTACGTCAGCTGCCATGGGTGAACGAGGGGTTGTGTTGGTATGGCGTGCTGGTACGAGGGCGCCTTGGCGGCGTTCGACACGGAGACGACTGGAGTGGACGTCGAGAGCGACCGGATCGTGTCGGCCGCGCTCGTCGTCCAGGACGCGTCCGGCACCCGGCCGCGGGTGAGCCGGTGGCTGGTGAACCCGGGTGTGCCGGTGCCGGAGGCTGCGACGGCGGTGCACGGGCTGACGGAGGAGCATCTGCAGCGCAACGGCCGGTGGCCCGCGCCGGTGATGTACGAGATAGCCGAGCTGCTGGCCGAACAGGCGTCGGCGGGGCGGCCGTTGGTGGTGATGAACGCGCCGTTCGATCTGACGTTGTTCGATCGTGAGCTGCGTCGGCATCGGGCGTCGTCGTTGGACCGCTGGCTGGAGTCGGCGTCGCTGACGGTGCTGGATCCCAGGGTGCTGGACAAGCATCTGGACCGGTATCGCAAGGGCCGTCGAACGCTCACCGATCTGTGCGCGCACTACGGCGTGACGCTGTCCGACGCTCATGACGCGGCGGCGGACGCGCTGGCGGCGCTGGAGGTCGTGCGGGCGCTGGGGCGTCGTTTCGCGGGCCGACTGGAGCGGCTGTCTCCGGCGGAGCTGCACACGCTGCAGACGGGCTGGCATGCGGCGCAGGCGCGGGGGCTGCAGGCGTGGTTCGCGCGCAGCGGTCAGGAGGAGACGGTGGACACGTCGTGGCCGCTGCGGCCGGAGCTGCCGGCGGCGGCGTGAGTGGGCCGGCCGGCGTGAAGAGCGGCGGCATGAAAAAAGACCGGCCCGCTGCGGCGGACCGGTCTTTCCCGGTGGGCGATACTGGGTTCGAACCAGTGACCTCTTCGGTGTGAACGAAGCGCTCTCCCACTGAGCTAATCGCCCGGGAACGCACTGAACAATACAGGTCCCCGCGGGCATCCTTCAAACCGGCGGTCGGCGCCGGGATCCGAGTACCTCCTGAGTACCCGTACTCATGGCAGGGCGCGTGACGCGAGCCACACTCCGTGGCATGACACACCTTCCGCCCCCGGCCGAGGAGCTGCGGCTTCTCGACGCCGAACTGCGGCAACTGGACGCCCGGCGCGCCCAGTTGTTGGCCCGCCGCGCCTGGCTGGTCGCGGCTCTGCACGCGGCGGCGCCCCGGCCCGCCCCCGTGGCGGCGCCGCTCGCCCCGCGCCCGGAGGCGTCGGCGCCGCGGGTCCAGAATGTGCTGCTGGTGCTGGGTGGTGCGCTGCTCACGATCGCCGCGATGGCGTTCACGCTGGTCAGCTGGGGTCATCTGGGGATCGCGGGGCGGGCGGCGGTGCTCGGCACGGTGACGGCGGCGGTGCTGTCCGCGCCGGTGTTCCTGCTGCGCCGGGGGCTGCGCTCGACGGCGGAGTCGGTGGCCGGGCTGGGCCTGGCTCTGACGGTGCTGGACGCCTATGCCCTGCATGAGGCGGCGCTCGGCGACCTGGACGGCACGGCGTACGCGGCAGTCGCGGCGGCGCTGCTCGCGGCCCTCTGGGCGGCGTACGGGACCGCGCTCAAGGACCTCCGGCTCCCTCACCCCGCCGCGCTGGGCGCCGCCCAACTCCCCCTTCCGCTGGCCGCTCTGGCGTTCGACGCGGACGCGTACGGCGTCACGGCGGCGCTGCTGGCCACGGCCGCGGCGGACGCGGCGACGGCGCTCCGGGCGACCGCCGGGTCCGGCCGGGCGGTCCGTGTCGTGGCCGTGACCGGCGCGTACGGCATGGGCGGCTGGGGCGTCCTGGCGGCCGTCTGGCTGTCCTGGACGGCCACCGGCCCGGGCGCCGCCGCCCGTGCGGCGGCGCTCCTGGTCCTCGCCTCGGCGATCGCGGTGGGAGCGGCCTGGCGTACGACGACGGCGGGCTCCGCACCGGGCCCGTCCCATGCCCCTTCGGTCGCCACCGGCACGGCGCTGCTCGGCGGTCTCCTTCTGGTCGTCGCACTCGGCGGCATGCTGCGGGTGTCGCTGCCCGATGGCTGGGCGGTGCCCGCACACCTCCTCTGCGCGGTGGTCCTGCTTGCGGCGGTCCGGGTGCGGCTGCCGGAGGCGGTGCGGCAGGGGCTGGTGTGGGCCTCCGGGGCCGTACAGGCCGGGGCGCTGCTGTGGGCGCTGCCGCTGGTCGCCGTCGTGGGGACGGGTCCGGTCGGCTGGGTGGAGCGGCCGTGGTCGGGCGGACCGGCGGATGCGCGGGAGGCGGTGACCGTGCACACCCCGTGGCTGGCGTACGCGCCGCAGGCCCTGGTCGTACTCGTGGTCGTCGCCGGTGTCCTGGCCCTGCTCGTCCGGCAGGCCGGCCGGCGGCCGCGCGCGCTGACCGGTGCGGCGGCGCTGGCGTGGGCGGCGGCGCTCACCGCCCCCGCGGTCCTGGAACTCCCCTACGCCGTCGGACTGTTGGTGCTCGGCCTGGTGACGGCGGCGGCTCTCGCTGTCGACAACCGCCTGCCCCACCCGCCGACCGGTACGGTCCTCGCCCTGCTGGCCTCGGTCGACCTGGCGTTCCTGGCCCTGGCCGACCGGACGGCGACGCTGGTCACCCTGTCCGCGCTGACCGTGCTGTTCACGGTGGCGTCGACCTGGCCCCGCCTCTCCCCCGCCACCGCTCCGGCGGCGGTCGCGTACGCGACCGCGCTGGCCTGCGCGACGGGTACCGCCGCGGGCTGGGGGCCGCAGCACACGGCGTTGCTGGTGCTGGCCGTACCGGCGGCCGCCGCCCTGCTCGCGGCGCGGTTCGGCGGGGCCACCGGGCTCGCGATCGAGGTCGCGGGTGCCGTGGCGGGGGTCGTCGCCATCGGCCTGGCGGTCGCCCACCCGCCGACGCTCGCCCTGGTCCTGGCCCTGCTCGGAGTGATGGCCGCGGGCACGGCGGCCCGTCCCGGCCGCCGCCCCGTCGGCTACGCGGCCGCGGCCCTGTTCGTACTGGCCACCTGGGTCCGGCTGGCCTCCTGGCAGGTCGAAACGCCGGAGGCGTACACACTTCCGGTGACGATCCCGGCCCTGCTGCTCGGCGTGTGGCGCAGGCGCCGTGATCCGCAGACCTCGTCCTGGACGGCGTACGGCCCGGGTCTGGCGGCCACGCTCGTCCCGAGCCTGGTCGCGGTCTGGACCGACCCGGGCTGGACCCGGCCGCTGCTCCTGGGCATGGCGGCACTGCTGCTCACCCTGCTCGGCGCCCGTCACCGCCTCCAGGCCCCGCTGATGCTCGGCGGCTCGGCGCTGACTCTGGACGCACTGCACGAGCTGGCCCCGTACCTCGTCCAGTTCGCCGACGCCGTCCCCCGCTGGGTACCCCCCGCCCTGTCGGGCCTGCTCCTGCTCGCTGTAGGTGCAACATACGAGCAGCGTCTCAAGGATGTCCGCCGGGCACGGGAAATCCTGGGCGGCATGCACTGACCTGAAAGGGGCGCGGGGAACCGCGCGACCAGCCACAGCCGGCCCGCAGTCACCCCACACCCCCAGCCACCCATCACGGCATCTTGTCCCCCACAAGCGCAAGGTTCTGAATGGCCGCCAGCCCATACAGAGCAGTGGCATTAGTGGAGACCCAGGACGCCTCGCCACCGGCCACGAGCCCCGTCGGCCCCTCGATCCTCTTCGTCGACCAGTCCGTCGACTCCTTGTAGTCCCAGGTGTCCCGGCTCGAATAGAACTGCTGCCAAGCCCGAGCGGCCAGCGAGTCGTCGCCCAGCTGCACCGCCGCGTACGCGTCCTGCCGCGAGTGGCCCTGGAAGAGCAGCAGCGTGCCGAAGTGAGACCCGTACCGTGCGGTCTGCTCGGCCCGGGACGCGTTGTAGTACCGGCAGTAGTCGAGCCAGGCTTCCTTGAACTCCGGCATGTCGACCTGGTCGATCAGCTCGGCGCACAGCTCGACGAGCCCGAACATCGCGGAGAGGTGCGAGACGCCGACCCTGGGTTCGGAGGCGATCGCGAAGCGCCCCGTGTCGAGGTCGTACAGCGCGTTGCCCTGGACGAACCCGTTGGGCTGGGCGGCGATGGTCTCCATGGTGGAGAGGACCCGCGCCTTTGCCTTCTCCCACTTGGGCCCGCGCCGCTCCCACTCGGTGAGCCAGGCGGAGACCAGACCGCTCCAGTCGGTGCCGAAGCCGATCGACAGGGCGTTGCGGTCCGGCTCATAGGGCTCGGTGCGGATCTTGCGGATGGGGTCGAGGACGAGGAACGTCTCGTCGGAGTCGACGTTCGCGTGCATGAGGTCGCCGACGCGTTCGTCGGCGGTGAGGAAGTAGTAGTAGCGGCGGTACGTCGTGTTGGCGATGCGCTGCTGCTTGGCGCTGTCGGCGTAGTGCTGGACGCCGTGGCGGGTGCCGAGGCCGGCCCACTGGCCGATGTGGTAGACGTCGACCTCGCCGGTGTGCCGGGTCATGGCCTCGGCGAAGCGGAAGATGTCGGCGCGGCCGGAGCGCAGATAGGCGAACCAGAGCCACAGGTCGGGCGAGAGTTCGGAGTTGTCCCAGGCGTAGCCGCCCACGTCGTAGCACCACTGGTGGCGGCTGGGGTCGTAGCTGTGCATGATGTCGCCGTAGTCCCAGAAGCCGTACCAACGGCGCATCTCCACCTGGTCCTTGTAGTAGGTGAAGAGGAAGTCGAGGTGGTCCTCGATCTTCGCCTTGGCGGGGGTGGAGCGGTCCGGCTCGGAGAAGAGGCGGCCGAAGACGCCGGCCTTGATGAGGTGCTGGGGTGGGGCGGCGAGCTGGGGCGGGGTGCGGACGGCCTCGACCTGCTGGGCCATGGCGTCGGCGCTGGGCGTGGACTCGTGGGCCCAGAAGAGGAGTTCGCTGGTGCGGGCGATGCCGTAGGGGGTGCCGAAGCCGGGCTCGTAGTCCTCGTAGGTGATGTTGAGGCCCTCGAGCTGTTCGGGGTAGGTGTCCTGGCCCATGCCGTCGTGGTAGAAGCGCAGGTCCATGGGCTGGGCCTCGGGTGACCAGAGCCAGAGGGTGACCTCGGCCGCGTCGGTATGGGCGTCGCGGATGTCGAACTGGGCGGGGAACTTCTCCCAGAAGTCGCGCAGGCCGAAGGCGAAGCCGCCGCCGGCGCCTCCGACGTAGCCGAAGCCGCTCGCCCGTCGGCCGCCGCCGGCGGGGATCCAGCCGTGCCCCTTCTTGGTGCGCTTGCGGACGGAGAAGCCGTCGGCGGAGAGCTGGGAGAGGGTGTAGTCGCCCCATTCGGGGATGTACTGGAGGCGAGTGGTGACCCGCTGGTCCCAGGTCGAGGGGTCGGGCAGCTTCCGGCCTTCGAACTGGGCGGTCCGGACGTTCGCGCCGGGGTCGCGGCGCAGGCCGGTGATGCCCTTGACGGCCTCGCGGAGCAGGCCGGTGCCCTCGCCGCCGATGCGGATGTGGCGGTCGTAGGACTCGTCGCGCATGGGGACGGTGAAGCGGACGCCGAGGCCGCGGATGAAGTCGCCGCCGGCCTTGCCGGGCTCCTGCTTCCCGTCGTAGGTGATGGTGTGCACCATGCGGAAGGAGTCGGCGCCCGCGTAGAAGTAGAGCCGGATGGAGAATGGCAGCCAGCTGCGGGTGCCCTTGCGGTGCTTGCCGTCGATGCGGACGACGGCGCGGACGGGGCCTTCCTGTTCGACGGCGACCTCGTCGATCGCGCCGTCGAAGCGCTCGGTCCTGACGGCGCCCTGGTCCCCGTCCTCGATCTCGGGCTGGCGGACGAGGACGAGCCGGCCGTTCTTGGCGATCTCGGTGGAGCCGCGGGTGACGGACTTGATGAGGGTGGCGCCGCTCTTGCCGATCTTGGCGGTGATGACGCCGGTGGAGACGTCGATGGTGGCGCCGGCCTTCTTGACGGTGACCTTCTTGGCGGGCGCGGCGGGCGTGCCGGTGGTGAGGGTGAGCTTGCCGGTGCCGGTGCTGACCGCGTGGGCGGTCCACTTGAGGGAGCCGTCGGGCCAGTAGGCGAGGGGCCAGGACTGGACGGGGACGGCCTTGCCGTCGGCGTCGGTCAGCGCGAAGGTCTGGTCCTTCTGGAGAGCGCCCTTGGGCCAGGGCACACCGAGGGTGGAGCCGGGGGCGGCGCCGAGGCCGCCGTCCTCCAGCCAGTCGAGGGTGACCGGGTCGGCGTCCGCGGGCGCCGCCGCGGGGGCGGCCTGGGCCTCGGCGCTCCCCAGGGCCCAGCTGAACTGTGCGGCGGCTCCGGCGACGGCGGCCGTCTTGAGCAGGGATCTACGGGGGATGGGAGACATGGGGATGCTGCCTTTCCTTTCCGTGCGGGTGCGGGGGCAAAGGAGGGTCAGGGGCATGACAGGGCGAGGTACGGCGCACGCGGCGCCCACCTGGTGGCCGGGACACCGCCGGTCAGCGGTGCCGGTAGCGCTCCTCCACGGCGACGGCCGCGGCGGCGACGCACCCCAGGACCGGAACGGCCAGCGGTGCGACGAACCAGCCGGAGACGGCGACGACGGCCGCTCCGCCGGTGAGCAGGAAGGAACCGGCGGGGTCGAGGACGGTACGACGGCCGGCTGCGGCGAGCAGGGAGCGCCAGGCGGCGCCCGGCGTCCAGACCGCCGCCGCGCGCAGCCCGGCGACGAGGGCGCCGATCAGGGCGAACAGCCCCAGGGCGCCGACGAGCGGCCCGCCGGGCAGGCCGGCCCGTACGGCTTGGATGTCCACCCAGGCCACGGCCACGGCAACCCACCCGGCGAGCCCGACGAGCCAGCCGCCGCGCACGGCGGCCCGGAAGTCGGCGGCGAACTCCCGCCAGCCGCCGCCCTCATGGGCGATACGACGGCGCAGATGCCGGGCGCCGGCCGCGAAGGCGGCCGGGTAGGTCACCACGCCCAACGAGACAACGGCGATCCACACCCCCGTGAGCAGACACTCGGCGAAGACGGCGAACCGCTCGGCGAAGAGCGACTCCTTGGGCGCTTTCACCCGGGCCTGGGCCATGGTCGGCTCACCTCAGCCCTTCAGGCCGGACGTGGCCATGCCGTCGATGAGATAGCGCTGGAAGGCCAGGAAGAAGGCGAGGACGGGAAGCAGGGCGACCAGCGACATGGCGATCATTCCGCCGTAGTTGGCCACGCCCTCCTGGTCCACGAACATCTTCAGGCCGAGGGAGACGGTGTACTTGTCGGGCTCGTTGAGGTAGATCAACGGTCCCATGAAGTCGTTCCAGGCGTTGATGAAGGTGAAGATCGCGCTGGTGATCAGGGCCGGGCGGCACAGGGGCAGCACGATCGACCAGTAGATCCGCAGATGCCCGCAGCCGTCGAGGCGGGCCGCCTCGTCGAGCTCCCTGGGCAGGTTGCGCATGAACTGCACCATCAGGAAGACGAAGAACGCCTCCGTGGCCAGGTACTTCCCGAGCAGCAGCGGGGTGTACGTGTTGACCATGTCCATGTTGCGGAAGAGCACGTACTGCGGGATGAGCAGCACGTGGTACGGCAACAGGAGCGTGCCGATCATGAGGGTGAAGAGGAGGTTGCGGCCCGCGAACTTGATCTTCGCGAAGGCGTAGGCCGTCAGGGAGCAGGAGATCAGGATCCCGATCACCGAGCCGACCGCGAGGAAGATCGAGTTGAGGAAGAACGTGGAGATCGAGATGTCCGCGATGCCGTCGGCGAGGCTGGAGTAGTTCGAGGCGATCGGGTCGCTCGGGAAGAGGTCCAGGCTGCCGACGATGTCCTCGCTCTTCTTGAAGGACCCGCCGATGACCCAGATCACGGGGTAGAGGATCACCGCGAGGATCGCCAGCGACCCGATGTGCCAGGCGAGGGAGCCGGGCAGCTTCCGCCGGAGGCGGCCGACTCGGCTCGCGGGGGCCGGTGTGATGTCGGTGGCCTGTGCGCTCATCGGGCACCCTCCTCGTAGTGCACCCAGCGCTTCTGGGACCAGAACAGCACGGCGGTCACCAGGGCGACCGCGAGCAGCAGCATCCAGGCCATGGCGGAGGCCAGACCCATCCGGCTGTTCTCGAAGCCCTGGACATAGAGATAACAGGTGTAGACCATCGACCCGTCCGCCGGACCGCAGGCGTTGCCGCCGGCGCCGCCGCCGACGATGTACGCCGAGCTGAAGATCTGGAAGGAGTGGATCGTCTCCAGCAGGACGTTGAAGAAGAGGACCGGTGAGATCATCGGCAGGGTGATGTTCCAGAACCGCCGCAGCCTGCCCGCCCCGTCGACCTCGGCCGCCTCGTAGAGCTCACGCGGGACCTGCTTGAGGCCGGCCAGGAAGATGACCATGGGCGCACCGAACTGCCAGACGGTGAGCGCCACCAGGCTGTAGATGATGAGTTCCGGGTCGCCGGTCCAGCCGCCGACGTCGATCCCGAAGAACTGCTGGGTACGGTCGACGATCGCGTCGTCCGAGAAGATCGCCTTCCACACGATCGCGACGGAGACACTCGCCCCGATCAGCGACGGCGCGTAGAAGGCGGCCCGGTAGAACGCCTGTCCGCGCCGCTTCTGCGCCAGCAGCAGCGCCACGCCGAGGGCGAGGAGCAGCTTCAGGGGGGTGCCGACGACGACGTACCACAGCGTCACCTGCACCGAGTGGCGCCAGCGCGGGTCCCCGAGCATCTCGGAGAAGTTGTCCAGGCCGATCCACTTCGGCGCGTCGAACAGGTTGTAGTCGGTGAACGCGAAGTAGAGGGAGGCGACCATCGGGCCCGCTGTGAGCAGCAGGAAACCGGCGATCCAGGGAGACATGAACAGATAGCCGGCCAGGTTCTCCCGACGGCCCCGCCGCTTGGTGGCGGCGGGGCGCGCGGACTTCACCGGACCGTGCCGCGGCTCGGAGCGCTGGGTCGGGCTCTCCGTCGCAGGGGCGTGTGTCACGGTGGTTCCCATCAGTTGCCGAGAGCCGTCTTCGACTCGCTGAAGAACTGCTTGACGGCATCACCCACCGAGCGGCTGCCCAGCCCCACTTCCTCACCGATGCGCAGGAACGCGGACTCGCAGATGTCCGCGCCGTTCGGGTGCGGGGTGATCGGCTCCAGGACGCCCGAGTCGACGAGGGACTGCTCGTACTCGGCGATGGCCTTGTTCACCGGGTCGGTCGGCGTGAACGCGTCGAACTGGGCCTGGGTCGCGGGCACACCGCGGTCGTAGCCCATGATCTTGGCGACCTCGGGGTCGTGGACCATGAAGTTGATGAACTGGGCGACCTCCTTGGGGTGCTTGGTGCGCTTGGAGGCGCTGAGCATCAGGGAGCCGAGGTACTGGCCGGTCTTCTTGCCGTCCGTGGTCGGAATGGGCGCCAGGCCGTACTCGCTCTTGCCCTCGGAGGTATAGCGGATGGTGAAGTTGTCCCAGGTGAACTCGCCGGCCGCGATCTCCCCGGAGACCGCCGACTTGGGCTTGATCTGACCGACCTTCTTCTGGTCGGCGTACAGACCGTCCTCGACGGCCTTCTCCGCCTTCGTCCACCAGTCCGTCAGATCCGCCTCGGTGAAGCCGAGTCCGTCCTCGGTGAAGAACGCCTTGCCGTTCTGGCGCAGGTAGAGGTCGTACAGGTACATGACGTTGTAAGGGCCGGTGTCACCGGCGCGCCCGGTCCTGTCCCGGATCTTCGCCATGGCGGCCATGTAGTCGTCCCAGGTCCAGCCCTGCTTCGGCGTCACGCCGGCCCTGGTGTAGACGGGTTTGTCGATCACGAGGGCCATGGAGTTGGAACCGACCGGCACGCCGAGCAGTTTGCCGTCGATCTCGCCGAACTTCTCCAGACCGGCGCGGAAGCCCTCCGTGGAAAGGTTGCCCGCCTCGACCTGCTCGCCGAGGTCCAACAGCACATTCTTCGCGTCGTATTTGCGCAGGAATCCAATGGCATTCTGGAAGACGTCCGGCGGATTCCCGCCGGAAGCCTGGGTGTTGAACTTCTTCCAGAAATCGGTGTACGGCTGGAAGTCGGTCTTGACCTTGATCTTCGGGTACTTCTTCTCGAAGAGTTCGATGGTCTTGTTGATGCGCTGGGCGCGGTCCTCGGAACCCCACCATGCGTAACGGATCGTCACCGTGCCGTCGGAGGACGTGTCGCTGTCCCCGCCGCAGGCCGTCGTGGCGGCCAGGCCCAGGGTGGCCACGGAGGCCCCGGCCGCCTTCAGGATCGTACGCCTCTCAACATTCCTGCTGGTTCCCACGGTCGGGCCCCCTCCCCGCAGCATCGTCGCTGCTGCATGAATCGTTTCAAGAAAGCGCTTGCTGGCACAAGGTACGAGGGGGTTGAGGGAGCGTCAATGATTCGGACAGGAATTTCTCGCGGGCCGGGTCGACGGCAGCCGAGCACGGCGCCGGCGAGGTGGCACAGCCTCGGGGAGGAACGTGCAGGTGAGGGCGGTGCGGCCGAAGTACCGAACGAGAAAGGCGAGTTGAGGTGTCGACCGAAATCTGACGAGGAGGTGGCAGCGCCGGGCAGCGGGGTGGAGCGGCGGGTGGGGGGAGGACCGTGCGGTCGGCGGGGTCGGTCCGACGCGGCCGGGCGGGTTCGCGCGGAGGGGCGGTTGGATGGACCGGAGGGGCGCGGACGGAGACGGCGGTGGTGCGGGTCGGGCGGGGCGGGCAGCGCGGAGGCGGGTCACATCCGCCGGAAGGCTCCATGCTCCAATCCCTGCGACAGAAAGACGGCCATGGAGGTGCAGTGCAGGGACGGCGCGGTGGATCAAAGCAGCCGCGCAAGCGGTGGCGCGGGGCGGCGAACGGTACAGACGCGCGTGGCGCCGAGGTCGGTGCATACGGCGGCGGCCCGGCTGCGTTGTCGCAGGCGGGCCGCCGTGCCGGGTGGGCGATACTGGGTTCGAACCAGTGACCTCTTCGGTGTGAACGAAGCGCTCTCCCACTGAGCTAATCGCCCGGGCGCAGGAAGAACATTACCCCATGTCAGGGGGTTCCTGTGACCACGCTCAGGCGGTCACCGCGCCCACCCCGCTCACTGGTTCTCGATCTTCCACGGCATGACGAGGCCGAACTTCCACAGGTAGATGCCGGCGATGACACCCATGACGACCAGGCCGATCGACGTCAGGATGATGTTCCGGCGCCGCACCCTCGGGTCCAGGGCGCGCTGGGCCGCCTCGGTCACCTTCCGCTTGGTCCAGCGCAGCACCAGCTGGGCCCAGACGAACTCGGTCGCCCAGATCGCCATGCCGCCGAAGATCACGACCCAGCCGGGTCCGGGCAGCGGCAGCATGATGATGCCGGCGACCACGACCGCGAGGCCGACCACGAAGACGCCCACCTGCCAGCTCAGGTGGAGCACACGGCGTGCCTTGATGAACTCCGGCGCCCGGGAGCCCAGCCCCTGGGCCGCCTCTTCCCGCTCCTCCGTCGCCCTGCCCGCCTTCACATCGTTCACCGCCACGGCTACCTCGCCCGGCTCGTCACTCCCCGTATTCATGCGTCCAAACCCTACCGGAGAGAAACTGGTCACCGGAATGGTCGTACCCGCAGAACGCACCCTCGGCCGGAAGAGTTACGTAAAGACACGCAAAACACGCAGAGGGGTTTACAACGGCACCGTAGGTGGCATGTCGATTTCGCCGACGTGCGAATCCCCGAGCGCACACTGAGCGAAAGGCCCTGGCGCTTATGAACACCACGGTCAGCTGCGAGCTGCACCTGCGCCTCGTTGTGTCGAGCGAGTCCTCCCTGCCTGTCCCCGCAGGCCTGCGGTACGACACGGCCGACCCCTACGCCGTGCACGCCACCTTCCACACCGGAGCCGAGGAGACCGTCGAGTGGGTGTTCGCCCGCGACCTCCTCGCGGAGGGCCTGCACCGGCCCACGGGCACCGGCGACGTCCGCGTCTGGCCGTCGCGCAGCCACGGTCAGGGCGTCGTCTGCATCGCCCTGAGCTCTCCCGAGGGCGAGGCCCTGCTCGAAGCCCCGGCGCGGGCACTGGAGTCCTTCCTGAAGCGCACGGACGCCGCCGTGCCCCCGGGCACGGAGCACCGGCACTTCGACCTCGATCAGGAGCTGTCTCACATCCTGGCGGAGAGCTAGACCGCGCCCTTCGGAGCGAGCCGCCCGGCGCCGTCCACTCGGGGAGACGGTCCGGGTCCGGACAACCGCATACCTCAGACGCCGACGCCGTGCCACGCAGATCCGTGTGATCCGTGGTGCGGTGTCCGCATGCCCGCGGCCCACTCCTGGTGGATCCGCGCGCCGGTGCGGCTACCATCGGCCAGCATCGGCGGGCGCCCGCCCGTCGCCAGGCCAGGGAGCGAATCGTGCTGATCACCCACGACACCCGGTGTGCCCTCGATGCCGTGGTGGATCTGGTGAACACCGCACCGGAGGACGACACGACACCCGACGGGCTGCCGGACGTCGGCGCCCTCGCGGAGTTCGTGCTCAAGCACGAGATCAGTGACGTCGGCACGCTGTCCGAGTTCGACCTCTCGGCGGTGCGCAAGGTCCGCGGGCGGTTCGCCGGTATCTTCGCGGCTCCGGACGCCCGTACCGCGGCCGGACTGATCAACGAGCTGGTCGCCGCCGCCGGGACCACGCCCAGACTCACGGATCACGACGGGTACGACTGGCATGTGCACTACTTCGCGCCGGGCGCGTCCGTCGCCGACCATCTGGCGGCCGACTGCGGCATGGCGCTGGCGTTCTTCGTGGTGGCCGGGGAGCAGGAGCGGCTGCGCCGCTGTGAGGCACCGGACTGCCGGCGGGCCTTCGTCGACCTCTCCCGCAACCGCTCGCGCCGGTACTGCGACAGCCGCACCTGTGGCAACCGTCTGCATGTCGCGGCCTACCGGGCCCGGCGCAAGGAAGCGGCTGGCTGAGCCGGCCGGGAGACGCCCGGCTCGGCGCCGTGGTGCCGACGCGGCCCCGGCGGGTGGCGCCGGGGACCGCGGGTACGGCTCAGAGCAGCAGCAGATCGTGCAGCGCGGCCATGAGCAACAGACACCCGATCACCGCAAGGAAGATCATCAGCGGTGGCTGGGAAAGGGCGAAGAGGCATCCGCGCGGCTCGTCCTGCTGCGGCGCGGCATCGCTCTGTGACGTGTCCAGCATCTCGCGGCGATGATGACGCAGCCGGGCACCATGACGCGATCAGCACCCAGGTCGTGACCGGGATGTCGCTGTTTGCGTGATCTCCCTTTTCAGGCGGTGATCACTTCCGCGCGCCCGCGGCTCGTCTGTGTCGATTCATATGCCGTGCTTCTTGAGGATGGCCTCGATGTCGCTGAAGTCGTCGGAGGCGTCCGCGCGGGGTGTGCCGGCGGGCCTGGCCGCAGGGCGGGTGGCGGGGCCGAGGGAGGGCGCCGAGGCCGTGGGGGCCACCGCCTCGCTCCTGTCGGCTCGGGCGGCTCTGCGCTCCTTGCGGGTGCCGACGCCCCTGCGGCGCTCGACGGCGCGGGTGAGCGCGAACAGCCCCCAGGCCGCGCCGAGGACCGCGAAGCCGGCCCAGGCCACGGGGCTGAAGGCGGTGTCGGCGACCCACTCGACCACGCCCGTCATCACCAGTCCCAGGGGCACCAGCGCGTAGGCGGCGATCCGGGCGGCCGCGAGGAACCGCTTGCGGTAGGCCGTGACCGCCGCGATGCCCAGGCCGGCCGCGGCGACGGCGGAACAGACGGTCTCGGCAATCATCCGGTCCTCCAGACAGGAGACAAGGCGGGCATGAACGGGCAGGGCGCATCCGGTCCCCTCCATCGTGCACCTCTGCGGGCCCCGCGGGCCATGGTCCCGGCGGACATCAGGGACATCTCCGGGTCGTCTCCTCCGCAGGTGCCGGTCGGCGGCGGTCCGGATTGGGGGGCCGGGGTCATGGCTGGGAGACTGGAGGCATGAACGACTCCTCCCCCGCCTCCTCCTCCGCTGCCGCCTCCCCTGCCGCCTCCGCTGCCCGGGCGGCCGCCGTCCTCGACGTCTGGTGCGAGCTGCAGTGCCCTGACTGCCGTACCGCCCTCACCGATCTGCGGGCCCTGCGCGAGCGCTACGGCGACCGGCTGGAGCTGCGGCTGCGGCACTTCCCGCTGGAGAAGCACAAGCACGCCTTCGCCGCCGCGCAGGCCGCCGAGGAGGCCGCCGAGCAGGGGCAGGGCTGGGCGTACGTGGAGGCCGTGCTCGGCCGGGTCGAGGAGCTGGACCGTACGGGAGAACCCTTCCTGGTCGAGGTGGCCCGGGAACTCGGGCTGGACGCCGAGGAGTTCGACACCGCACTGATCGACGGCCGGCACATCCTGATCGTGGATGCCGACCAGGCCGAGGGCAAGGCGATCGGCGTGACCGGCACCCCGACCTATGTGATCGACGGGGAGCGTCTCGACGGCGGCAAGAGCCAGGAGGGGCTGCGCGAGCGCATCGAGGAGATCGCCGACCGGCTCCTCGCCGGTCAGAACGGCTGACCGGCCGGGGCGGCACAGGCTCGCCTCGGGCCGCCGCGCGGCGGTCACATCAGCGCGGCCGCCCCTGCCGTCACCTCAGCCTTCACTCACCCCTGCCGTCAGCCGTCACAACAGCGCCTTGTACACGGTGTACTGCTGGGTCTCGTAGCCCAGTGACTCGTAGAGCCGCTCGGCCGGGGTGTTCCCCGCGAAGACGTTGAGGCCGATGGTCCGGTGACCGGCGGCGATCGCCTGGGCCTCGGCCAGCAGCATCATGGTGCGTCCATGGCCGCGGCCGCGGTGGGCGGCGTAGGTCTCGATGTCGTAGACGTAGGGGCGGCCGTCGCGGATGCCGAGCCACAGGGTGCCCACCGGGGCTCCCTCGTGCTCCAGGACGCTGAGCCACGCGTTCGGGGTGCGCGGGCCGTCCGGCAGCAGCGCGGCGTGGTCCCGCTCGGACTTGACGCGGGCCTCGGCCTCCGGGACGCCGCGCTCGACCCAGCTGCGGATGTAGCCCACGTGACTCTTGTCCAGCCAGGGCCTGTATTCGGCCTCGGTCATGGGCCGGGCCAGGCTGCCCTGGGGCAGCCGGGGCGGGGTGTCGCCGAGCGTCTTCTCCATGAGGCGGTTGCGGACGACGTAGCCCAGGGCGGTGACGAGTCGCAGTGCGGCTTCGGTGTCCTGGGGGACCGTCGCCTCGATGCGCCGGCAGCCCCAGCCGCGCGCCACCTCCTCCGCGGCGAGCGCGGCCACCGTGGCCCGGCCACGGCGCCGGTCCGGCTCCTCGATCCGCAGGTCGGCTATCCGGGCCACGGAATCACCGAAGGCGGGATGCGTGCCGAGGTGCAGGGCGCCCACGGGACGGCCGTTCACGCAGACCTGGTAGTGGCGTGAACGGGTCCCGTCGGCGTTGTGCTGAAGCGGCTCGGTCGGCCGCAGGGTCGTGGTCATCACGGGTGTTCTACCCGGTGACGCGGCCGCAGTCAGCCTGTTTTCACCGGGCCTTCCCGGATCTTCCCGCCGGTCAGGGGTCCAGGTCGTCCGCGGAGCGCTCCTCGAAGATGCGCATGGCCTTGGCGGTCACCGGGCCCGGGGTGGTGGGGAGTTCACGGTCGTCGGCGCGGTGGACGGCCTGGATGTCGCGCAGGGTCGAGGTGAGGAAGATCTCCTCCGCCCGCCCCAGGACGTCCAGCGGCAGGTCGGTCTCCTTGGCTCCCGTCCACTCGACCGTCAGCGCGCGGGTGATGCCCGCGAGGCAGCCGGAGGCGAGCGGCGGGGTGTGGATCTCGCCGTCGAGCACGACGAAGACGTTCGACCCGGTGCCCTCGCAGAGCTGTCCGACCGTGTTGCCGAACAGGGCCTCGGAGGCGCCCTGTTGGTGGGCGCGGGCGAGGGCGACCACGTTCTCGGCGTACGACGTGGTCTTCAGGCCGGTCAGCGCGCCGCGCTCGTTGCGGGTCCAGGGGACGGTGACCACGACCGTGGAGTCGGGGCGGCGGGTGGTCTCGCCGAGGGCGACGACGAGGGTGGGGCCGTGTTCGCCGCGGTCCGAGCCGAGCGGGCCGTGTCCGCCGGTGTAGGTGATGCGCAGGCGGCCCAGCGGCATCGGGTTGGCCTCCAGGACGGCGGCGCAGCCGCGGCGGACCTCGTCGAGGTCCGGGTCGGGCAGGCCGAGGCCGCGCGCGGAGCGGGTGAGCCGGTCGAGGTGGCGGCTGAGCGCGAAGGGCCTGCCGTCCACTGCCTTGACCGTCTCGAAGATGCCGTCGCCCACGGTCAGCCCGTGGTCGAAGACGGAGACACGGGCGGACTCGAGGTCCCGCAACCCGCCGTCGAGCCAGATCTTCACTTCTCCAGGTCCTCTCCGCTCACGTCATGTGCCCCCGACGCTACCGCGAGCAGCCGGGACGCCTTGAGTTCGGTCTCCCGCCACTCCCCCTCGGGGTCGGACCCCCAGGTGATGCCGGCGCCGGTGCCGAAGCGCAGTACGGCCGCGCCGTCGGCGGTGCGGTCGATCCAGAAGGTGCGGATGCCGACGGCCAGCTCGCCGGTTCCCCGGTCGGCGTCGACCCAGCCGATGCCGCCGCAGTACGGGCCGCGGGGCGCGGTCTCCAGCGCGTCGATGATCCGCAGGGCGCTGGACTTGGGCGCGCCGGTGACCGAGCCGGGCGGGAAGGCTGCGCCTAGCAGCTGGGGCCATCCGGCGCCGTCGCTCAGCTCGCCGCGGACCGTCGACACCAGGTGGACCAGCCCGGGGTGCTTCTCCACGGCGCACAGGTCGGGGACGGTGACGCTGCCGGTGGCGCAGACGCGGCCGATGTCGTTGCGGACCAGGTCCACGATCATCACGTTCTCGGCGTAGTCCTTCTCCAGGAGGTCCGCCTCGGTGCGTCCGGTGCCCTTGATGGGGCCGGACTCGACGACCCGGCCGTCGCGGCGCAGGAAGAGTTCGGGGGACGCGGTGGCGATCTCGACGCCGTGGTCCGGCAGCCGGATCGTTCCTGCGTACGGCGCCGGGTTGCCGCGGGCCAGCAGCGCGGTCAGGGCGTCCACGTCGGCGCCGGGGTCCACGGGCGCGGACAGGACGCGGCAGAGGTTGGCCTGGTAGACCTCGCCGGTCGCTATGTGCTCACGGATGCGGCGCACGCCCGCGGTGTACGCGGCGCGGTCGAGCGATGACGTCCAGTCACCCGCCTGCGGCCCCCGCCAGGTGCCCGGCGCGGGCGCCGGCACGGGCTCCCTGCGGACATCCGCGAAGCGGGCGCAGGTCAGCCGGCCCTCGTAGTCCGCGGCGACCGCCCAGAAACCGGTGGAGTCCAGGGCCGCGGGGTCGCTCGTGACGTCGAGGAGGCCGGTGGCGACGCGGTCGCCGAAGCGGGCGAGAGGAGGGAGGTGGAGCACGCTGTCGAGTCTAGGGCGGTGTCCAGGGGGTGGCCCCGGCGTGTCCCGTAGGGGGCCTGACCAGGTCGGCGAGGGGGCGCGGCGCAGCACGCTGCGCAAACGCGTTTTTGTGCTGGCCCAGGAATCCGCTAGAGTTCAACACGTCGCCGGGACGCGGGAGCGGACCGAAACGACAAGCGGACGTAGCTCAGTTGGTAGAGCGCAACCTTGCCAAGGTTGAGGTCGCGAGTTCGAGCCTCGTCGTCCGCTCGAAGGAAGAAGGGGTCGCCCCGATCCCCTACACTCCTGGTGGAGTGGCCGAGAGGCGAGGCAACGGCCTGCAAAGCCGTCTACACGGGTTCAAATCCCGTCTCCACCTCCAAGGACGATTAGCTCAGCGGGAGAGCGCTTCCCTGACACGGAAGAGGTCACTGGTTCAATCCCAGTATCGTCCACTGGATCTTCGGATCCTGGGTCTCTCGGAGATCCCACCCGCGCGATTAGCTCAGCGGGAGAGCGCTTCCCTGACACGGAAGAGGTCACTGGTTCAATCCCAGTATCGCGCACTGTCTGTGACTCACGGGTCACAGCCTGCGGACGATTAGCTCAGCGGGAGAGCGCTTCCCTGACACGGAAGAGGTCACTGGTTCAATCCCAGTATCGTCCACACGCCAGGAAGCCCCCGGCCGTCTCGTACGGCCGGGGGCTTCTTGTTGTGCGGCTCAGCTGGAAAACAGCATGCGGCCGAAGCCCTTCTTGCGGTGGTGGCCGTAGTGACCGCCGTGGTGACCGCCGTGCGGGGCGCCCCAGGCCGGGCCGGGCGGCGGGACGGGCGGGGACGCCGGGTACGCCTGCGGGGCGGGGGGCGGCGGGGCTGACTGGGACCACTGGGACTCCAGGCGGGTCAGCGCCTCCAGCTCGCCGTAGTCGAGGAAGATCCCCCGGCAGTTGCTGCACTGCTCGATCTGGACACCGTTGCGGTTGTACGTGTGCATCGGGGCGTGGCACTTCGGACACTGCATTCTTCGGCTCAACTCCTCGCCGGTCGGTCCTGCTTCACATGTCGCCAGGACAGACTCTGCCCGGCTGCGGCTGGTTGCAGCCTACGTCGTGGAGGGTGCCGTCAACTGCGGGGGAACGGAACCCATGCGTGAGCAGGCGTCGACCAGGCACTGCTCGACCTCGTCCAGGGGGCGCCCGGCGGTGATGGCCTTGGTGACGGCGCGGGCGGCGCTCTGGACGGTGAGGGCGCGGGCCGGGACGTCGAGGGCGGGCCAGGGGTCGCCGTCCTGCGGGGGTACGGCGGGACCGGCCGCGGCGCGGTACGCGGTGAGGAAACGGGCCCAGTCCTCCGGTGGGAGGAGGCCGCAGGCGTACCAGGCGGCCGGGCGGGCGAGGTCCCAGGCGGGGACGCCGGTGCCGAGGTCGTCCACGTCGATCAGGTGCCACGGGCCGTCGGGGGCGGGGTGGCGGACGAGCTGACCGAGGTGGAGGTCGCCGTGGCAGAGGGTGGTGGTGTCGGGCATGGGGGACTCGGCGCGGGCCCAGGCGGGGAGGGTGGTCCAGGCGGCGACGATCGGGGCGGTCGCCGGGTGGTCGGGGGCGCTGGTGCGCAGCAGGGCGACGGCCTGGGCCGCCTTGGCGGGGCCGCGCATCGGGGGGAGCGGGGCGGTGGGCGGAGCGGGGGTTCGGTGCAGGCGGGCGAGGAGGGTGGCGGCGGCTTCCCAGGGGGCCGCGTCCGGGTCGTCCGGGTCGACCGGGGTGCCGTACGGCCAGAACGTCACGAGGCGGCCGTGCAGGGGGGCCGGGGTGGGGGTGAGCGGGGGCAGGAGGATGCCGGGGAGGTGGGTCGTGGTGGTCAGGCGGGCGGTGAGGAGGGACGGGTCGGTGTCCGGGGCGTGGGCCTTCGCGACGGTGTTCGCGTGGCGGACGACGGTGGCGTCGGGGCGGTCGGCGAGGGTGGCGGTGCCGCAGACGCAGGGGGTGGGGGTCGGGAGGGGGTGGGCGGCGGTGCGGGCGCGGGTGGTGAGGGCTGGGAGCAAGGGGGTGGGCGGCATGGGGCTCCCTGAGGTGCGGTGGGGTTGTTGGCGAGGGTACGTGGAGGGAGGACGTGCGCGGGTCGGCTGCGGCTGGCCGGGGCCTTGAGGTGCGGGTCGGCTGCCGCTGGCCGGGGGTGGGTGCGCAGCCCGGCGCGACGGGGTGCCGCTGCGCCCACCCGTGCCGCCCCAGCGGCACGACTGCCCGCAGCTACGGCGGTCAACGAGGCCACCGCAGGGTGGGACGAGCCCAGCAGCACCACCGCCCGCAGCTACGGCAGTCAACGAGGCCACCGCAGGGTGGGACGAGCCCAGCAGCACCACCGCCCGCAGCTACGGCGGTCAACGAGGCCACCGCAGGGTGGGACGAGCCCAGCAGCACCGCCGGCAGCTACGGCGACTCAAGGAGACCGGCACCGGGCGGACCGGACTGCAGAAGCCGTCACCCGCAGCTACGGCGGTCAACGAGGCCACCGCAGGGTGAGACAACCCCCAGCGGCACCACCGCCCGCAGCCGCGGTGGCTGAAGGAGGCCGGTGCTGGGTGGGACTGGGCTGGGGAGGCGGTTGCGCGTGGGTGCGGCGAGTGTCGGTGCCTGTCAGGCGGGCGGAACGAGCAAGGGCCCTGCCGCGGGCGGATGTCCGCTGTTCCGGCGGCTGCGGAAGCGGTGTGGGGGCAGAGCAATGCCGGCGCAGCTCCCCAGCTGCGCCGGCATTTTTGCCGTCCGCCGCACCCCCGTCCCCACGGGGTTTCATGGGTGGATGTCCCCGCCCGGACCGCTCTTCCGGGCCTGGGGTCGCCGCTCAGCGCCCCAGCATCTCGCCCACGGACGACGCCTGTGTGGCCACTGTCTCCCAGCCGTCGAAGACGAGCAGGAGCAGGGCCGCCAGGGGAAGGGCCATCAGTGTCGCCACCAGCGGGTGGCGGCGGCCCTGGCGGCGGGAGTGGTGCGCTTCGCGTCCCTCCGTGCGGAGCGCTGTCCGCGGTGCCGTCTGGGCCATGGTCCCTCTCCTGACCGTTGTGGTTGTCCTTGGCAGCGGCGGGTGTCTGACCTCGGGGGACGAGTGCTGCACCCGCCGCTTGACCTCAAATCTAGGCTCCCGGGAACCGGCGGGCGTCATGCCCTCGTACCGATTGCCGGGCCTCCCGCAGGATGAGCCGTGACCTGCGGTGTACTCCCCTGGTTGGAGACGAGGTCCTAGGTCTCGGGGTCTTCCCGGAGGGGGTGCCCGGTCCTGCCCGTTTTCTCCGTGCCGTCCTCCCGCGGCACCGGCTGCTCGACCAGGGCGAGCACCCTGTTCGCCATGAAGCGCGCCGTGCGGACGACGGTCCCGCTGCGCGTGACTTCGCTCACTTCGACCACCCCCCTGCGCACCGCCGTCTCCACCCGGCGGCCCGCTCTGCTGGCCACCACCTCATAGGTCCGTGTCGTGTCCCCGGCGTCCACGACTATCTCCACGCGGTCACCCTTCACGCGTTCAATCCCCCTTCCGTGACGGATGGTTGAGGTCACTGCGAAGCCAAGGGGCGCCTGCTTCCCGGCTCCCTGACCACCCCTCAAGTCTCCCACCCGGCACTGACAATCGATCGGGACGAGAGGGCGCGGCCTCTGCGCGCGAGTGGCCGTGGAAACGTAAGCTGTGCCACGTCACACGGACCGGGCAGCGGGGATGAACATGGCGATGATGCGCCTGAGGCGCGAGGACCCGCGCGTCGTCGGCTCGTTCAGGCTTCACCGACGGCTCGGCGCGGGCGGGATGGGCGTTGTCTACCTGGGCTCCGACAAGAAGGGGCAGCGCGTCGCCCTGAAGGTGATCCGGCCCGACCTGGCGGAGGACCAGGAGTTCCGGTCGCGTTTCGCGCGGGAGGTCTCGGCCGCGCGCAGGATCCGCGGCGGCTGCACCGCGCGGCTGGTGGCGGCGGACCTGGAGGCCGACCGGCCGTGGTTCGCGACCCAGTACGTGCCCGGGCCGTCTCTGCACGACAAGGTCATCGACGAGGGTCCCCTCGGCGCGGCCGAGGCCGCCTCGATCGGGGCCGCGCTGTCCGAGGGGCTCGTCGCCGTGCACGAGGCCGGTGTGGTGCACCGGGACCTCAAGCCCTCCAACATCCTGCTGTCCCCCAAGGGGCCGCGGATCATCGACTTCGGTATCGCGTGGGCGACGGGCGCCTCCACGCTCACGCATGTCGGGACCGCCGTCGGCTCCCCCGGTTTCCTCGCCCCGGAGCAGGTGCGCGGGGCCGCGGTCACCCCGGCCACCGACGTGTTCTCGCTGGGCGCCACCCTCGCGTACGCCTCGATGGCCGACTCGCCGTTCGGGCACGGCAGTTCCGAGGTGATGCTGTACCGGGTGGTGCACGAGGAGCCCCAACTGCACGGCGTACCGGACGCGCTCGCTCCGCTCGTACGCGCCTGTCTGGCGAAGGATCCCGAGGAACGGCCCAGCACGCTGGATCTGTCGCTGCGGCTGAAGGAGATCGCCGCACGTGAGGCCCAGGGGCTCGCCGATCCCCGGCCGCCCGTGCCGCGCGGCGGTGAGGCGGAGCGGCCCACCGGGCGGCTGTCCGACACGTACCCGGACCGCGGGCAGCGGCAGCCGGGTGGCGGGCCGGGGACGTCGGCGCCCCGGGGCGGGGTGTCGTCGTCGCCGTCCTCGCGCGGGTCGGGGGCGTCCGCAAGGAACGGGGTCCCCTCGCGCGGCGGCGGTGGCCCGCGCGGCGGTGGCCCGTCGTCCCGTGGGAACGGGCCTCGCCCCACCCCGGCCGCCCGCAACACGCCCGCCGGCAGGAACAC
This sequence comes from Streptomyces sp. NPDC018693, assembly GCF_044391385.1. Classification (NCBI taxonomy): domain Bacteria; kingdom Bacillati; phylum Actinomycetota; class Actinomycetes; order Kitasatosporales; family Streptomycetaceae; genus Streptomyces; species Streptomyces sp. NPDC018693. The sequence continues at coordinate 269,476 of NZ_JBIRZZ010000006.1, read as the reverse complement.
GCCCGCCGCCCGCAACACCCGTCCCGGCACCGGCGGCCGGCCCGCGCCCCGCAGCGGCACCGGGCGTTCGGCGCCCCGGCCGACCGGGACCGGGCGCCGGCCCGCCAATCCTCGGCTGCTGCGGCAGCGGCTGTTCGTCTTCGTCGTGGTGACGCTGCTGGTCGCCCTCGGCATCGGCGTCGTGCAGGGCTGTCAGGGGCCCGCGCGGGCTCTCGGCGGCGACCCCGACGTCGTACGAGACGCCGCCGTACGGGACGTCGTGCGGCAGGGGCAGGTGCGGTCGGCGCAGGAGCCGCCGCGGGACCTGGTCTCCGGCTGAGCCCTACGCCTGCGGACGGCCCGTCGCGACCGCGTAGAAGGCGACCGCGGCCGCCGCGCCCACGTTGAGGGAGTCGACGCCGTGGGACATGGGGATGCGGACCCATTCGTCGGCGGCGACCAGGGCCTGGGTGGACAGGCCGTCGCCCTCGGCGCCGAGCATCAGGGCGACGCGGTCCATCCGGTGCGGGGCCACCTCGTCGAGGCTCTTGGCCTTCTCGTCCGGGGTGAGGGCGAGCAGGCCGAAGCCGGCCTCGCGGACCGAGTCCAGGCCCTTGGGCCAGGTGTCCAGGCGGGCGTACGGCACGGAGAAGACCGCGCCCATCGAGACCTTCACGCTGCGCCGGTAGAGGGGGTCGGCACAGTCCGGGGAGAGCAGGACCGCGTCCATGCCGAGGGCGGCCGCCGAGCGGAAGATGGCGCCGATGTTGGTGTGGTCGTTGACCGACTCCATGACGACGACCCGGCGGGCCGAGCGCAGGAGTTCGGCGGCGGTGGGCAGGGGCTTGCGCTGCATGGAGGCGAGTGCGCCACGGTGGACGTGGTAGCCGGTGACACGCTCGGCGAGTTCCGGGCTGACCGCGTAGACCGGTGCCGGGAGTTCGTCGATGACGTCGCGCATGACGTCGACCCACTTCGCGGACAGCAGCATCGAGCGCATCTCGTACCCGGCGTCCTTGGCCCGTCTGATGACCTTCTCGCCCTCGGCGATGAACAGGCCCTCGGCCGGCTCGCGTCTGCGGCGCAGCTCGACGTCGGTCAGTCCGGTGTAGTCGCGCAGGCGCGGGTCGGCGGGGTCCTCAACGGTGATGAGATCGGCCACAGGGTGATACTGCCTTGTCCTGGGTACGGTGCCAACGGCTCGGCACGACTTCTGTTACCGGCGGTTACGCGAAGGCCGCGCGACGGTCAGCCGGACCTGCGGGGGCCCACGGTGACGACCTCGCCGATGACGATGACCGCCGGGGGCTTCACGTCCTCGGCGCGGACGGTCTCAGCGACCGTCGCGAGGGTCGCGTCGACGCGGCGCTGGGCGGCCGTGGTGCCCTCCTGGACGAGCGCGACCGGGGTGTCCGGGGACTTGCCGTGCGCGACGAGCGTCTCGGCGATCTTCCCGATCTTGTCGACGCCCATGAGGACCACCAGGGTGCCGGTGAGCTTGGCGAGGGACGGCCAGTCGACCAGGGAACGCTCGTCGTCGGGCGCGACATGGCCGCTGACCACCGTGAACTCGTGGGCGACGCCCCGGTGGGTGACCGGGATGCCGGCCGCGCCCGGTACCGAGATCGAGCTGGAGATGCCGGGGACGACGGTGCAGGGGATGCCGGCCTCGGCGAGGGCGTGCAGTTCCTCCATGCCCCGGCCGAACACGTACGGGTCGCCGCCCTTGAGGCGGACCACCGACTTGCCCTGTTTGGCGTGCTCGATCAGGGCGTTGTTGATGGCCTCCTGGGCCATGTAGCGACCGTACGGGATCTTCGCCGCGTCGATGACCTCGACGTGCGGCGGGAGTTCGGCGAGCAGGTCGCGCGGGCCCAGGCGGTCGGCGATGACCACGTCCGCCTCGGCGAGCAGGCGTCGGCCGCGGACCGTGATCAGGTCCGGGTCGCCGGGGCCACCGCCGACCAGGGCGACGCCGGGGGTGCGGGTGCGGTGGTGCGGGGCGACCAGGGTGCCGTCGCGCAGGCCCTCGACGACCGCGTCGCGGATGGCGGCGGTGTGGCGGGGGTCGCGGGACTTGGTGTCGGTGGTGAGGATCGCGACCGTGACGCCCTCGCTGTGGCCGGTGGCCGGGGTCCAGGCGGTGGCGGCTTCGGCGTCGTCGGAGCGGACGCACCATACGCGGTGGCGCTCCGCTTCGGCGGAGGCGGCGGCGTTGGCTTCGGGGTCGCTGGTGGCGATCAGGGCGTACCAGGCGTCGGCGAGGTCGCCGTCGGTGTACGGGCGCTTCTCCCAGGTGATCTCACCCGTGTCCGCCATCGCTTCCACGGAGGGGGTCGCTTCGGGGGACACGAGGCGGATGTCGGCGCCGGATGCGATGAGAGCCGGGAGGCGGCGCTGGGCCACCTGGCCGCCGCCGAGGACGACGACCCGGCGGCCGGTGAGGCGGAGACCTACGGGGTAGGCGGGGTGTTCGGCCATGAGGGGCGGCTCCTCTTGTGGCGGTGGTGCGGTGGCCCTGACGTGCGGATTTTACGGGGCGGGGGGATCTGGGGGATCGGGTGTCCGGTGGCTGGGCAGCGTGGCCGGGCACAGCCACGGCACGTTGGCGGGGGCCCGGCGCTGTCGTGCCGGGGCCCCCTTGCCTGCGGGGCAGTAGCCGCTACTTCTCCGTGACACCCGCCGAGTCGAAGGTCGCCACCTCGTGCATCGCCCTGGCCGTGCTCTGGACCAGGGGGAGGGCGAGGAGGGCGCCGGTGCCCTCGCCGAGACGGAGGTCGAGGTCGACCAGGGGGCGCAGGCCGAGTTTGTTGAGGGCGGCCACGTGGCCGGGTTCGGCACTGCGGTGGCCTGCGATGCAGGCGGCCAGGACCTCGGGGGCGATGGCGCGGGCCACCAGGGCGGCGGCGCCGGCGCTGACGCCGTCCAGGATCACCGGGGTGCGCAGGGAGGCGCCGCCGAGCAGGAGGCCGACCATCGCCGCGTGCTCGAAACCGCCGATCGCGGCAAGGACTCCGATGGGGTCGGCCGGGTCCGGCTGGTGGACTTCGAGGGCGCGGCGGACGACCTCGGTCTTGCGGGCGAGGGTCTCGTCGTTGATGCCGGTGCCGCGCCCGGTGACCTCGGAGGGGTCGGCGCCGGTGAAGACGGAGATGAGGGCCGCCGAGGCGGTCGTGTTGGCGATGCCCATCTCGCCCGTGAGGAGGGCCTTGTTGCCGGCGGCGACCAGGTCGCGGGCCGTCTCGATGCCCACCTCGATGGCCTGCTTGGCCTCCTCGCGGGTCATCGCGGGGCCGGTGGTCATGTCGGACGTACCGGCTCGGATCTTGCGCGGCAGCAGGCCCGGGGTGGCGGGGAGGTCGGCGGCGACGCCGACGTCCACGACGCAGACCTCCGCGCCGACCTGGGCGGCGAAGGCGTTGCAGACCGCTCCCCCGCCGAGGAAGTTGGCCACCATCTGGGCGGTGACCTCCTGCGGCCAGGGGGTGACGCCCTGGGCGTGCACACCGTGGTCACCGGCGAAGATCGCGACGGCCGCGGGCTCCGGGATCGGCGGCGGGCACTGGCGGGACAGGCCGGACAGCTGGGCGGAGATGATCTCCAGCATGCCGAGCGCGCCGGCCGGCTTGGTCATGCGCTTCTGCCGCTCCCATGCCTCGCCGAGCGCCTTGGCGTCCAGCGGGCGGATCTGGGCGACGGTCTCGGCGAGCAGGTCGTGCGGCTCCTCGCCCGGCAGGGCGCGGCGGCCGTACGTCTCCTCGTGGACGACCCAGGACAGCGGGCGGCGCTTGGACCAGCCGGCCTGCATCAGCTCGGGCTCGTCCGGGAACTCGTCGACGTATCCGACGCACAGGTAGGCGATGACCTCCAGGTGCTCGGGCAGACCGAGGGAGCGGACCATCTCACGCTCGTCGAAGAAGCTGACCCAGCCGACGCCGAGGCCCTCGGCACGGGCGGCGAGCCAGAGGTTCTCCACGGCGAGGGCGGCGGAGTACGGGGCCATCTGGGGCTGGGTGTGCCGGCCCAGGGTGTGGCGGCCGCCGCGGGTCGGGTCGGCGGTGACCACGATGTTCACCGGGGTGTCGAGGATGGCCTCGATCTTCAGTTCCTTGAACTGCTTGGCCCGGCCCTTGGGCAGCGACTTGGCGTACGCCTCGCGCTGGCGCATGGCCAGTTCGTGCATCGTGCGGCGGGTGTCGGCCGAGCGGATGACGACGAAGTCCCACGGCTGGGAGTGGCCGACGGAGGGCGCGGTGTGGGCCGCTTCGAGGACCCGGAGCAGGACCTCGTGCGGGATGGGGTCGCTGCGGAAGCCGTTGCGGATGTCCCGACGCTCCCGCATGACCTTGAGGACGGCCTCGCGTTCGGCGTCGTCGTAGGGCGGTGCCGCGGGGCCGGTGGACTCTCGGACTTCTTCCACGGCGGCCCTGCTTTCTTCGTCGTGGTCGGCGGCCCTGGTTTCCAGGTCCTCCGGACTCTGTGCGATCTCGGGGTCGGGCTCCGCGTCCGGGGTCGCCGGGGCGGAGGCCGGGTCGGCCGCGCGGGGTGCGGGGACCGTGGCGACGGGCCCCTGCGGCGCGTCCGGGGGGACGGCGAGGGGGTGCGGCGGGGTCGGGGCGAGGTGCGGGGTGGTGGGCACCGTGCCCTCGACCGGTACGAACTGCCCCAGCGGCTGGTCGGGGCGGGGCTCCATGGGGACGCCGGTGCCCTGCGGGGCTCCGCCGGTGGGCAGGTGCACGGGGCCGGCGGGGTGCTGCTCGGGGGCCACGGGGTCCGGGGCGTCGGGCGCGGCGGCGGGCGGTGTCTGCGCTGCGAGCGGCTCCGCGGTGGGGGCCTGCGGCTGCTGCGGAGTGGGGGCGGTGTGCTCCGGGTGGGCGGCGGCCGCGGGGTCCGGTGTCGGGGTGGTGGTGTTCGGGTTGTGAGACGTCGGGTCCGCCTCTTGGACGGCTGCCGGGTCCGGGGTCTCCGCCTGGGGCACCGTGGCGTCCGGCTGGGGCTCGGGGGCTACGGAGGTGTCGGCGGGCGGCGCGACGGCGGGGGCCTGAGCGTCCTGGGCGTCGGCGGGAGCGGCGGTGGGCGGCGCGGTGGCGTCGCCGGGCTGGGGTGCGGTGGCCGCCTCCTCAGCGGTGGACTCTGGGGCCGAGGGTTCCTCGGCAGGGGCGGCCGGGGCTGGGGTGGGGGCCTCGACGGGGGCTGGGGCCTTCGGGGTTGCCGGAGTGACTGCCGCAGGGGCAAGGGCGTCGGCGGCCTGCGGAGCGTCGACCGCCGGGGCGTGGGCGACGGCAGGGGTGGCGGCCGCGGCGACGGCTGCCTCGGGAGCGTTGGCCGCGGGCGCCTCTGCGGTGGTGGGGGCGGCCGCGGTGGCAGGCGTGGCGGCCTCCGGGTCACCGGCCGCCGCAGCTTGAGCGTCAACGGCAGCCATGGGGGCCTCCTGGGTGACCGAAGCTGCCGAGACAGCGGCGGTGGGAGCTTCGGACGCGACGGCCTCCGGGCCACCGGCCGCAGAGACAGCAGCGGCATTGGCAGGAGCGGGTGCCCCGGCAACGGGCGCGCCGGGCGCTGACGGCTGCGCGGTTTCGGCAACTACCGGTGCCTCGGGGGCGGCGGGAGCAGCGGCCTCGGCCGTGCCCGCCGCAGGGGCCTGGGAGTGTTCGGCGGGGGTCGCATGGGCCGTAGGGGCGACGCCGGCCGCGGTGAGCTCGGGAGCGACGGCGGCCTCGGCCGTCGTGGCGCCGTCCGCGGTCGCAGCGGCAGGCGCTGCGGGGGCCGCAGCGGCGGAAGCGTCAGGGGCGGCAGGCGCGTCGGGGGCCGCAGCGGCGGAAGCGTCAGGGGCGGCAGGCGCTGCGGCCCCGGCGATGTCGGGAGCCTGGGCGTCGGGGTCGGCCGGCATGGCCTCGGGCGCTACGTCCTCGGGCGTCTGGGCGGCCTCGGCCACAGCGGCTTCGGGGTCCTGGGCGGCAGCGTCGGCCGCGATTCCCTCTGCCGTGGGCGCTCCATCGGCCTCGGGCGTCTGCATCGCATCGGCCACAGCGTCATGCGGGGCCTGCGCGTCCTGGGCCACGGCAGCCTGAGCGCTCTCACCCACATCCGCCTGAGCGTCCTCAGCCGCAGCCGCCTGACCAGCCCCGGCCGCAACAGCTTGCGCGCCATCGACTACGACCGCCTGAGCACCGTCAGCCCCAATCGCCTGAGCGCCCTCAGCCGCAGCCGCCTGACCAGCCCCGGCCGCAACAGCTTGCGCGCCATCGACTACGACCGCCTGAGCACCGTCAGCCGCAGTTGCCTGAGCGCCCTCGGCGGGAGCCGCCTGAGCACCCTCACCCAAAGTCCCCACAGCGTCCTGAGTCACATCAGCCTGAGCAGCCCCGGCGACAACAGCGTGCACATCCTCGGCCGCGGCAGCCCGAGCGCCCTCGGCGGCAACCGTCTGAGCAACCTCCTCACCGCCTGCCGCAACGTCCCCGGCAGCGTGAACGGCGTCCTCCGCAACGCCCTCGGTGACCTGTACGTCGTCAACGGCGCCGGGCGTGCCGGCCTCGGGCACGCCCGTCTCCGCAGCCGGAGGCTGCGCGACCGCCTCGGGACCCTGCCCGGACTCCGGCGTCGGCACCGCCATGGCGTCCGTCTGTGCCGCATCGGCGGTGGGAGTGGAGCCCTCGGCCGCATCGGCCACAGCGCCATCGGCGCTCGGGTCGATGCCCTGGGCGACTTCGGCCACGGCGCCATCGGCGCTCGGGTCGGCGCCCTGCCCCTGGCCGCTCGCCTCCACGGGCACACCGCTCACCTGCGCGCCCTCGGGGGCCTGCTCGGCAACGGGCACGGTCCCCTCGCCGTCCTGGCTCTGCGCGGTCTCCGCGCCCTGCGGAGCCGTCGCGGCAATCGCCTCCGTCGCGACGCGGGCCACCACGGCCTGGGCCGCGCCCACCGGCTCGGGCTGTTCCTGCACCGCGCCGACAGCCGGGCCAACCGTTTCCGCAGCCGTCGCCCCTGCGGCCACCGGCCCGGCAGCAACGGCCCCAGGAGCCACCGCGCCCGCGGTCACGGCAGCCCCAGCTCCGGAAGCCGCGCCTGCCGGTGGCACAGCCCCCGAAGCAACCGCCCCCTGCGCTCCCCAAGGCGCGGCACCCTGCGGCGTGGCGTCGCGTGTCGGGGGGACGTCGAGGTACTCGGGGCCGGTGGTCGGGGGGCCCGGCTGGCGGGCCGGTACGCCCGCGGGGCCGCGGTCGGCGAGGGAGCGGACCGGGCTGGCGGAGGCGTTGGGGATCGGCGGGCCGAGGTGCAGCGGGCGGCGGGGGGTGGTCGGCGGGATGGGGATCGTCGGGGCCGTGGGCGGCGTCGCCGACGTCGGGCCGGGCAGCCGGACGGCGCTGAGGTCGACGGAGCCGCTGTCGCGGCCGGACATCTCGTGCGGGCCGGGCTCGTGAGCGGGTTGGTGCACGGCCTCGACGACCGGTTCCGGCGCGGGCGGCGCCACCTCGTTGCCCCAGGCGCCGCCGGAGCCCGGGAGCAGCAGGTCCTCGTCCTCGGCGGTGGTCTCGGAGACGTAGGCGTACGCACCGGGCGCCTGGACGCCCGGCTGCTCCACCGTGCCTGCGTTCTCCGGCAGCCCCTCGCCCGGAACCTGGCCGGTGTCGGTCATGCGTACCCCTCGCCCATCGGTTAGTGCTTCTACGACCAGCTCACCCGGAACGGCGCACCGACCGCCCCGTAGTGAAGAACGAGCGTCCGTGCCCAGCGGCACGAACGACCCGCCGGAAAAGACGACAAAGCCATTCAGTGGCATTGTCGCGGCCGTTCTGCCATCGCGACAGCATGATCCGCGACGCTCCGCTGTGGACTGCGCCACGTTGCGCGTCCTCCGCTTTCTGCCGTACCACACGCACCCCAAAACAGATGCGTTTTCCGGACATTGACCGACGAGGTGCCGGGTGCCCGAAAGCGGTACGACGATCGGCCAGCCTACCGCGCGCGGTACGACAACAGGATCACGGGGCGCGATCCGGGAGAACCCCGCTGAGCAGGAACGCGACGCTCCGCTCGGTCTCCGTCCAGGCCCGGGTGTCGAGTTCGACGGACTGCAGGAGCGCGCACTCCACGCGGTAGCCGTGCTCGGCCAGATCGCGGCCGACGTGTTCGGCGGCGTCGCGTGACTTGGCGTGGGTGACGATGCGTCGCGGGCGGCGGTCGGCGGCAGCCGAGACCACGGCCGCTCCGCCACCGCCGACCCGGACGACGTCCGGTTCGGGCAGGCTCTCCAGGACGTGCGGGGCGGTGCCCTGGACGATCTGGAGCTGGACGCCGAAGCGGCGGGCGGTCGCGTCGGTCCGGGCGCAGGCGGCCCGGTCGCGGTCCACGGCGAGCACGGCCGCGCCGGCCCGGGCCGCCTCGGTGGCGAAGGCGCCGCTGCCGCAGCCGATGTCCCAGACGAGGTCGCCGACGCGCGGCCCGAGGCGGGCGAGTTGGGCGGCGCGCAGCAGTTCGGTCTCCCCCTCGCCGAGTCCGCCGCCGTAGGTCTCGTCGGGCAGGGTCCAGCCGCGCGGCCCGGCAGCCGGGTCACGGCCGGCGATCCAGCCCTCCCCCGCGCTCACGCCGCCGCCGATGACGATGACGACGTTCGGGTCGCGCCAGGTGTGGTCGGCGGCGTTGTCGGAGGTGACGACGCTGACCTGTTCGCGCGCGGTGCCGAGTTCCTCACAGACGACGAAGGTGCGGTGGACGCCTTCCAGGAGGAGACCGAGTTCGGCGGGTCCGGCGCCCGGGGAGGTGAGGACCGCCACCTTGGTGTGGGCGCGGCACACATTGACCGCGCGTCGCAGGGTGCGGCGGTGCGCGACGACCACTTGGGCGTCGTCCCAGGGCATCCCGGCGCGGGCGAACGCGGCGGCCACGGAGGACACGGCCGGGACGACCTCCACCTCCAGGCCGAACTCGGGTGCGCGCAGGGTCCGTACGACGCCGAAGAAGCCGGGGTCGCCGTCGGCGAGCACCACCGGGCTGCCGCGGTGGGCGGCGATCCGTCGGGCGGCGAGGGCGACGCTGCCCAGCCGGATGCGTTCGGCGCCGGCGGGCACCTCGGGCAGCGACAGGTGGTGGGCGGCGCCGGCCACAAGGGTGGCGGCGCCCAGCGCGGAGCGTGCCGCAGCGGTCAGCGGTGAGCCGTCCCAGCCGATCACCGTGACGCGGTCGGCCATCGTCGTCAGTCTCCAGGGATGTCGCGCAGGGTCGTCGGGCGGGCTCCGTGAGGGTACCCCGGCCGGGTGTGCGGGGCTCGGCAGAGCGGGCCCGACCGGGGGGTCAGTTCCAGTCGGTGTACGAGGCGTAGCCGCCGCTCTCGGTGAGCTGCTCGGCCGCGCCCTCCAGGTCCTCCGGGAGCAGGCTCCACACGATGTAGTCGGTGCGCACCTCGGTCCAGCCGCCGTCCTCGGTGCGGGCGCGCGCTATGCAGGCGTTGCGCAGGACGCCCTCGCTGATGCAGCCGATCTTCTGGGCGACCTGCTGGGAGGCGGTGTTGTCGGCGGCGGTGCGCAGCTCGATCCGTTCGAGCTTCTGGTCGGTGAACAGCCACTGGGCGGTGGCGAGGGCGGCTTCGGAGGCGTAGCCCTCGCCGCGGGCCCAGGGGGCGACGATGTACGACAACTCGGTGGACCGGACGTGCCAGTTGGTTCTGCCGAGCTGGACGACTCCCACCAGACGCTGGGTCAGGAACTCGGTGACGGCCAGGTCGAGGCCGCGGCCGGCGGTGCGTTCGGTGGGCGCGTACTCGGTGATCCAGGTGCGGGCGGCGTCCTCGGTGAACGGCTGGGGGACGTCCGTCCAGGCCCCGACCTGCTCGTCGTTCATCATCTCGGCCAGTGCGGGCACGTCGTCCTCGTCGAGGGGACGCAGCACCAACCGCTCCGTGCTGATGGAGATGGTGGGGAAGGTGCTAGTCATGCGCCGCTCCGTAACCTTCGAAAGAGCCTTCAGGGCCTGCTGAACTGCCCAGCATGCAGCATGAAAGCACCGAACCGCACTGCGGGGTCCGCCCGTTGTGAACGAGTGGACCCCGAGCGGGGTGACAGGGGGTCAGAAGGCCGCGACCACGGCGCCGTCGTACTTGTCCTCGATGAACTTCCTCACCTCGGGCGAGGTGAGGAGCTCGGCGAGCCGCTGCACGGCCTGGTCGTTCTCGTGGCCCTTCTTCACGGCGAGGAAGTTGCCGTACGGGTTGTCCTTGGGGGACTCGGCGGCGAGGGCGTCCTTCGCCGGGCTGAGGTCGGCCTCCAGGGCGTAGTTGCCGTTGATCACCGCGGCGTCGACGTCGCCGAGGGAGCGCGGCAGCAGCGCCGCCTCCAGCTCCTTGAACTTCAGGCCCTTGGGGTTGGCGGTGACGTCCTTCGGGGTCGCGTCGTAGCCGACGCCGTCCTTCAGCTCGATGAGGCCGCCGGCCTCCAGGAGCTTCAGTGCACGGGCCTCGTTGGTGGTGTCGTTCGGCAGGGCGACGGTGGCGCCCTTCTTCAGGTCCGTGAGCTTCTTGACGCTCCGGGAGTAGAGGCCGAGCGGCTCCAGGTGCACGGTCGCGCCGGGCACGGCCACGACCTCGGTGCCGTTCTTCTGGTTGAAGTCGTCGAGGTAGGGCTGGTGCTGGAAGTAGTTGGCGTCGACCTCGCCCTGCTGGACCGCGGTGTTGGGCGTGACGTAGTCGGTGAACTCCTTGACCTCCAGCTTGAGGCCGGCCTTCGCCGCGAGGTTGTCCTTGACGTAGGTGAGGATCTCGCCCTGCGGGGTGGGGGTGGCGGCGACGGTGAGGGTGTCGTCGGCGGCCTGGGAGTCGGAGCCCGAGCCGCAGGCGGTGAGCCCGAGGGTGAGGGCTCCGGCGGCGAGGACGGCAGTGGTGATCTTGGCGGTGTTACGCACGAAAAGTGCCTTTCCTGTGGGGTGGTGCTACCCCGTCATGGGTGGACGGGAGTTCTGTGGGTGTTCGGGGGTCAGCCGGTCTTGCCGGTGGCTGTGGCGGCCTTGAGCAGCCGGAGCCGGGGGGCGGGGCCGGAGCGGCCGCCGCGGCGGTGCAGGGAGCGGGCCGCGTAGTCGCCGGCGAACTGGATGACGGAGATGACGACGGCGAGCACCGCGACGGTGATCCACATCAGTTCGGTCTCGAAGCGCTGGTAGCCGTAGCGGATGGCGATGTCGCCGAGGCCGCCGGCGCCGACGGTGCCGGCCATCGCGGAGTAGCCGATGAGGGCGACGACCGTGGTCGTGGTGCCGGCGATGAGGGACGGGAGGGACTCGGGGACGAGGACCTTCCGTACGACCGTCCAGGTGTTGCCGCCCATCGACTGCACGGCCTCGACCAGCCCGCCGTCCACTTCGCGGACAGCCGTCTCGACGAGGCGGGCGAAGAACGGGATGGCGCCGACGGCAAGCGGCACGATCGCGGCCTCGCGGCCGATGGTGGTGCCGGTGACCCAGCGGGTGAAGGACATCAGCGCGACCATCAGGATGATGAAGGGCATGGAGCGGACGATGTTCACGACCTGCCCGATCACCTTGTTGGCGACGACGTTCTGAAGGAGTCCGTCCCGGTCGGTGAGGACCAGCAGGATGCCGAGCGGGAGACCGCCGACGACCGCGATGAGCGTGGACCAGCCGACCATGTGGAGGGTGTCCCAACACGCCTGTTCCAGCAGGGGCTGCGTCTCGGACCAGGTCACCGTCGGGCACCTTCCTTCAGCGGGGTGGGCTCCTGGCCCAGGACGTCGATCTGGAGGCCCTGTTCGCGCAGGAAGCCGATGGGCACCACGTTGTCCTCGTAGCGGCCGGGCAGTTCGATGCGCATGCGGCCGATCTGGAGGCCGCCGACCGTGTCGATGGCGGCGCCGAGGATCGATATGTCGATGTTGTAGGTGCGGGAGAGCTGGGAGATGACCGGCTGGGTGGCGGCCTCGCCGTGGAAGGTGACGTCCACGACGGTGCGGTCGGCGCCGGTGGTCTCGCCGCCGACCGGGAACAGGGCGGAGGCCAGCTGGGAGCCGGGGGTGGCGAGCAGTTCGCTGACCGTGCCGGACTCGACGACACGGCCGTTCTCCATGAGGGCGGCGGAGTCGCAGATCGACTTCACGACGTCCATCTCGTGGGTGATGAGCAGGACGGTCAGGCCCAGCTGCCGGTTCAGATCGCGCAGCAGCCGGAGGATCGAGCGGGTGGTCTCGGGGTCGAGGGCGCTGGTCGCCTCGTCGGAGAGGAGCACCTTGGGGTCGCCGGCGAGGGCGCGGGCGATGCCGACGCGCTGCTTCTGGCCGCCGGAGAGCTGGGCGGGATACGCCCTGGCCTTGTCGGCGAGGCCGACCAGGTCGAGGAGTTCCAGCGCCTTGGCGGAACGTTCCTTCACTGACCTGCCGCGGATCTCCAGCGGCAGTTCGACGTTGTCCTGCACGGTCCGCGAGGACAGCAGGTTGAAGTGCTGGAAGACCATGCCGATACGGCTGCGCGCCCGCCGCAGCTCCTTGCCGGCCCGGGGGCCGCGCCCGGCGAGGGCGGTGAGGTCCTGTCCGGCGACGGTGACCGTGCCGGAGGTGGGGCGCTCCAGGAGGTTGACGCAGCGGATCAGCGAGGACTTGCCGGCGCCGGACTGGCCGATGACGCCGTAGACCTCGCCTTCGCGGACGTGCAGATCGACGCCGTCGAGGGCGGTGATCTCGCGGCCGCGTGTGCGGTAGACCTTGGTCAAGGCCGTGGTGGTGATCACTGGGGTTTCCGTCACTGTCGAGTGCGCGGGCGTGGGTGTGCCCGGGTACGGGGGAAGTGTGTGCGCGGGGCGGCTTGGTCACGTACGGCAAGCGGCGTACGGACATGCCACGACGGCTCGCTTCGGGGCGCGAGACTCAGGGAGTGGTGCAGGGGCCCTCTAGAAGGCGCACATTCGACACAGACAACGAGCACCGGGCGTCATGGTCGCCTCGGTCGCAGAGATGCGGTGGCTCGTCGTGGTCATGCGATCAGTAAAGCAGACGTACGGTGCTGATCCGGCCCGAGTGTCCGCATACTGGACGGCCCTGGACAGATTGTGGCCGACGCCACGGGGGTCATCCCGGGCGGGAGGTGCCGTTGCCCCCGTAATAAGGTCGCTGCATGTTCAATGCCGTGACGCTGGTGACCGGTGTCGCCGCGCTGCTGCTCGCCGCGTGGTGCGGCTGGGCGGCCTACCGTGACCAGCCGACGAAGGACTGGCACTTCATCGGGATGGCCGTGGTCTCGGTGCTGGCACTGGTTCAGCTGGCGGTCGGGATCGTGCTGCTGGCGCGGGGCGAGAAGCCGGGGCAGGGCACGACGATCTTCGTGGCGTATCTGCTGGGCGCGTTCGCGTGCGTGCCGGCGGCCGGGTTCATGTCGCTGGCCGAGCGGACGCGGTGGGGGTCGGTGACCGTGGCCGCGTCCGGGGTGGTGCTGGCCGTGCTGGAGGTGCGGCTCTATGACATCTGGGGAGGCTGAGGTGGCGGCGACGGGGCAGAGGCCGGCGCGGCTCATCAGCGGGCCGGGGCTGCTTCTGGTGTGGCTGTACGGCGTGATGGTCGTGGGAGCGGTGTCGCGGTCGGCGTACCAGATCGCGACGGAGTTCGACCGGGCGCCGCTGGCCTATGCGCTGTCGGCGGTGGCGGGTGTCGTCTACGGGTTCATCACGTACACGTTGGTGCGGGGCGGCGAGACGGCCCGCAGGGCGGCGCGGGTGTGCTGCGCGGCCGAGCTGGTGGGGGTGCTGACGGTCGGCACCTGGACGTTGGTGGAACCGTCAGCGTTTCCGGACGCGACCGTGTGGTCGGACTATGGGATGGGGTATCTGTTCATTCCCGTGCTGTTGCCGTTCTCGGCCTTGCACTGGTTGCGGAAGGCGCGGACCCGACAGGGCGGTTGAGGACGTGTGCGGGTGCTGCGCCGTTGTGGTTGATCGCGCCCACGCGGCGGAGCCGCACAGTGACGCAGCCCCGCGCCCCTTCCGGGCCGGACCTCACGCCGTCGCTGCGTAAGTTCCCGCTTCCTTCTCCAGGACGATCATCGGGACGCCGTCGGTGCCCTCGGCCCTGCCCACCGTCTCGTAGCCGACCCGGCGGTAGAGGCGGAGGTTGCCCTCGCTGCGGTGGCCGGTGTGGAGGCGGAACTTCTTGGCGCCGCGTTCCTCAACCAGCGCGGCCTCGGCCGCGCGCAGCAGCCTGGCGCCGATGCCGTGGCCCTGGAGGCGGGGGTGGACGCAGAGCTTGCCGATGGCGGCCGCGCCGTCCTCGGTGACGTGGCCGCGGACCGAGCCGACCACCTCGTCGCCCAGGCGGGCCACGAAGACGCAGTCCGCGGCGAGTTCCTGGCGGACCGAGTCCAGGCTCTGGACGAGCGGGTCGATGCGGTAGTTGCCGTACAGCGCGGCCTCGCTCTGGAAACACAGGTACTGCAGCCTGAAGATCTGCTCCGCATCCCGGTCGGTCGCCGCCGAGATGGTCACGCTCATGCCCATGTGCGCATGCCTCCCGCTCACCTGATCACCTGTCGTACCTCACTCCTATCCCCGCGCTCCGCCGGCCGCAACCTCCGGTGCGAGCAAACGACGCAGACATCCCAGACATCTGGAACGTTCCGGCCCCAGAGAGCCCTGTGAGATACCCAACTCCCCCGCGATCTCCCGGTAGGTCAGGTCCCTCGGCGACAGCAGCGCCTCCAGCAGACGCGGGCAGCGGCCGGGCAGCCGGCGCACCGCCTCACGCAGGGCGCGGCGGCGGGCGGCGCTGACGGCCAGGTGTTCGGGGTCGCGCCCGCGGTCGTCGGCGGGATCGGTGTCGTACATGTCGTACGGACATTCGCGGCGGGCCGTACGGCGGGTGCGGCGGGACTCGGCGCGGACCGTGCGGCGCAGCCAGCCGGGGAGGTCGTGCGGCGGCCCGTCGTCGCCGGCGAGGCGTTCCAGGAAGCGGAGCCAGACGGCCTGTTCCAGATCGCCGGGTTCGGTGCCGGTGGCGTGTGCCTCGGCGCCGGCCTCGGCGGCGAGCAGCGGGGCGAGGGCGGCCAGCAGGGCGTGGTCGGGGGACGGGTTCGCCCCCCTGTGGGGAGGGGTGGTCACGTGGGGCACGACGCGGCCGCCCCGGGCGTGGGTTGCCCGGGGCGGCCCGGCGTCACTCCAACGGGGACGTCAGGCGTTGACGTAGTCCTCGCGGGCCAGCACGCCCGTGTCGGGCTGGTCGGTGAAGACGCCGTCGATGCCCGTGGCGAAGTAGGCGCGGTACGCGCCGAAGACGTCGCCGTAGGCGTCCGGGCCGGTGCCCTTGCGGAAGTCGGCGGGCAGGAAGGGGTTCTCGTTGCGCAACGTGTACGGGTGCAGGATCAGGCCCGCCGCGTGGGCGTCCTCGACCAGGGTGGTCGGCCGGGTGAGGTTGCCGTGCGCGTCCTTCGGGATGATCAGGTCCAGGGTCGGGCCGATGCCGTGCGCATAGGAGGCGATCTCCTTCAGGCCCTTGGGGGTGATCAGGTCGGCGACGGTGCGCGGGTCGCCGTTCTCCTCGAAGTCCCAAGGGCGGCTGTCCGCCGTCCACAGCAGGACGACGCGCGGGGTGTCGACCAGCTTGCTGAGACGCCGGATGCTGCTCGGCTCGAACGACTGCAGGACGACCGGCGCGTTCTTCTTGTGCTTGCCGTGCCTGCGCAGCAGCTGGGCGACCCGCTCCTCCAGGCCGAGGCCCAGCTTGCGGAAGTAGGTGGGGTGCTTGGTCTCCGGGTAGATCCAGACCTGCTTGCCGCGCTTACGGGTCTGCTCGTCCTGCCACGTGAGGACCTCCTCGAAGGTGGGGATCTCCCAGCGGCCGTTGTAGAGGGTGTTGTTCGGGCGGTTGGCGGGAATGCGCTCGGTCGCGCGCAGCGTCTTCAGCTCGGCGAGCGTGAAGTCCTCGGTGAACCAGCCGGTGACGGTCTCCCCGTCGAGCGTCTTGGTGGTCCTGCGGTCGGCGAACTCGGGATGGTCCGCGACGTCCGTCGTGCCGCCGATCTCGGGCTCGTGGCGGCAGACGATGTGACCGTCCCTGGTCGGCACCAGGTCGCCGGCCTCGACGATGTCGGCGCCCATGTCGAGGGCGAGTTCATAGGCGCCGAAGGTGTGTTCGGGGCGGTAGCCGCTGGCGCCGCGGTGGCCGATGATCGTCGGTACCGGCAGGCTCTTCAGCCCGCCGCCGTGCCGGGCCTCGCCGGCTCTCGCCGTGCCGGAGAGTCCGAGGACCGCTCCGGCCCCGCCGAGCACGGCGGCGCCCAGCAGGGCCCGCCGTCCGGTCGTGGGTACCTGCTCGTTCGACTCCTGCGTTCCCATGGGGCCTCCTGCCGCCGACTCTGGGTCGGTGCGGGCCGATCGTAGGGGCGTGGACATGACGTAAGGGAAGCGCCGGGTCGAACACACGGGTGATGGTGGGTGTCGTTCCAGCCATGTGACGCGGTGTTTCCCCGACGACGCCCGGGGCAAGGCCACGTCAATTGTTCGTAAGGCATCGGTGAAGCCCCATGGACCCGATGTGCGCCACCCCCGGGACCGCGAGTATCGTCCTCACCTGCACAGACTCATACCGCTATCCCTTGGCATCGGAGGGCCCGTTGTCCCGCTTCGCGCTCATCAAGGCAGTGCTCGGACCGGTCATGCGCCTGATGTTCCGCCCCCGGGTCGAGGGCGTGGAGCACATCCCGGGCGACGGACCGGTCATCCTGGCCGGCAACCACCTCACGTTCATCGACTCGATCGTGCTGCCGCTGGTGACGAAGCGGCAGGTGTTCTTCATCGGCAAGGACGAGTACGTCACCGGCAAGGGCCTCAAGGGCCGGCTGATGGCCTGGTTCTTCACCGGCGTCGGCATGATCCCGGTGGACCGGGACGGTGCGAGCGGCGGTGTGGCGGCGCTGATGACGGGGCGCCGGGTGCTGGAGGAGGGCAGGATGTTCGGCATCTACCCCGAGGGCACGCGGTCGCCCGACGGACGGCTGTACCGGGGGCGCACCGGCATCGCGCGGCTGACGCTGATGACCGGGGCGCCGGTGGTTCCCTTCGCGATGATCGGTACGGACAAGTTGCAGCCGGGAGGGCGGGGTATTCCCCGGCCGGGGCGGGTCACGGTGCGGTTCGGTGAGGCGATGGAGTTCTCCCGGTACGAGGGGATGGACCGGGATCGTTATGTGTTGCGGGCGGTGACGGACTCGGTGATGGCTGAGGTCATGCGGTTGTCCGGGCAGGAGTATGTGGACATGTATGCGACCAAGGCCAAGGCGGCTTAGGGGTTCGTTGCCGGGTGCGGCGCCGTGGGGGCTGGTCGCGCCGTTCCGCGCGCCCCTTGGGGTGCGGCCCTCAGCCCGCGTTTTCCAGGTGCTGGTTCTTCAGCAGGAACCACGCTGCCACCGCTGCGGCCAGCAGGACCGCCGCCCCTGCACCCGCCGCGATCGTGAGCCCGTCCACGAAGGACTCGCGTGCCGACGACAGCAGCGCCTGGGCCGTGTCCGTCGGCAGTGTTCTCGCCGTTTCCACCGCGCCGCCCAGGGACTCGTGGGCGGCGGCCGGTGTGCCGGCTGGTGACGGGAAGCCCCGGTAGACGCCCGTCACGATCGAGCCGAGGGCCGCGATGCCGAGGGCGGCGCCGAGTTCGTACGCCGTTTCCGAGACCGCGGAGGCGGCGCCCGCCTGTTCCTTCGGTACGGAGGACAGGATGACGTCGGCCGTCACCGTGAAGGAGAAGCCGGCGCCGATGCCGACGACCAGGAGGGCGGCGCCGAGCAACGGGTAGCCGGTGGAGGCGTGGATCGTGGTGAGGGCGGCCAGGGCCAGGCCGACCGCCGCGAGGCCGCCGGAGACCACCGCGCGGACCGAGAAGCGGCGGGCCGCGCGACCGGCGACCAGGCCCGCCGCCACCGCGCCGACCGCTGCCGGGAGTTCGGCCAGGCCCGCCTCCAACGGGCGTCGGCCCTGGACGAGTTGCAGGTACTGGGAGAGGAAGAACACCAGGCCGGACAGGCCGAGGACGGTCAGCAGGTCGGCCAGGACGGCGCCGCTGAAGCCGCGGCTGCGGAACAGGCGCATGTCCAGGAGCGGGGCCGGCAGGGTCAACTGGCGGCGTACGAAGCCGTGGAGCGCGGCGGCGCCCAGCAGGCCCACGGCCAGCGGCTCCCAGCCGACGCCGTGCGACGCGGTCTCCTTGACGGCGTAGACGACGCCGACCATGCCGAGCAGCGACAGTACGACGCTCAGCAGGTCCCAGGGGCCGGCGTTCGGGTTGCGGGACTCCGGCAGCATCCTGATGCCGACGAGGACCAGGACCGCCATCACGGGCAGGTTGATGAGGAAGACCGAGCCCCACCAGAAGTGCTCCAGCAGGAACCCGCCGACGATCGGGCCGACCGCGGTGCCGGCGGAGGCCGTTGCGCCCCAGATGCCGACGGCCAGGCTGCGTTCGCGCGGGTCGTGGAAGAGGTTGCGGATCAGGGCGAGGGTGGCGGGCATCAGGGTCGCGCCCGCGACGCCGAGCAGGGCTCGGGCGGCGATCATCAGCTCGGGCGTGGCGGCGTAGGCGTTCAGGACGGATATCGCGCCGAACGCGGTGGCGCCGATCAGCAGGATCCGCTTGCGGCCGATGCGGTCGCCGAGGCTGCCCATGGAGACGAGGAGTCCGGCGATGACGAAGGAGTAGACGTCGCCGATCCAGAGGAGCTGGGTGCCGGAGGGCTTCAGGTCCTCGCTGATGTAGGGGGTCGCGAGGCCGAGGACAGTGGCGTCCACGGCCACCAGCAGCACGGCGAGGACGAGGACGGAGAGCGCCAGCCAGCGGCCCGGGCGCTTCACCGCCTCGGTCGTCGTCGCCGGCCGCAGGGTGCTGGTCATGATTCCTCTCTTCGCAGTGCGCCGCCGAGCAGTAGCTCGGTGGTCATGTGGTGGAAGTCCTTCGGGGCGCCCTTGCCGCTCTGCACGACCCAGGCGCCGGAGGCGAGCAGGCCGAAGAGCGCTTCGGTGAGCCAGACCGGGGTCAGGTCGATGCGGAACTCGCCGCTGAGCTGGCCGCGCCGGAACAGGGCGGAGATCCGGTCGTCCAGCCGGGACCAGCCCTCGTTCAGCTGCTCGCCCTCGAACAGCTGGTTCTCGCTGTAGAGGAAGGCGAGCAGTCCGGCGGCGGGCTCCAGCTCGCGGACGAGGCGGCGTACGGCGTCGGCCGCGGGGCCGTCGTCCAGGCGGGCCGCGTCCACGGCGGCCTCGCACTCGGCGATGCCGAGCGACTCCAGCGCCCGTACGAGCGCGTCTCGGCCGGCGAAGTGCCGGTGCAGGGTGGCGCGGCTGATCCCGGCGGCCTTGGCGACCTCGTCCATGGTCGCGGTGGATCTGCGGGTCAGCAGGGCTGCGGCACTGCGCAGTACGTGGTCACGATCGACGGCCATGAGACAACCATAACCCATGTGAGACATCTATGTCTCACAGTGGGCATGTGTGACTCATGGCGGCTGGGTATGCGGGTCCGGGTCCTTATCAGTGCCAGGGCAGCTGCCCGCGCCGCTCCCAGTACGCGGCCGGCTCCTCCACCAGTGCGGCCAGCCGGGACAGCTGGTCCTCGTCGAGGTCGACGGCGGGCGCGTGCAGGTTGGAGGCGAGCTGGGTCACCGTGGCGGCGCCGGAGAGGACGACGCCGACCCAGGGCTGTCGCAGGACCAGAGCGAGGGCGACGGCGTCGCAGCCCAGTTCTGCCTCCCGGGCCACCTCCTTGAGCGCGTCCGGTGCGTACGGCTCCGCGAGTCGGCCGTTGGCCAGGCCCTCCTTGACGATCACCGTGAGGCCGGCGTCGTGGGCCTCGGCGAGCGCGGGGGCGGCCGAGGTCTCCAGGGCGTTGTACGTCGACTGGACGGTACGGAAGAGGGGCTCGCCGTCGACCGTCACGGCGAGCGCGGCACGGATGGCGGCGGCCTGGTCGGGGCCGCTGGTGGAGAAGCCGACGGTGAGGCCACCGCGGGCGGCCTCGGCGAGCCTCGCGTGGAGTTCCTTGTCCGTGAGCGCCGGGCTATCGGGGGTCACGGAGTGGATCTGGTAGAGATCGAGGCGGTCGCCGAGCAGGGCATCGGTCTCGGCGCGCTGCCGGTCGTAGGCGGTCGTGCTGTGGTCCTTGACCTCGTGCCGCTCGGCCTGTGCGGACCAGTCGGCGGTGTAGGTGTAGCCCCATTTGCTGCCGATGACCACGTCGTTCACGCCGGGGTTGGCGTCCAGCCAGGCGGCGAGGAACTCCTCCGAGCGGCCGTAGGAGCGGGCGGCGTCGAAGTAGCGGACGCCCTGTGCGTAGGCGGCGTCGAGGAGTTCGTGTGTGCGGTGCCTCAGGGCTTCGACCGTACGGTCCTCCGGGAGGTCGGACTCACGGCCGAGGTTGATGTAGCCGGGGCGGCCGACTGCGGCGAGGCCGAAGCCGATGTGGCAGGTGGGGGTGGTGGCCTGGGCGAGGCGGGCGAAGGGCATCGCGGGCTCCGTTTCGGTCGGCTCCGGTACGGCTATCGACCAACGTAACCCGCGATGACGCTCCGCTGAGGGAGCAGGGCGCCTCGGAGCTCGGGTGGTTCTGCGCGTCGGCGCGTGCGGCTTTCGCCATG
Source organism: Streptomyces sp. NPDC018693 (assembly GCF_044391385.1). Lineage (NCBI taxonomy): Bacteria > Bacillati > Actinomycetota > Actinomycetes > Kitasatosporales > Streptomycetaceae > Streptomyces > Streptomyces sp. NPDC018693. The sequence goes on along the minus strand of NZ_JBIRZZ010000006.1, from coordinate 248,899 downwards.
GCTTGTCGCACCCGCGCGGCGGAGCCGCACACCGGATACAGCCCCGCGCCCCCAGGGGCGCTGCCCTTAACGCTTCTCCTTGGCTGTAGCCCATGCGTGCTGGGCCGCCACGTCCGCCTTCACCTCGGCCAGCTGAATCGCTACCGCGCTCGGGGCCGTGCCGCCCCTGCCGTTGCGGGAGGCCAGGGCGCCCGGGACGTTCAGCACGGAGCGCACTTCGGGGGTGAGGTGGGGGGAGATCTTCGCGAACTGTTCGTCGGTCAGGTCGTCCAGTTCCTTGCCCTCTGCCTCGGCGACCTTGACGCACTCGCCCGCGACCTCGTGGGCGACCCGGAAGGGGACTCCCTGCTTGACGAGCCACTCGGCGATGTCGGTGGCGAGGGAGAAGCCGGCCGGGGCCAGTTCCTCCATGCGCTCGCGGTGGACGGTGAGGGTGGCCATCATGCCGGTGAAGGCGGGCAGCAGGATCTCCAGCTGGTCGCAGGAGTCGAAGACGGGCTCCTTGTCCTCCTGGAGGTCGCGGTTGTAGGCGAGCGGGAGGGCCTTGAGGGTGGCCATGAGCCCGGTGAGGTTGCCGATCAGGCGACCGCTCTTGCCGCGGGCCAGCTCCGCGATGTCCGGGTTCTTCTTCTGCGGCATGATCGACGAGCCCGTCGAGAACGCGTCGTGCAGGGTCACGAAGGAGAACTCCTTCGTGTTCCAGATGATGACCTCCTCGGCGATCCGGGAGAGGTTCACGCCGATCATCGCGGTGATGAAGGCGAACTCGGCGACGAAGTCGCGGGACGCCGTGCCGTCGATGGAGTTGCCCGCGCTGCCGTGCTCGAAGCCGAGGTCCTTCGCCACCGCCTCCGGGTCCAGGCCGAGGCTGCTTCCGGCCAGCGCGCCCGAGCCGTACGGCGAGACCGCCGTGCGGGTGTCCCACTGGCGCAGCCTCTCGGCGTCCCGGGACAGGGACTGGACGTGGGCGAGGACGTGGTGGGCGAAGAGCACCGGCTGGGCGTGCTGGAGGTGCGTGCGGCCGGGCATCGCCACGTCCGGGTGGGCCTCGGCCAGACCGATCAGCGCGTCCTGGAGGTCGGCGATCAGACCGCCGATGATCCGGGCGTGGTCGCGCAGGTACATGCGGAAGAGGGTGGCGACCTGGTCGTTGCGGGAGCGGCCGGCGCGCAGCTTGCCGCCGAGGTCGGGGCCGAGGCGCTCCAGGAGGCCGCGCTCCAGAGCCGTGTGGACGTCCTCGTCGGCGATGGTGCCGACGAAGGAGCCGTCGGCCACGTCGGCTTCGAGCTGGTCGAGGCCGGCGATCATCCGGGTCAGCTCGTCCTGCGTGAGCAGGCCCGCCTTGTGCAGCACGCGCGCGTGCGCACGGGAACCGGCGATGTCGTACGGGGCGAGCCGCCAGTCGAAGTGGACGGACGCGGACAGCTTGGCCAGGGCCTCGGCGGGACCGTCGGCGAAACGGCCGCCCCAGAGCCGTACGTCACCGCTGTTGCTGCTCACTTGCGCTGCTCCTAGAGAGGGTGTGGGTGTGCCAACCGTGCCAACGGTACTCAGGCCGCTCAGGCCAGGTCCCGCTTCGCGGCGATCTTCGACGACAGGCCGTAGATGTCGATGAAGCCCTTGGCCGCGGCCTGGTCGAACGTGTCGCCGGTGTCGTAGGTCGCGAGGTTGAAGTCGTACAGGGACTGCTCGGAGCGCCGGCCGGTGACGACCGCGCGGCCGCCGTGCAGGGTCATCCGGATGTCGCCGGTGACGTACTGGTTGGCCTCGTCGATGAAGCCGTCCAGGGCGCGCCTGAGCGGAGAGAACCACTGGCCGTCGTAGACCAGTTCGCCCCAGCGCTGCTCGACCTGGCGCTTGTAGCGGGCGAGTTCGCGCTCGACGGTGACGTTCTCCAGCTCCTGGTGGGCGGTGATGAGCGCGATGGCGCCCGGTGCCTCGTACACCTCGCGGGACTTGATGCCGACGAGGCGGTCCTCGACCATGTCGATCCGGCCGATGCCCTGGGCGCCGGCGCGTTCGTTGAGCTGCTGGACGGCCTGGAGGACGGTGACGGACCGGCCGTCGACGGCGACCGGGACGCCTGCCTGGAAGGTGATGATCACCTCGTCGGGGTCGCGCGGGGTGGCCGGGTTCTGGGTGTACTCGTAGACGTCCTCGATCGGGGCGTTCCAGATGTCCTCCAGGAAGCCGGTCTCGACGGCCCGGCCGAAGACGTTCTGGTCGATGGAGTACGGGGACTTCTTGCTGGTCGCGATCGGCAGGCCCTTGTCCTCGCAGAACGCGATGGCCTTGTCGCGGGTCATCGCGTAGTCGCGGACCGGGGCGATGCACTTCAGGTCGGGGGCGAGGGCGACGATGCCGGCCTCGAAACGGACCTGGTCGTTGCCCTTGCCGGTGCAGCCGTGGGCGACGGTGGTGGCGCCGTGCTTCTGCGCGGCGGCGACGAGGTGCTTGACGATGGTCGGCCGGGAGAGCGCGGAGACCAGGGGGTAGCGGTCCATGTAGAGGGCGTTGGCCTTGATCGCGGGGAGGCAGTACTCCTCGGCGAACTCGTCCCTGGCGTCGGCCACCTCGGCCTCGACGGCGCCGCAGGCGAGGGCGCGCTTGCGGATGACGTCCAGGTCCTCGCCGCCCTGGCCGACGTCCACCGCGACCGCGATGACCTCGGCGCCCGTCTCCTCGGCGATCCAGCCGATGGCGACGGAGGTGTCCAGACCGCCCGAGTAGGCGAGTACGACGCGCTCGGTCACGGGTTTCTCCCTCACACTGCATTCCCTGTCCTGCATGAGTATGCAGAGGTCTGCATGATTCGTCAATCCAAAGAAGTTCCGGGAGAAGATCCGGGCCGGATTGAACGCGGGAAACCGCTTGCGCGTACCTCTCGCCGAACGCAGGCGCCGCGTTTCGACCGACGACACCTCCGACCCGTAGTGAGGCATCCGCATGTCCAGGGCTCTTCCGAAGTACAACAAGCGCCGTGTGGCGGTCATCGGCGGCGCCACCGCCGTGGTGCTCTCCGGCGCCGTGATCGCCGGTTCCGCCCTCGCCGGGGAGACGTCCAAGAGCAGCAACGGCGCCGCCCGGACGCTCGCGTCCCCGGGGACGATCACCTGCCCGGACGTGGCCTCGCGGCTGCCCGCGGTCCCGGCCTCCGCGCAGGCCGAGGTCAACCGCAACCTCACCCTCCTCCAGACCCAGATCCAGGAAGCCAACACCCGCCTGGTCAACACCGTCGGACAGGGCGGACCCAACTTCGTCCAGAACGCCATCCTCGGCCCCCTCAAGGACAAGCGCGTCGCGACCGTCAACCGCATCGCCACGGCCATCGGCCGCACGGCCGCCCGACCGCAGGGCCTCGACGCCCTGGCCGCCTGCACCCTGAACGCCGGGGGCGGGGCGGCCGCGCCGAACCAGGGCGGGGGCAACGCGGGGAACGCGGGCAACAACGGGAACGCCGGCAACGCAGGGAACAGCGGCAACGCAGGTAACGCCGGCAACAACGCGGGGAACGCCGCCGTGGGCACCATCACCTGCCCGGACGTGGCCTCGCGGCTGCCCGCGGTCCCGGCCTCCGCGCAGGCCGAGGTCAACCGCAACCTCACCCTCCTCCAGACCCAGATCCAGGAAGCCAACACCCGCCTGGTCAACACCGTCGGACAGGGCGGACCCAACTTCGTCCAGAACGCCATCCTCGGCCCCCTCAAGGACAAGCGCGTCGCGACCGTCAACCGCATCGCCACGGCCATCGGACGCACGGCCGCCCGACCGCAGGGCCTCGACGCCCTGGCCGCCTGCACCCTGAACAAGTGACATGACGGCGCGTGGCCGTCCCGGGCGAACGCCGTCCGGGGCGGCCACTGCCGTACGCGGGTCGCGCGGGGAATCGGACAATTCCTTGGACAGTCAATCCCTTAGACAGCCAAAGCATCTTTCCCGATAATCGTTAGACATGGGAAAGACCTACGACCGCATCGACGGCCGACTCCGCACCTTCATCGAGTCCCAGCCCCTCTTCTTCACCGCGACCGCGCCCCTGTCCGGCGACGGCACGGTCAACCTCTCCCCCAAGGGCCTCAAGGGTTCCTTCGCCGTCCTGGACGAGCACACCGTCGCCTACCTCGACTTCGCCGGCTCCAACGCGGAGACCGTCGCGCACCTGCGTGAGAACGGCCGGATCACCCTGATGTGGTGCGCCTTCCAGGGGCCGCCGAACATCGTGCGGGTGCACGGGCGCGGTGAGCCGGTCTTCCGCGACGACTCCCGGTTCAAGGAACTGCTCAGCCGCTTCCCGGACATCGACCCCACCCCGCACGGCCTGCGCGCGATCATCGTCGTGCGCGCCGAACTCGTCCGGGACACCTGCGGATACGCGGTCCCCTTCATGACGTACGACGCCGACCGCGACCTGCACGAGAAGCGCTTCGCCCGGGAGGACGACGCCTCGCTCGACGCCTACTTCACCAAGAAGGAGCACATCGCGACCAGCCTGGACGGACTACCCGGGCTGCCGTTGCCGCTGCCGCCGTCTAGCGTCTGAGGCATGCGCCCCGGTGTCGTCGTCGCCCTCGCGTCCACGTCCGCTCTCCTGCTCGGTGCCGCGCCCGGCGGCGACGGCCCGCCTCCGCTGCCGACGCGGATGCGGGACACCGGCGGCGGCACCCAGCTGATCACCGCTCAGGCGCCCCGCGCCGGTTCGACGTCGGGCACGGTGACCTGGTGGGACCTCACCGGCGGGCGGTGGGTGGCGGCCGGTTCGGCACCCGCCCGCTTCGGGGCGAAGGGGCTCGTGGAGGGCGGCGCGCGCCGGCAGGGCACCGACACGACCCCGACCGGGCTGTACGACCTGCCGTACGCCTTCGGCATCAAGGCGGCGCCACGCGGGACGGTGTACCCGTACCGTCCCGTGCGCCGGAACTCCTGGTGGTGCCAGGACAACGGCTCGCGCTCCTACAACCGCTGGACCGAGCCGCGCGCCGCCGACTGCCGGGCCGCGCACTCCGAGCACCTGGTCTCGTACGGGACGCAGTATGCGCACGCGATGGTCATCGGCTTCAACTACGACCGGCCGGTGCGCGGGCGCGGCGCCGGGATCTTCCTGCATGTCAACGGGCGTGGGCCAACGGCTGGTTGCGTGTCCGTGCCGGCCGACGCGATGCGGCGCCTCCTGCGCTGGGCGGACCCCGCGCGCAGACCCCACATCGCGATCGGGACGGCGAGCGGCCGCACCGCGCTCGCCCGGTACTGACCCGGCGCCGAGGCCGGCGCGGGGCCCGCGCCCGAGGACCACCGCCGTAGGACTCCCGTCGTAGGGCCCCGCCCGGGGCGCTGAACATTCGGCCGTCGTGGCGCGTATCTGTGGGCCAAGGGTCAATTCCCCACGGAGGAACCGTGACCAGCACGATCGCAGGCGGACGTGCCGCCCGCCGCCAGACGATGCGTCGCATCCGCCCGCGCCGCTCCCCCGCCGTCCCGCTGCTCGTCGCCGTATGGGCGGGCGCGGCGGGCGTGCTGTGGCTGTGGTGGGCCAACACGCCGGCCGTCGCCGACGACACCGGCCGGATACTCAACGCCGGGCGGATCACCGGTCTGCTCGCCGGGTATCTGATGGCGCTGGTCGTGCTGCAGATGGCCCGGGTGCCCGCGCTGGAGCGGCGGGTGGGCTCCGACCGGGTGGCGCGCTGGCACGCGATGACCGGCCGGTACACGCTCTGCCTGGTGGTGGCCCATGTGTTCCTCACCATGTGGGGGTCCGCGCGGCAGGCCGGCAAGTCGCTCGGCGGCATCGTCGGGCAGACGGTCGACTCCGTCAACCAGCTGCCGGACATGGGCAAGGCCGCCATCGGCACGGGCCTGCTGTTCGTCATCGGGCTGCTGTCGATCGGCGGGGTGCGGCGCCGGCTGCCGTACGACACCTGGTACCACATCCATCTGCTGACGTACGCGGCGGTGTTCCTGACGTTCTGGCACCAGCTCACCACCGGCACCGACTTCGTCGTCGAGCCGGCCGCGAAGACCGCCTGGTACGCGCTGTACGGCACGGTCACCGCGCTGGTGGTCTGGTACCGGATCCTCACCCCGATCCGGCTGAACCTGCGGCACCGGATGCGGGTCGAGGCGGTCATCGAGGAGACGCCGGGCATCGTGTCCGTGCTGATCGGCGGGCGCAGGCTGCACCGGATCGGCGCGGAGGCCGGGCAGTTCTTCCGGTGGCGGTTCATGGCGCCGGGGATGCGCTTCAGCTCCCACCCGTACTCGCTGTCGGCGGCCCCGCGCCCCGATCTGCTGCGGATCACGGTCAAGGCGATCGGTGACCACAGCATGGCGCTGCGCGGTCTGAAGCCGGGGACGCCGGTGTGGGCCGAGGGCCCGTACGGTGCCCTGACGGCCGCCCGGCGCAGCCGGGGCAAGGTGCTGCTGGTGGCCGGCGGGGTCGGTATCACCCCGATGCGGGCGCTGTTCGAGACGCTGCCGGGCGCGGCCGGTGACATCACGCTGCTGTACCGGGCCAACAGCACCCAGGACCTGGCCCTGTGGGACGAACTGGCGAAGATCGCCGACGAGCGCGGGGCCCGGCTGATGTACGCGGTGAACAGCCCCGACGGGGAGCGGCCGGACATCTCCGCCGAGTCCCTGCGGCGGAAGATCCCGGACATCGACCACCACGACGTCTTCATGTGCGGCCCGACGGGGTTCGCCCGCTCGGTGTACGAGGCCCTGCGCGGCGCCGGGGTGCCGGCCCGCCGTATCCACCACGAGTCGTTCGAGATGTGAGCGGAGTCCGTCCACGGGACCTTGCCTAACTCGTTGAATCAGGAGCTTGGGAACAGATGAGGAAGAGCCACCCCGTCCGTCGTGTCATGCTCGCGACCGCCGCGACCGTCTCCGGGATCGTGCTGCTGCTGTCGATGAAACCGGCGTCGGACCCGGCCGCCGGCTCGGCGGCGGCCGGTGCGCCGGGGCAGTCGGTGGCGGGACAGGAGTCCGCCCAGGGCGGTGCCGGGGCCGCGGCCGGGACGGTCACCGGCGACGCGGCGCAGACCCAGTACGGGGCCGTGCAGGTGCGGCTGACCGTCAGCAACGGCCGGATCACCCAGGCGGAGGCGGTGCAGGCGCCGGACCAGGCCATCACGGCGAACGCGCTGCCGAAGCTCAACCAGTCGACGGTCGCCGCGCAGAGCGCGGAGATCGACATGGTGTCCGGGGCGACCTACACGAGCACCGGGTACAAGCAGTCGCTGCAGTCGGCGATCGACAAGGCGAACGCGAGCGCCGGTGCCCAGCAGGGCGCCGGGGGCGGTGCCGCGCAGGCGTCCGGGACGTTCACCGGGGCGGTGGCGCAGACCCAGTACGGGCCGGTGCAGGTGCGGATCACCGTCGACGGCGGCCGGATCACCCAGGCGGAGGCGGTGCAGGCACCGGACCAGGCCATCACGGCGAACGCGCTGCCGAAGCTCAACCAGGCGGCCGTCACGGCCGGCAGCGCGGACATCGACGCGGTGTCCGGGGCGACCTTCACCAGCACCGGGTACAAGCAGTCGCTGCAGTCCGCGCTGGACCAGGCCGGTGGCTGAGACGGTGACGGAGTCCGGGGGGTCCGGCGGGGCCGCGGAGGCGCCCGCCGCGGTCCGGCACGCGGAGGAGGTCATGGGGACGGTCTTCTCCTTCGACGTGCGCGGCGGGGAGACCGGGGCGGTGCGGGCCGCGCTGGAGACCGCGGTGGCCGGGCTGCACCGGGTCGACGAGGTGTTCAGCACCTACCGCGAGGACAGTCAGGTCTCGCGGCTGGTGCGCGGGGAGCTGTCCGTCGGGGCGTGCGATCCGATGGTGGCCGAGGTGCTGGAGCTGGGCGCGGAGGCGGAGCGGGTCAGCGGCGGCTGGTTCAGCATGCGCTACGAGGGGCGGCTGGACCCGACCGGGATCGTCAAGGGGTGGGCAGCGGAGCGGGCGGCGCGGGGGCTGGCCGCGGTGGCCGGGGTGAGCGGGGTCAGCGTCAACGGCGGCGGGGATGTGCAGCTGCTGGGCCTGCCGGGGCCTCACCGGCCCTGGCGGGTCGGTGTCTCGGATCCGCTGCGGCCGGGTGGGCTGGCGGCGGTGGTGTCCGCGGCCGGGGTGCCCGAGCTGGCGGTGGCGACGTCCGGTACGGCGGAGCGGGGGGCGCATATCGTCGACCCCCGGACCGGGAAGTCGGCGGTGACGGACCTGGTGGCGGTGACCGTCGTCGGCCCCCGCCTGACCTGGGTGGACTGCTGGGCCACCGCCGCCTTCGCGATGGGCTCGCGGGAAGGTCTGGCCTGGCTGGAGACCCTCCCCGACGTGGAAGCACTCCTCATCACGGCGGGCGACGAGGTCCGCTGCACGGGCGGCTTGGCGGCACGGCTGGGCTGAGCCACCCAGGGGCGCAGGGAGCGGCGCGATCAGCCACGCACGGCCCCCAGCGCCCGGGACACAGCGACACCGCCCTCTCAGTGGCCGTTCTGGGCCAGCCGCAGCAAGTGGTCGGCGAGGGCCTGACCGCCCGTGGGATCCCGGCTGATCAGCAGCAGCGTGTCGTCGCCGGCGATCGTCCCGAGGATGTCGTGCAGTTCCGCCTGGTCGATGGCCGACGCGAGGAACTGTGCCGCCCCCGGAGGGGTACGCAGGACCACGAGGTTCGCCGAAGCCTCCGCGGAGATCAGCAGCTCCTGGGAGAGGCGCCGCATGCGCTCCTCCTTCGCCGACTCTCCCAGCGGCGCGCGCGGCGTGCGGAAACCGCCCTCGCTCGGCACCGCGTAGATGAGGTCCCCGTCGGTGTTGCGGATCTTCACCGCGTTCAGCTCGTCCAGATCCCGCGAGAGCGTCGCCTGCGTGACGCTCAGCCCGTCGTCCGCGAGCAGCTTCGCCAGCTGGCTCTGCGACCGCACCGGCTGCCGGTTGAGGATGTCCACGATCCGGCGGTGCCGTGCGGTGCGCGTCTGCGGCACGGCCGGCCCGGCCGCCTCCGACTGCTCATGGTCCTGCGCGTGGCTCATCGTCGTCTCATTCTCCGGCTCGTCCGTCCCCGCTCACTGCGTCGAGGAGACCGGGCAGCGCCCGCAGCAGCGCCTCCACCTCGTCGTCGCCGATGTTCAGCGGCGGCATCAGGCGGATGACGTCAGGGGCGGGCGCGTTCACCAGGAACCCGGCCTCCTGAGCCGCCTGCTGCGCCTGAGGCGCGAGGGGCTCGGTGAGCACGATACCCAGGAGCAGACCCGCACCCCGGACACGGTCGATCAACGAGTGGTTCAGCGACTCGATCCCGTCCCGCAGCCTCTCGCTCTGCCGCTTGACGTTCTCCAGCAACCCCTCGCCGGCGATGGTGTCCAGCACGGCGAGCCCGGCCGCGCAGGCGACGGGGTTGCCGCCGAAGGTCGTACCGTGCTGGCCCGGCTGGAGCAGCTCGGCGGCCCGCCCGAAGGCGACGGTCGCGCCGAGCGGCAGCCCGCCGCCGAGCTGCTTGGCGAGGGTGACGACGTCGGGCAGGACGCCCTCGTGGGCCTGGTACGCGAACCAGTGCCCGGTCCGCCCGACGCCGGTCTGCACCTCGTCGAGGACGAGCAGGGCGCCCGTCGCCGCCGTGATCGCCCGCGCGGCCTTCAGATACCCGGCCGGGGGCACCACGACCCCGTTCTCGCCCTGGATCGGCTCGATGATGACGAGGGCGGTGTCCTCGGTCACCGCAGCGGCCAGCGCCTGCGCGTCGCCGTACGGGACATGCGTGACGTCGCCGGGCAGCGGCAGGAAGGGGTCCCGCTTGGCGGGCTGTCCGGTCAGGGCGAGGGCGCCCATCGTCCGGCCGTGGAAGCCGCCGTCGGTGGCGACGACGTGGGTGCGGCCGGTCAGCCGGCCGATCTTGAAGGCGGCCTCGTTGGCCTCGGCGCCGGAGTTGCAGAAGAAGACCCGGCCGTCGCGGCCGAAGAGCTGCAGCAGCCGCTCGGCGAGGGCGACGGTCGGCTCGGCCATGAAGAAGTTGGAGATGTGGCCGAGGGAGCCGATCTGCCGGCTCACCGCCTCGACGATCGCCGGGTGGGCGTGGCCGAGCGCGTTGGTGGCGATACCGCCGACGAAGTCGAGGTACTCGCGGCCCTCGGCGTCCCACACCTTCAGGCCCTCGCCGCGCACCAGGGGCAGCCGGGGGGTGCCGTAGTTGTTCATGAGCGCGCCCTGCCACCGCGCGGTCAGCTCCTGGTTGCTCATGACTCCCCCTGTTCGTCCGGCAGTTCGTCAGGCTGTCGGTCGGACTTCTCGTCGGGCACGACCATCGTGCCGATGCCTTCGTCGGTGAAGATCTCCAGCAGGATCGAGTGCTGGACCCGGCCGTCGATGACGCGGGCGGTGTTCACGCCGTTACGGACGGCGTGCAGGCAGCCCTCCATCTTCGGCACCATGCCGGAGGACAGCTCCGGCAGCAGCTTCTCCAGCTGGGAGGCGGTGAGGCGGCTGATCACCTCGTCGGAGTTCGGCCAGTCCTCGTAGAGGCCCTCGACGTCGGTGAGGACCATGAGGGTCTCGGCGCCCAGAGCAGCAGCGAGTGCCGCAGCCGCCGTATCAGCATTGACGTTGTAGACATGTCCGTCGTCCTGGCTGCGGGCGATCGAGGAGACGACCGGGATACGGCCGTCCGCGAGCAGTGCCTCGATCGCGCCGGTGTCGATGTCGGTGATCTCGCCGACCCGCCCGATGTCGATCAACTCGCCGTCGATCTCGGGCTGGTGCTTGGTGGCGGTGATGGTGTGCGCGTCCTCGCCGGTCAGTCCGATGGCGAGCGGCCCGTGCTGGTTGAGCAGCCCGACGAGTTCCCGCTGGACCTGTCCGGCCAGCACCATCCGTACGACGTCCATGGCGTCCTCGGTGGTGACCCGGAGCCCGGCCTTGAACTCGCTGACGATGCCGTGCTTGTCCAGGGCGGCGCTGATCTGGGGGCCACCGCCGTGCACGACGACGGGCTTGAGCCCCGCGTGGTGCAGGAACACGACGTCCTGCGCGAACGCGGCCTTCAGCTCCTCGTCGACCATGGCGTTGCCGCCGAACTTGATCACGACGGTCCTGCCGTTGTGCCGGACCAGCCAGGGCAGCGCCTCGATGAGGATCTGGGCCTTGGGCAGGGCGGTGTGCTTACGAGTAGTGCTCATGACGAATACGCGCTGTTCTCGTGGACGTAGTCGGCGGTGAGGTCGTTGGTCCAGATGGTGGCGGTCTCGGACCCGGCGGCGAGGTCCGCCACGATGTGCACCTCGCGGTAGCGCATGTCGACCTTGTCCCGGTCCTCGCCGACGCCGCCGTTCTTGCACACCCAGACGCCGTTGATGGCGACGTTCAGCCGGTCGGGCTCGAAGGCGGCCTTCGTGGTGCCGATCGCGGACAGGACGCGGCCCCAGTTGGGGTCCTCGCCGTGGATGGCGCACTTGAGGAGGTTGTTGCGGGCGATGGAGCGGCCCACCTCGACGGCGTCGTCCTCGGTCGCGGCGTTGACCACCTCGACCTTGATGTCCTTGCTGGCGCCCTCGGCGTCACGGATCAGTTGCTGACCGAGGTCGTCGCAGACGGCCCGTACGGCGTCGGCGAACTCCTCGTACTCGGGGGTGATGCCGGAGGAGCCGGAGGCGAGCAGCAGGACGGTGTCGTTGGTGGACATGCAGCCGTCGGAGTCGACACGGTCGAAGGTGACCTTGGTGGCGGCGCGCAGCGCCCGGTCCAGTACGTCGCTTTCGACGGCGGCGTCCGTGGTGAGGACGACCAGCATGGTGGCGAGGCCGGGGGCGAGCATGCCCGCGCCCTTGGCCATGCCGCCGACGGTCCAGCCGTCCTTGGTGACGACGGAGGTCTTGTGGACGGTGTCGGTGGTCTTGATGGCGATGGCGGCCTTCTCGCCGCCGTGCTCGGAGAGCTGGGCGGCGGCCGTCTCGACGCCCGGGAGAAGCTTGTCCATCGGGAGCAGGACGCCGATGAGGCCGGTGGAGCAGACGGCGACCTCGATGGCGCCGCGGCCCAGCACCTCGGCGGCCTTCTCGGCGGTGGCGTGGGTGTCCTGGAAGCCCTTGGGGCCCGTACAGGCGTTGGCGCCACCGGAGTTGAGGACGACCACGGAGACCTGGCCGCTCTTGAGGACCTGCTCGGACCACACGACGGGGGCGGCCTTGACGCGGTTGGAGGTGAAGACGCCGGCGGCGGCGCGGCGGGGCCCGTCGTTGACCACGAGGGCCAGGTCGGGGTTGCCGTTCTCCTTGATCCCGGCGGCGATGCCCGCCGCCGTGAATCCCTTTGCTGCCGTCACACTCACTGCATCTCCTTGTTCGCTTCTCCGCCCGTGCAGCGCAGCGGTGCGGCTTTCTCCCCCAGTGCCTCAAGGGCCTGGGAGGTACCCCCAGTCGTCTGCCGCCCGGCGGCTGCACGCGCGTCGCTCACGGCGCGACTCCGATCGTCGTAAGGCCGGTGGTCTCGTCGAGACCCAGGGCGATGTTCATGCTCTGTACGGCGCCGCCCGCGGTGCCCTTGGTCAGGTTGTCGATGGCGCTGATGGCGATGACGCGGTGGACGGCCTCGTCGTACGCGACCTGCACCTGAACGGCGTTGGAGCCGTGGACGGACGCCGTGGCGGGCCACCGGCCCTCGGGCAGCAGGTGGACGAAGGGCTCGTCGGCGTACGCCTTCTCGTAGGCGGTGCGCAGCGACTCGGCGGTGACGCCGTCGGCGGCCCGGGCGCTGCAGGTGGCGAGGATGCCGCGGGGCATGGGCGCGAGGGTCGGTGTGAAGGAGACGGCGACCCGCTCGCCGGCCGCCGCGCTGAGGTTCTGGATCATCTCGGGGGTGTGCCGGTGCAGTCCCCCGACGCCGTACGGCGACATGGACCCCATGACCTCGCTGCCCAGGAGGTGCGGCTTGGGCGCCTTGCCCGCGCCGGAGGTGCCGGAGGCGGCGACGATCACGGCCTCGGGCCCGGCGAGCCCGGCGGCGCAGGCCGGGAAGAGCGCGAGGGTGACGGCGGTGGGGTAGCAACCGGGGACCGCGATGCGCTTGGACCCCTCCAGCGCGGCGCGGCCGCCCGGCAGTTCGGGGAGGCCGTAGGGCCAGGTGCCGGCGTGCGGCGAGCCGTAGAACTTCTCCCAGTCGGCCGCGTCCTTCAGCCGGAAGTCGGCGCCCATGTCGACGACCAGGACGTCCGGGCCGAGCTGCTCGGCGACGGCGGCGGACTGGCCGTGGGGCAGGGCGAGGAACACGACGTCGTGACCGGCGAGCACCTCGGCGGCGGTCTCCTCCAGCACGCGGTCGGCCAGCGGCAGCAGATGCGGCTGCAGCGCGCCCAGCTTCTGGCCGGCGTTGGAGTTGCCGGTCAGCGCGCCGATCTCGACCTCGGGGTGCGCGAGCAGCAGACGCAGCACCTCGCCACCCGCGTACCCACTCGCTCCGGCCACTGCCGCACGTACCGCCATGGACTCCTCCTCCTGGATGGCATGACTATACGTTTCGCCGCACTTTTATGCAATGCGCGAAGAGAGCCCGGAGGCCGACGCGTGTGGCGCCGGGCTCCGGGCTCGGGGTGGGCGGAGGGGGACTGCTACGCGTACTGGCCGACCTCGTAGCCGCCGGCCGGGTTGCGGACGATGACGTTCAGGCGGTTGTAGGTGTTGATGAGGGCGATCAGGGACACCAGGGCGACCAGTTGGTCCTCGTCGTAGTGCTTGGCGGCGTTCTCCCATGCCTCGTCGGTGACGCCGCCGGCCGCGTCGGCGATGCGGGTGCCCTGTTCCGTCAGCTCCAGGGCGGCGCGCTCGGCCTCGGTGAAGACCGTGGCCTCCCGCCAGGCCGCGATCAGGTTCAGGCGCAGGGAGTCCTCCCCGGCGGCGGCCGCCTCCTTGGTGTGCATGTCGAGGCAGCAGCCGCAGCCGTTGATCTGGCTGGCGCGGATCTTCACCAGCTCCTGGGTCGCGGGCGGCAGCGGTGACTCCGTGACCGTCCTCCCGACCGAGTTGAGCTGCTTCATGAGCCGGGCCGCGAGCGGGTTGCCGAAGATGTTCAGGCGGGCGTCCATGCGAACTCCTCTGTCGTGGCGGCACGTTGCACATCTCTGACAGCGAGGACCGGCGAGATGTGACAGGGGCGGGTGTGACGTGCGTCTCCTTGGCCTCAGGTCGCGGTCCGAGCCACTGCGGGAGGCGTGGCCGGGAGGCTTCTGAGCGTACGGAGCGGGGAGCGGAAGACCGGGAGGAACGCGCAGGCCAGGCATGCCGCGCCGGTCCACACCGCGGTGCGGACGTCCAGCAGCTCGCCGATGACGCCGGCCAGCGTGGAGCCGATGGCGAGGGCGCCGGTGAGCAGGAAGCGGAAGGTGGCGTTCATACGGCCGAGGAGGGCATCGGGGGTGAGGTGCTGGCGCAGGGTGACGCCGAGGACGTTGTCGATCCCGGTCTTCGCCATGACGACCAGCCAGGCGGCGCCGGCGATCCACAGCCACGGCCCCCGTCCGACCAGCGCGACCGCCAGCCCCGCCGGAGCGCACCACAGCCCCACGCGGGCCAGGGCCCGGCCATGACCGAGGCGGCTCGCGAGGTGGCGGGCGCAGGCGGCCCCGAGCAGGAGGCCCACGCCGCCGGCCGCCCAGTACAGGCCGAGCGCCCCGGCCGGCAGGCCCAGCTCACGGGTGAACAGCACGGGAAGCATGGCGTTGACCATCTGCGCGCCGAGGTTGGCGAGCGTCGCGGTGGCCGCGAGGGCGCGCAGTTCCCCGCTGCGCAGCACGTGCCGCAGCCCTTCAGCGACCTCGGCGCGCAGCCGACGCTGGGCGGGCCCTGGTGCCGCACGCCGGTCGACCCGGGTCAGCCCGAGGGCCGAGGCGAAGTACGCGAGGGCACCGGCCGCCAGGGCCAGGGGTGCCGTGGCCAGTTGGACCAGGAAGCCGCCGGCACCGCGCCCGGCGATGTTGGCGCCGGCCATCAGGCTCACGATCGCGGCGTTCGCCCGCACCAGACGCTCACGGCCCACCAGCGCGGGCAGCACGCTCTGCGAGCCGATGTCGAAGAAAACGGTGGCGCAGCCGTTGAGCAGGGCCACGGCGTACAGCTGGGGCAGGGTCAGGGCGTCCAGCCACCAGGCCACGGGCACGGAGGCGAGCAGCGCGGCGCGGGCCGCGTCCGCGACGACCAGGACCCTGCGGCCGGACAGCCGGTCCACCCACGCGCCCGCGGGCAGCCCGATGAGCAGGAACGCGGCCGTCGACAGCGCGGCCAGCGCGCCCGCCTGCCCGGGGCCCGCGTCGAGGACGGTGACGGCGAGCAGCGGGAGCGCGACGTAGCCGATGCTGGTGCCGAGGTGGCTGAGGGCACTGGCCGCGAAGAGCGCGCGGAAGGCGGGCAGCCGCCAGGGGGAGCCCGGTGGTGGTGGGGTCATGCCCGTACGGTGCGAGTCTCCGGACAGCGGGCGGTATTGATTTAGCCTGGGCTGAATGATCGAGATCGAGTTCGGCACGGAGGACATCGCCCGCACGCGGTTCGCGCTGTCCCCGCTGTGGGAGGTGGTGGCGAGCGTACGGGTGCTCAAGGGCGCCGACGAGCAGGGTCTGCACCGGGCCTGGGCGGAGCGGGTACGGCCCCGGCTGGCCGCCTCGGGCGTCGACCTCGCCCCGCTGTTCGATCTGGTGCCCGTGCCGACGCGTTCGCCCTGGTCGGGCCGTATCCCGGGCTTCATCTGCCCGCCGCCCACGACACCCCTGCCCACGCTGGCGGTGGAGCTGGCCACGGTGCGGGCCACTCCCCCGGAGCTGCTGCGGACGTCGGCCGAGGTACCGGCCGCGCGCGTGGCCGCGCTGCGGGCGGACCCCAAGGGCGAGCTGGGGCGGCTGACGGAGCTGATCGAGACCTACTGGGAGCTGGCCCTGGCCCCTTACTGGCCGCGCGTGCTCACCCTGTTGGAGAACGACATCCGCTATCGCGCGGACCGCCTGGTCCAGGGCGGCACCCAGCACCTCTTCGCCGACCTCGACTCCCAGGTCAGCTGGGCGGGCGCCACCCTGCACCTGGCCCACCGCACCGTACGCGGCACACGGCGGCTGGACGGCCGGGGCCTGCTGCTGGTGCCGTCCGCCTTCGTCTGGCCGCGCGTGTTCTCCGTGCTGAACGAGCCGTGGCAGCCGTCCCTGCGCTACCCGCCCCGGGGTGTCGGCGCCCTCTGGCACTCCCGCCCGGTCCCGGTCCCGGAGGCACTGGCCGGGGTGGTGGGACGCTCCCGAGCGACCCTCCTGACGGAACTGGCCACCCCCGCCTCCACCACCGACCTCGCCGCCCGCACCGGCCTCACCCCCGGCGGGGTCTCCCAGCACCTCACGGCGCTGCGCACGGCGGGCCTGGTCAGCGCCCACCGCTCGGGCCGCCAGGTCCTGTACGCCCGCACCAGCGCCGGGGAAACGCTGGTGGAAGCGGCGCGGTGCTGAGCTCCGTCGAGCGGCGGGCCGCCTCTGCGACGACCCGCCGCCCCGCCTACCCCTTCTTGATCCGCAGGAAGGTCACCGAGTTCGCGGGGAAGGTGTACGTGAACTTCGCGGACACCCCGTCGAACGTCGATGTCACCGGGGTCACCGGCGTGTTCGTCTCCGTGTTCACCGCGTCCGCAGCGGCCGCCAGCGTGGTCACGCGCGCGCTGGAGCCGACCTTGGCGCGGCCGAGGTCGATCGTCGTACGGGCGTTCGCCTCCTGGGCGTTGACGACCTTGACGATCAGCTCGCCGGTCCGCCGGTCCTCGGTGACGACCTGGCGGAAGGGCTCGGCCGGCTTGCTGTCGGTGAAGCCGCCCCACTCCTGGCCGTCGAGGTAGAGGGTCACCTGGCGGCCCCGTACCTTGATGTCGATGTCGTAGGCGCGGCCCGTCTCGATCGTCCCGGCCTTGGAGATCAGCGTCGACTTGCCGCCGTCCCTGGCCTGTTCGACGGCGGACTGGGTGTTGTTCCAGCCGCCCAGGTTCCACCAGTAGTAGTTGCCGGTGTCCTGGACGCCGAACGCGACGAGGAAGCCTTCCTTGCCGGACCGCTTGGTGGCCTTCACCTGCAGGTCGTAGTCGTGCCAGCTCGGGTCGCCGGCCTGGACCATGGTGTTCTCGGCGGCCTCGTCGGTCTGGACGTACTGCCCGTCCTGGACGCTCCAGCTGCCGCCGCCGGTGTGGTTCCACCGCGAGGCGTCGCCGCCGAAGTCGTCACCGAACAGGGCGCTGCCGTCGGCCGCCGTGACCGACACGTCGTCGTACGCGGCGCTGGTCGCCCAGGTGGACAGGCCGATGGCGCCGGTGATCGGGCCGCTGACGTCCGGTGTGCCGCTGGCCCGCGACGGGACGACCCGGTCGCCGGTGTTGGTCATGAACAGCTTCTGGACCTCGTAGTTGGCCGAGTTCCAGGAGGCGTGGTTGTTGAACCAGACCAGGTCCGGGCGCCACTGCACATAGTCCTCGTTGGCGAACAGCGGCGCGTAGGAGGCGAGCCGGACGATGTCCGCGTTGCGCTCCAGGCCGGTCATGAAGGCGGCCTCGGCGAGGCCGTTCCTCCAGGCGTTGCCCTGGGAGGCGTACTCGCCGAGGAAGACCTTCGGGCCGCCGCGGTCGTAGGAGTCGTAGCGGTCGTTGTTCTGGAGGAACCACTGGGGGCTGTTGTAGTAGTGCTCGTCGACCATGGCGACGCCCGACTCGCGGTTGAGCTTCCAGAGGGTGTCGAAGGTCGTGCCCGTGTCGTCCGGGCCGGAGTTGGAGACGACGGTGATGTCCGGGTGCTTCGCCTCGATGGCGGCCCGGAACTTCTGGAAGCGGGCGAAGAACTCGTTCGGCAGGTTCTCCTCGTTGCCGACCTCGATGTGGGTGAGGCGGAAGGGCTTGGGGTGGCCCATCTCGGCGCGGACCTTGCCCCAGGTGGAGGTGGCCGGGCCGCGCGCGAACTCGATGAGGTCGAGGGTGTCCTGGATGTGCCGCTCCAGCAGCGCCTCGTCGTCGACGGCACGGTTCTGGCCGCATCCGGTGACGAGGGCGGGGACGACGGGCAGCGGCATGGCGCCGATGTCCTCGGAGAGGCGGAAGTACTCGTAGTAGCCGAGGCCGTAGCTCTGGTTGTAGCCCCAGAAGTTGGCGTTGGTGGCGCGCTCCTCGACCGGGCCGACGGTGTCCTTCCACTGGTAGGAGCGGGCGCGCTGCCAGCCGCTTGCCTCGCTGTAGTCCTGCATGGAGCCGGTGTTGACCAGGCAGCCGCCGGGGAAGCGGACGAAGCCGGGCCTGAGGGCCTCGATCTTCTCGGCGAGGTCCTTGCGCAGGCCGTTCGGCTGGCCCTTGTAGGTGTCGCGCGGGAACAGCGACACCATGTCGAGGGCGGCAGGGGCGGAGGCGGCGACGGTGAGGCGGCCGTAGCTGCTGGTGCGGGTGGCCGTGAAGGTGGCCTTGTACTGTGCCCAGCCGCCCTTGACCGCGACCTGGCGGGCGGTGGCCAGCGTGCCGGGGGCGTCCTGGAGGGAGACGGTGAGGGTGGTGCCGTTCTCGGCGCGGGCCCACACCGAGAAGTCGTACCTCTTGCCCTTCTCGACCCGGATGCCGGTGTTGTACCCGGCGTTGGTGACGGCCGAGTCGGCGCCCAGGGAGAGGTAGGTGCGGTTGCGCTCGTTGAGGCGGCCGGCGTCGTCGACCACCTGGGCCGTGCCGTCGACCGCCCATGAGGTCAGCGGGGTGTAGGAGCGGTTGTCGGCGGTCGAGTACTCGAAGGACCGGTTCTGCACGAGTTCGGCGTACAGGCCGCCGTCCGCGGCCCGGTTGATGTCCTCGAAGAAGACGCCGTACATCGTGTCGGCGATCGTCGCGCCTTGGGCGGACGGATCGACGGTGATCGTGTAGTCGGTGACGGCGGCCTGCGCGGGGGCGGGCAGCGCGGCCGAGGCGACCAGCAGGGCGGTGACGCTGAGACCGAGTCTCCAGCGGGTGCGTGACATGGATGCTCCGCGGCTCTCTGCTAAGACGTTCGGAATATCGGACATTGGTCAGCACTTCGAACGCAAGATAGGGCCACAGAAGGGGCGCGGGGAACTGCGCGACCAGCCACACACGGCCCGCGGCTTGGCGGAAAACAGCCCCACGCGCGGAGCTCTACCCGTCGAACCGCAGGTTCCAGCGCCCGCCCCGGCCCGTCACCGTGCTCGTCGAGAGCGGCCGCACGTCGATGTTCCAGTACGTCGCCGGCGGGGCCTTCAGCGCGTAGACCAGCGCTGCCCGGATCACCGACGGCTCCGCCACCGCCACGATCCGGCCACCGCCCCCGACCGGACGGGTGTCGAGCCAGCCGCCGACCCGCGAGATGAACGCGATCAGCGACTCGCCACCGTGCGGGGTGGAGCGCGGGTCGGCCAGCCAGGAGTCCACCGCCTCCGGCTCGCGGGCCATCGCCTCACCCAGGGTGAGGCCGCGCCAGCGGCCCATGTCGCAGTCGCGCAGGGCGAGCTGCACCAGCGGCCCGTAGCCGAGCGCGTCGCCGGTCGCGCGGCTGCGCGGGGTCGGCGAGCAGTAGCGCAACTCGGCCGCGGCCAGCGGGATCAGCCCGCCCGCCGCGCGCTGCACCTCCTCCCAGCCCGCCTGGTCCAGCGGCCGGTCGTCCTCGAAGCGCTCGGCGAGCAGAGGAGTGCTGCGCGCGGCTGCGACGAACGTGACCCGAAGTGACATGCGTGGATGGTGAGCCCCGAGAGTACGCAGGTCAAGGGGTGTTGCCTCGGAGTTACCGAGAGTTCTTCACTCCCTGAGGTCACGGCGCTCCCCGCGGAGCGCCGAGTACCTCGTCGCAGGCTGCCCGCAGCCGTCGTACGCCCTCGGCGATCTCGCTCTCCCCGGCGACGGCCGCGAAGCTCAACCGGACGTGCGCGGCCGGGGGTTCGGCGCTGAAGTACGGGCGCCCCGGGGTGAGGGCGACGCCCGCGCGCAACGCGGCCGCCGTCAACGCGCCCTCGTCCGTGCCGTCGGGCAGCCGCAGCCACAGGTGGTAGCCGCCGGACGGGATGTGCGGGAGGGCGAGTTCCGGCAGCCGCAGCCGCAGGGCGGCCGTCATTGCGTCGCGGCGGGCCCTCAGCTCGGCGGCGACGGTGCGCAGATGGCGTGGCCAGGCGGGCGAGCCGACGAGTTCGAGGGTGGCCTCCTGAAGGGGCCGGGGCACGAAGAACAGGTCGACGACCTGGATCGCGCGCAGCCGCTCCAGGACAGGCCCGCGGGCGGCCAGCGCGCTGACCCGGAAGCTCGGCGAGGTCGCCTTGGTCAGGGAGGCCACGTGCACGACCACCCCGTCGGGGTCGTCGGCGGCCAGCGGGCGCGGCAGCGGCCCGGCGTCCTCGTGCGCGAGCCGCCGTACGAAGTCGTCCTCCACGACGAAGGCGCCGGCGTCTCGGGCGATGCGCAGCACCTCGGCGCGCCGTGCGGGGGCGAGGACGGCGCCGGTGGGGTTCTGGAAGAGCGGCTGGCAGACGAACACCCGGGCGCCGGTGGCCCGGAAGGCGCCGGCGAGCAGGGCGGGCTTCACGCCGTCCGGGTCGACCGGGACGGGGACCGGGCGCAGGCCGGCCGAGCGGGCGATGGCGAGCATGCCGGGGTAGGTCGGCGACTCGACGAGGACGGGCGCGCCGGGCGGGGCGAGGGCGCGCAGTGCGGTGGTCAGGGCGGACTGGCCGCCGGCGCTCACCAGTACCTCGGCGCCGCTCACGCCCCCGCCGATCTGCCGGGCGAACCACTCCCGCAGCTCCGGCAGCCCCTCCATGGGCGGCCGCCCCCAGGCCCCGGGGCGCCGCCCGGCCCGCGCCAGCGCGGCGGCCATGGCGCGCTCCGGTTGCAGCGAGGGGTGCAGATAGCCCCCGTTGAACTCGATCACCCCGGGCGGCGGTGCGGCCAGCGACACCGTGACCCCGGTGGCGTCCACCGAGCGCGGTACGAGGTCGGCGGCGCCGTCGGCGCTGAGCGCGACCTCCTGCCAGGAGGTGTCGCCCTGCGGTGCGGCCCGGTCACGGGGCCGGGCGCGGAAGGCACCGGCGCCGGGGCGGGTGACGACCAGGCCCTCGGCGGCGAGCTGGGCCAGGGCGCGGGAGACGGTCACGGGGCTCACCCGGAAGCGCTCGACGAGGGCCCGGCTCGACGGGAGCTTTCCACCCGGAGAGTAGCGGTCCAGTTCCTGTCGCAGCTGATTCGCCAGGTCGTTCACGCTGCTACGCTCTTGCATGAAGACAGAGAGTAGCGCTATTGCCTCATCCCGGATAGCGGTCGGCACCTCCCATCCGGCGTCACGGCTGGGCGGCACCCTTCAGGCCGCGCTCGGCGTCGTCGCCTTCTCCCTCACCTTCCCGGCCACCGCCTGGGGTCTGGAGGGTTTCGGCCCCTGGTCGCTGGTGGCCGTGCGCAGCGTGCTGGCCGCGCTGATGGCCGGCGGCTGTCTCCTCGCTCTGCGCGTGCCGCTGCCGGCGCGGCGGCACTGGCCGGGGCTCGCGGTGGTGGCCGCCGGAGTGGTGCTGGGCTTCCCGCAGCTGACGACACTCGCGCTGCAGACGTCGACCACCGCGCACGCCGCCGTCGTGGTCGGTCTGTTGCCCCTGACGACCGCTCTGCTGTCCGCCCTGCGCATGGGCACCCGGCCGTCGCGCACCTTCTGGCTGGCGGCCCTCGCGGGCGCCGCCGCGGTGGGCGTGTTCACCGTGCGGCAGAGCGGCGGCGCGTTGACCACCGCCGACCTGTATCTGTTCGGCGCGCTGCTGGTGTGCGCGGCCGGGTACACCGAGGGCGGGCGGCTGGCCCGGGTGATGCCGGGGTGGCAGGTCATCGGCTGGGCGCTGGTGCTGTGCCTGCCGCTGACCCTCCCGGCCGCCGCGCTGGCGCTCGCCCACGAACCCGTACGGCTGACCGCGCACAGCGTGGCCGGGGTGCTGTGGGTGGCGGCGGGCTCGCAGTTCCTGGGCCTGGTCGTCTGGTACCGGGGCATGGCGGCGATCGGCATCCCGAAGGCCAGTCAGTTGCAGTTGGCGCAGCCGCTGCTCACACTGGTGTGGTCGGTGCTGCTGCTCGGTGAGCACCTGACGGCGGCCGCCCCGCTGACGGCCGCGGCGGTGCTGGTCTGTATCGCGGTCACCCAGCGGTCCCGCGGCTGACGGGGCCCGAACGGCCCGTTCCCGGCAGGCCACCGCGCCGTAGACTCGAAATCCACGGAGCTGCTCCGGCACATCCTGAGGAGGCCGTCAGATGCGCGCATCGGTGGGCGACCAGCTGGTCCAGCACGGCAGGGTGGTGGGCCAGCACGACCAGATCTCGGAAGTCGTCGAGGTGATGGGCGAGCAGGGCAACCCGCCCTACCGCGTCCGCTTCCCCGACGGCCACGAGGCCGTCATGTCCCCGGGCCCCGACTGCGAGGTCCGGCACCGCGACAAGGAACAGCAGTAGATCAGCGCGGGGGCTTCGCCGGCCGCGGGTAGTGGTCGGCGACGACCCGTGCCATGGCCCCGATCCGGTCGTCCCGCACTTCGCGGGCGGAGAAGAAGACATGTCCGCGCGCCTGCGGGTGGCCGTCGGCGAGCGTGAGGTGCCGGGACAGCTCGGCCGGGTCCTGCCAGGCCGCGGGCTGCGCCGGGTCCCCCGCCTTGTAGAGGGCCTCACCCAGGTAGAGCCGGGTGCTGCTGCCCTTCGCCACCTCCGCCCACCAGGGCACCAGCCTGGCGTAGTCGGCGGTGGAGAGGCCGATGTTCCAGTACAGCTGCGGACAGATGTAGTCCAGCCAGCCCTCACGCACCCACCTGCGGCTGTCGGCGTAGATGTCGTCGTACGACTGGAGCGCCCGGGTGTCCGAGCCGCGCGGGTCGGTGCCGATGTTGCGCCACACCCCGAAGGGGCTGATCCCGAACTGGGTGGTGGGCCGCACCGCCTTGATCCGCGCGGCCATCTCCAGCACCAGCCTGTCGACGTTGGCGCGTCGCCAGGCGGCCCGGCTGGAGTGGTCGCCGCCGTACCGGTCGTAGGCGTCGGTGTCGTCGAAGGTCTGGCCGGCCACCGGATACGGGTAGAAGTAGTCGTCGAAGTGCACGGCGTCGACCGGGTACTTGCGGACGGCGTCCAGGATCGCGTCCTGCACGAAAGCGCGCACCTCCGGCAGGCCGGGGTTGTAGTAGAGCTTCCCGGCGTACGGCACCACCCACTCGGGGTAGCGGCGGGCGGGGTGCGAGGCGACCAGCCTGGTCGGGTCGGCGTGGTTGGCGATCCGGTACGGGTTGAACCAGGCGTGCAGTTCGAGGCCGCGGGCGTGCGCCTCCTGCACGGCCGTGCCCAGCGGGTCCCAGCCCGGGGCCTTGCCCTGGGTGCCGGTCAGGACCTGCGACCAGGGCTCGTACGGGGAGGGCCACAGGGCGTCGGCGGTGGGCCGCACCTGGAGGATCACGGTGTTCAGCCGCATGCGTACGGCGAGATCCAGCCAGGAGACGAGCTCGGCGCGCTGCTCGGCGGCGGTCAGTCCGGCAAGGGAGGGGAAGTCGCGGTTGGCGACGGTCGCGATCCACATGCCGCGCATCTCGGCCGGCTCGGCCCTCGGGTGGCGCGCGGCGGACGGTGACGCGGTGGCCGCCGAGCCCGTCGTCGAGACCGCCGTCAGCGCCGCCAGCGCGAACGCCCGTCGGGTCAGTCGCCCCATGCCCACACCCCTGAAACTCGTCGGATCCGTCCGGTCACGGATCGCGCCCGCGCCCAGCATGCCCGCCCCCGGTGATCGATCATCGATACTTGCTAGTAACGTGCACGATCGGAGCAGGCGTGCCGCACCCCGGAGGGCCTGCCTCGCACAGCCGGGATAGCGCAGCAGCGAAGGGAACGATGTGACCGACATCGAACGCGTGGGAGTGGTGGGCTGCGGCCAGATGGGGGCGGGCATCGCCGAGGTGTGCGCCCGTGCCGGACTCGACGTCAAGGTCGCCGAGACCACTGGCGAGGCCCTGGAGATCGGCCGTACCCGGCTGTTCAACTCCCTGGCCAAGGCCGCCGAGCGCGGCAAGATCAGCGAGGCCGAGCGGGACGCCACCCAGGCGCGGCTGAGCTTCACCACCGACCTCGGCGAATTCGCCGACCGCGATCTGGTGATCGAGGCCGTGGTGGAGAACGAGCAGGTCAAAACCGAGATCTTCCAGGTCCTGGACCAGGTGGTGACCCGCGCGGACGCCATCCTCGCGTCCAACACCTCCTCCATCCCGCTGGTGAAGCTGGCGGTCGCCACCTCGCGGCCGGACCAGGTCATCGGCATCCACTTCTTCAATCCGGCCCCGGTGCAGAAGCTCGTCGAGCTGATCCCGGCGCTGACCACCTCCGAGGGCACGCTCGGCCGGGCCCAGCTGTTCGCCGAGAAGGTGCTCGGCAAGCACGCCATCCGCGCCCAGGACCGCTCCGGCTTCGTGGTCAACGCTCTGTTGATCCCCTACCTGCTCTCCGCGATCCGGATGTTCGAGACCGGCATCGCCAGCCGCGAGGACATCGACAACGGCATGGAGCTGGGCTGTGCCCACCCGATGGGCCCGCTCAAGCTGTCCGACCTGATCGGTCTGGACACGGTCGCCTCGGTCGCGCAGTCGATGTACGACGAGTTCAAGGAGCCGCTGTACGCCGCTCCCCCGCTGCTCCAGCGCATGGTCGACGCGGGCCGGCTGGGACGGAAGACAGGGTCGGGCTTCTACACGTACGACTGATGGGGTAGTACGGCGCCGATCGGGCAGGACGGCCGATTACGGACAGTGGCTGAAAAGGGCCCGGCACTCCGCGGAGTGCCGGGCCCGCCGTATTCACACACCGTGTGCGCGACGGACCCGCATATGCCCCTCGCACACGCTCCCCACGCGCCCACCAGGCGAGTTCACTCTCCATGTGCATGCAAGGGACATGAATTCACCCGCGTCCACTACGGAAAGGAACGAAGCCGTGACCGCCGATCGCGAGCGTCCCGTGACCAACGAGGAACTCGCAGAGTTACGCCGCCGCCTCGACGTGGCCTACGCCCGCGTCGAGGGAGGTTTCGCCCTGCTGACGCACCGCACCAAGGAGACCGCCAAGGATCTGGACCAGCTGAGCACCCGCGTCGTCACCCTGGAGCACCGCCGCTGGCCCCTGCCGTCGCTCGCGGCGGTCACGGCCGTCGGAGCGCTGATCGTGACCGTCTGGCAGGCACTGGGTCGTTAGCCGAGCCTGAGGTGGTACAGCAGCAGTAACGCGGCCGCCATGTTGGCGGCCGGGACCTCGCCGCGCGCGATCATGTCGGGGACGAGCTTGAGGGGGACCCACTCCCGGCGGTCCGACTCGAAGTCGTCCACGGGGTGACCCGCGTACTCGCCCTCGTCCGACCAGTAGATGTGGTGCCGGGCGTCGGTGAGGCCGTTGGACGGCTCCACGGTCATCAGGTGGTGCAGGGGTCCCGGCCGCCAGCCGGTCTCCTCCTCCAGCTCCCGTGCCGCCGCCACGGCGATGTCCTCGCCGTCCTCGACGACGCCCGCCGCGAGTTCCCACCCCCAGCTGTCGGTGATGAAGCGGTGCCGCCACAGCAGCAGCACCTCGTTGGCCTCGTTGACCACCGTGGCGACGGCGACGGGCCGCAGCCGTATGACGAAGTGGTCCAGGTGCCGGCCGTCCGGCAGCTCCACGTCCGCGAGGTTGACGCTGAACCAGCGGTTTTCATACACAGGTTGTTCGTTCTGCTTCGTCCACTGCACGGTTCTGCCACCTTCCGTCGGGTAAGGGGCAATATCGCAGCAGGGACGCGGAATGGGTCAGGACCTACAGCGGTACGCGCAGTGCTCCGTCGATCAGTTCGGCGGCTTCGGCGGTTCCGGCACCACCGCTGCGCACCAGGTGTTCGCGCACCGCCCGGAGTCTGTCGCGCAGCCGCTGCGACTCCATTCCCCGGGCCTGTTCGGCCATCCGCACCGCGGTGACCACCGCCTTGTCGGCGTTGCCCTGGCGCAGCTCGATCGTGGTCAGCATTGCGAGCCGGTGCACCCGGCCCCGGTCGTGCGCCGGGTTGTCGACGGCGGCCATCGCATGCTCGGCGGCCGCGCTGAGGTCGCCCAGACTGAGCAGGGCCTCCGCCACCTGGACGTTCACCAGGCCCGGCTGGACATAGCCGGTCTCGTCGGGCTCACGGCCGCGCCGGATGCGTTCGGCGGCCTCCTCCGCGCGCCGGATGCACGACAGCGCGCTCGTGCCGTCACCGAGGTGGGCGTACGCCTTGGCCTGCATCGCGTACAGGTCGGAGACCAGGGCGGGCGTGATGTCGCCGCCGGCGGCGCGCAGCGCCGCCTCGGCGAAGGCGACGGCCTGCCGGTACTCCCGCATGAACAGCGACTGGTTGACCAGCAGCGCGATGACATACGCGCCGAGGCCCCGGTCCCCGCTGGCCTTCGCGAGCCTGAGCGCCTGGTGGAAGTAGCGCTGGGCGAGACCGTGCGCGTCGGAGTCGTACGCGCAGATACCGGCGACCGCGACCAACCCGCCCGTGGCGCGGTGCAGTTGGCGGCCGGTGGCGTCCGTGTAGCCGCCGCGCAGCAGCGGCGCGGCCTCGGCGTTGAGGAAGCCGACGATCCGGGCGCGGGTCGCGACCCCGCCGGCCTTGCGGTACATCTGCTCGTAGTGGGTGCGGGCCGCGCGCAGCATCTCGATGTCGGCGGGCGTCACGCGGTGCCGGCCGCCCCGGGAGACATCGACGTCCTCGGGCGGGTTCTCCCACTCCCACACCGGCATCACGGCGGGCGTCCCGGTGACCGCCGGGGCGCCGAGGAGGTGCGGGCGCTGCTGTTCGTCGGAGCGCCACAGCGCGGTGGCCCGCTCGACGAAGCCGGACAGGGAGGTGCCGTGCGGGGTGGCCGGCTCCCCCGGGACACCGAGGCCGATGTCGTCGAGGGTGACCGGGCGGTGCAGCCGGGCCGCGAGCACCTCGCAGATCAGGTCGGGCACCTGACCTCTCGGCCGCTGGCCCTTCAACCAGCGTGCGACCGCCGTGTGTTCGTAACGCAGGGAGAGTCCGCGTGCGCGTCCCGCCTGGTTGACATGGGCGGCGAGGCCCGCGTGTGAGATCCCCGCCTCGTCCAGGATCGCGTCGAGCAGAGTGTTGGGCTGCATGGGTGCCCCCCGGTCGCCTCGGTGCCGACAGCGTAGTGCGTCCGCCTTCACACGGGGTGTGAACGGAGTGCCCGCATTCGCGGGGTGCGCGCGCTGTTGCGGAGTGTTTGGGGTCGGTTGACTGAAATGCCGGGCCGTCGGCTCCCCCTCGTACATGCGGCGGCCCGGTTCAGCCGTCAGGGGCGCGTTGTCGCGGCTTGTCCCACACTCGCCCCTGAAGGGACTTGTCGTGCACGGTCGTTGTGAAGTGCCAGCAGGGCCATGTCGTCCTTCGGCCTGCCCGCCGTGTGGCGGACGAGGGCTGACACGACGGTGCGCGGGATCGTCCGGGTCGGTTGGTGCGCGGCCTGCGAGAGGGCCGTCTGGAGCGAGAAGTACCGGCCCCTCGCATCCCTCGCGTCCTCCACGCCGTCCGTGTAGAGGATCAGCGACTCGCCCGGGAGCAACTGCCCGCAGGGCGTGGGCGGCAGATCGGCCGGGAGGGGAAACAGGCCCAGCGGCGGCAGGGGATCCGTCGGGCACAGGGGCTCGACGCGGTCGCCGTGGATCAGGTACGGCCATGGGTGGCCGCAGTTCAGGACCTGGACCCCGTTGTCGCGGGCGATCTCCAGGAGCAGGACCGTGACGAACTCCTCCGTGACCGGATGCTCCTCCCCGGCCCGCTGTCGAAGATGGCGGGCGTGCGCGCGCTCCAGACGGCGCAGCACTCCCCCGAGGTCGGGTTCGTCGTGCGCGGCCTCGCGGAAGCTGCCCAGCAGGGCGGCGACGGTGGCCAGGGCGGGCAGTCCGTGTCCGCGGACGTCGCCCATGACCACCCGTACGCCGTGTTCTCCGGCGATCACCTCGTACAGGTCTCCGCCGACCGTGGCGCCACGGTCGGCGGAGACCTGTGCGGCGGCGACGTTCAGCCCGTCGACACGCGGGGGCAGCGGCCGCAGCAGCACACTCTGCGCGGCCCCGGCGACCCGGCGGGCCTGCCGCAGCTCCCGCAGCAGGACCTGCCGTACGTGCAGGATGAGCGCGGTGCCCACGGCGAAGAAGACGACGCTGGTGACGGCCCGTGCGCCCAGCGAGGTCTGCTGGGCGAGCGGGCAGACGAGCTTGAAGGTGATCGCCACGGCGCCCCACACCGTGGGCAACCCCAGTGCGAGGACCCGACGCAGCGGCCGCCCGATGCCGAACATGTCGATGGCCCCCCATATAGGCCCGCACAGCGCAGTCAGACCGGCCCCGAAAGGCCGGTCTGATTCTGTCCGGACCATGACCCAGGAGGGCCATATCACCCGAATTTGTCACCCGGATGAGTGAAGTAACCGATCAGGGGGCCTGGGGGCAAAGCCTCCAGAAGGGGCGCGGGGAACTGCTCGACCAGCCACAACGAGCCCGCAGCCGGCCGACAACAGATCCCCTACGACGACTAGCCCCGAAGCACAGCCCCGGTCCGCTCCCCCGCAAGGGCGACCGCCGCATCCCGAGCAGCCGAAGCCTCGTCCACCGTCAGAGTCCGATCCCCGGCCCTGAAGCGGAGCGCATACGCCAGCGACTTCTTGCCCTCACCGAGCTGGTCGTCGTTGACGTAGACGTCGAACAGCCGGATGCTCTCCAGGAGTTCACCCGCACCGTCACGCAGCGCGGCCTCGACCTCCGCCGCCGGCACCGGCTTGTCCACCACGAGGGCGACGTCCTGCGTGGCCACGGGGAACGTGGAGATGCCCGGCGCCTGAGGCGTGTCGTCGCCGACCCGCTCCAGGACATCGAGGTTCAGCTCCATCGCGCAGGTACGCGCGGGCAGCCCCAGCGCCTTCAGTACCCGCGGGTGCAGCTCACCGGCATGGCCGGCCACGGTCTCCGTACCGTCGACGACGACCACGAACTCGGCACACCGGCCCGGGTGCCACGGCCCGTACGCCCCCTTGCGGACGACGAGCTCCGCACCCGCCTCACGCGCGACGGTGCGCCCCGCCTCGACCGCGTCGGCCCAGTCGGCCGGGCGGCCCTTGCCCCACCAGCCGGCCTGCTCCCGGGCGCCCGCGAGGACGGCGGCGACATGGCGCGGCTGCTCGGGCAGCGCGGCGTTCAGTTCGGCGATCTCCTCGTCGGTGGGACGCCGGTCGACGGGCAGCGCGACGGCGACCTTCTGCTCGTCGCGGGGGTGGAAGACCAGTCCCGTCTCGAAGAGCGCCAGGTCGTGCGAGCCCCGGCCGTCGTTGCGCCGCAGCGCGCCCAGCAGGCCCGGCAGCAGCGTCGTACGGAGCGCGGGCTCCTCGTCGTTGAGCGGGTTGGTGAGCTTGACGACCCGGCGGCACGGGTCGTCGGCCTCCAGACCGAGCTGGTCGAAGACCTGCTCGGCGACGAAGGGGTAGCTCGGCGCCTCGACATAGCCGGCGCCCGCCAGGGCACGCCCCACGCGGCGGTGCAGCCGCTGGCGGTGGGTCAGGCCCCGGCCGGACGGCGGCTTGGGCAGCGTGGAGGGCAGTTCCTCGTAACCCTCCAGGCGGATGACCTCTTCGGCGAGGTCGTTGGCCTCGAGGAGGTCGGGGCGCCAGGACGGGACGGTGACGATCAGCTCGTCCTGCCCGCCCGTCTGCCGACCACCACCCCCCAACGACGCGTTCCACGCGGCAGCACTTCCATACACGTCGCAGCCGATCTGCTGCAGCCGTCGTACGACGGTCTCGCGGCCGTAGGCGACACCCGCCACCTTGTCCGGGTGGTCGGCGGGGATGGTGATGGTGCGCGGCGCGGAGGGCGCGATCACCTCGGTGACGCCCGCGTCGGCCGTGCCGCCCGCGAGCAGCACCAGCAGGTCCACGGTCCGCTGGGCGGCGGCCGCGGCGGCGGACGGGTCGACGCCCCGCTCGAAGCGGCGCGACGCCTCGGAGGACAGCTTGTGCCGGCGGGCCGTACGGGCGATCGCGACGGCGTTGAAGTGGGCGGCCTCGATGACGACCTCGGTCGTGGCGTTCTCGAGGTCGTCATGGTCGGCGATCTCGGTGTTGGCGCCGCCCATGACACCCGCGAGGCCGATGGGGCCCCGCTCGTCGGTGATGACGAGGTCCTCGGCGTCGAGGGTGCGCACCACGCCGTCGAGGGTGGTGAGCTTCTCGCCCGGCTCGGCCCGGCGCACGCCGATGGTGCCCTGGACCAGCCCCCGGTCGTAGGCGTGCAGCGGCTGGCCCAGCTCCATCATCACGTAGTTCGTGACGTCCACGGCGAGCGAGATCGGGCGCATGCCGACCTTCTGCAGCCGGCGCTGCAGCCAGATCGGGGAGCGCGCCTCCGGGCTCAGACCGCTGACGGTGCGGGCGGTGAAGCGGTCGCAGCCGGCCGGGTCGGTGACCTGGACCGGGTAGCCGAACGCGTTCGGGGCGGGCACGTCGAGCAGGGCCGGGTCGCGCAGCGGCAGGCCGTAGGCGATGGCGGTCTCGCGGGCGACGCCGCGGATGGACAGGCAGTCGCCGCGGTTGGCGGTGACGGCGATGTCCAGGACCTCGTCGACCAGCTCCAGCAGCTCGATGGCGTCCCGGCCGACCTCGGTCTCCGGCGGCAGCACGATGATGCCGTGCGTGCCGTCGTCGCCCATGCCCAGCTCGGTGCTGGAGCAGATCATGCCGTGGGAGGTGCGGCCGTAGGTCTTGCGGGCGCTGATCGCGAAGTTGCCGGGCAGGACGGCACCCGGGAGAACCACGACGACCTTGTCGCCGACGGCGAAGTTGCGGGCACCGCAGATGAGCTCCTGGGGCTCGCCGGTGCCGTTGGCCTGGCCGACGTCGACCGTGCAGAAGCGGATCGGCTTCTTGAAGCCCTCCAGCTCCTCGATGGTCAGCACCTGGCCCACGACCAGCGGGCCCTTCAGATCGGCACCGAGGTGCTCGACGGTCTCGACCTCCAGGCCGGCCGCGACCAGCTTCTCCTGGACGTCGCGCCCGGTTTCAGTCGCCGGCAGGTCGACGTACTCCCGCAGCCAAGAAAGCGGGACCCGCATCAGATCTCCATCCCGAACGGCCGGGTGAACCGGACGTCACCCTCGACCATGTCTCGCATGTCATCGACGTTGTGGCGGAACATCAGCATCCGCTCGATGCCGAACCCGAAGGCGAAGCCGCTGTACTTCTCCGGGTCGACGCCGCAGGCGGTGAGCACCCGCGGGTTGACCATGCCGCAGCCGCCCAGCTCGATCCAGCCTTCGGAGGAGCAGGTGCGGCAGGGCCGGTCGGGGTTGCCGACGGACTCGCCGCGGCAGACGTAGCACACCATGTCCATCTCGGCGGACGGCTCGGTGAAGGGGAAGAAGTTCGGCCTGAGCCGGGTCTTCATGCCCTCGCCGAAGAGCGACTGGACCATGTGGTCCAGGGTGCCCTTGAGGTCGGCCATGGTCAGGCCCTCGTCGACGGCGAGCAGCTCGACCTGGTGGAAGACCGGGGTGTGGGTGGCGTCCAGCTCGTCGGTGCGGTACACGCGGCCGGGGCAGATCACATAGACCGGCAGCTCACGGTCGAGCAGGGAGCGGATCTGCACCGGGGAGGTGTGCGTGCGCAGCACGACGCCGGACTCGGTGCCGCCCTCCGGGCCCTGCACGAAGAAGGTGTCGTGCTCGCCGCGGGCCGGGTGGTCCGGGCCGATGTTGAGGGCGTCGAAGTTGAACCACTCGGCCTCGACCTGGGGGCCCTCGGCGACCTCGTAGCCCATGGCCACGAAGATGTCCTCGATGCGCTCGGAGAGCGTGGTCAGCGGATGGCGGGCGCCGGCCGGTACGCGGTCGTACGGCAGGGTGACGTCCACGTCCTCCTCGACCAGCACGCGGGCGTCCCGCTCGGCCTCCAGCTCCGTCTGGCGGGCGGCGAGGCCCTTGTTCACTGCGCCGCGGGCCTGGCCGACCAGCTTGCCGGCGGCGGCCTTGGCGTGCGGGGGCAGCGCGCCGATCTCGCGGTTGGCGAGGGCCAGCGGGGAGGTGCCGCCGGTGTGGGCGACCTTGGCCTCCTGGAGCGCGTCGAGGGAGTCCGCGGCGGCGAAGGCGGCGAGCGCCTCGTCCCGCATGCGCTCGATCTCTTCCGGTTTCAACGCCTCGACCTCGACAGGGTCGTACGACTTATTGGGTGCCGACATCTCTTCCCGTGCTTCCGATTGGCTGGCTGAAGGTCCCCGTCACCGACTCTTGAGGGCCGTCCTTGGGACACAAAGGTGCCAAAGGCCGAGTCTAACGGGGTGAGGGTGGGCGAACGCGCCCGCGGCCGTCAGGCGAGATACGCCGGCGCGGCCACGGGCAACGTAAATCGGAACTCCGCGCCGCCGCCGGGGGCGCGGCCGACCGTGATGGTGCCGCCGTGGGCCTCGACGATGCCCTTGACGATGTACAGCCCGAGGCCGGTGCCACCGCGCTTGCTGCCCCGCCAGAAGCGGGTGAAGACGCGGTTCATGGACTCCTCCGGGATGCCGGTGCCCTCGTCGCTCACGGTGACCGATGTGCCGGTGTCCTCTCCCTCGCGGGGGGACGCGGCGGGCGTGATCTCAATGGTGACGGTTCCCTCGCCGTGCCGCACGGCATTTTCGATGAGGTTGCTGAGCACCTGGTCGATCTTGTCGGGGTCGGCCCAGAGGGCGGGCAGCGGCTGCTCGATGCGCAGCAGGAACCGGTCGGCGGGCTGTCCGGCGGCGACGTACGCCTGGATGTGCCGTCCGACGGCGGCGCCCATGTCGACGGGCTGGCGGCGTACCTCCAGCCGTCCGGAGTCGATGCGGGAGATGTCGAGGAGTTCGGCGATGAGGCGGGTGACGCGGTCGGCGTCGGCGTCGACGGTCTCCAGCATCAGCCGTTTCTGGTCGTCGGTGAACCGCGCCCATTTGGCGAGGAGGGTGGCGGTGAAGCCCTTGACGGAGGTGAGCGGTGAGCGCAGCTCGTGGGCCACGGTGGCTATCAGCTCGGCGTGGGAGCGCTCGGTGCGGCGGCGGGCCTCGGTGTCGCGGAGCGAGACGACGACCCGCTGGACGGGGCCGGTGGGCCGGGAGCGGACGTAGCGCGCGGAGACGAGGACCTCCCGTCCCCCCGGCAGCAGCAGGTTCCGCTCGGGCTGCCGGACCCGGATGGCGAGCCCGCCGTACGGGTCGGTCAGCTGCCACCAGCGCCGCCCCTCCAGGTCCTCTAAGGGCAGCGCTCGGTCCAGGGGCTGCCCGAGGGCGTCGGCGGCGGGGGTGTCGGTGATGCATGCGGCGGCGGCGTTGAAGCAGACGACGCGGCCCTGCTCGTCGGCGACGACGAGGCCGTCGGGCAGCTCGTCGGGGTCGATGCCGGTCGTGGCAGGGTCAGCGGACGGTCGAGCCGCCGGCGGGCGCCGCACGTCCCGGGCCTCCGGCGTGCTGCTCATGCCCACACTCATCCCCGTACCCCACCTCCCAGAGGACCCCGAGCTGGTCACCCTACTAGCTCTCGGTGACGGTGCGGCACCCTCCGGAGGCGCGCTGTGCACGGGCCGAGGCGTAGAGACATACGGCGGCGGCGGTCGCGAGGTTCAGGCTCTCGGCCTTTCCGTGGAGGGGAACCCGTACGACGGCGTCGGCGAGCGCCCGGGTCTCCTCGGGCAGCCCCCACGCCTCGTTGCCGAACACCCAGGCGGTGGGCCCGCCCATGGTGCCGTTGTCGAGCTCTTCGTCGAGGTCGCGGTCCCCGGCCCCGTCGGCGGCGAGGATCCGCACTCCGGCGCCCCGCAGCCCCTCGACGGCCTGCTCGACGGGCACGCCGACGGCGACGGGCAGATGGAACAGCGAGCCGACCGAAGCCCGTACGGCCTTGGGGTTGTAGAGATCGACGGACGCGTCGGTCAGTACGACGGCCTCGGCGCCGGCGGCGTCGGCGCACCGCAGCACGGTGCCGGCGTTCCCGGGGTCCCGCACATGCGCCAGCACGGCGACCAGCTTGGGCCGGCTCGCGAGGATCTCCTCGAAGGGCGTGTCCAGGAACCGGCAGATCCCGACGAGGCCCTGCGGGGTGACGGTCGTGGAGATGTCCTCGATGACCTGCTCGGCGGCCAGGTGCACCCGGGCTCCGGCGGTGCGGGCCTCGCCGATGATGTCGGCGTACCGCTCCGCGGCGTCGAGGGTGGCGAACAGCTCGACGAGGGTGTCCCCGTGCGCCGCCGCCTCCCGCACGGCCTGCGGCCCCTCCGCGAGAAACAGCCGTTCCTTCCCCCGGAAGTTCCGCTTGGCGAGCCGCCGGGCGGCGGAGACACGGGGGGAACGGGGGGAGATCAGCTCGGGGCTGGCCGGGGGCATGGGATTCACCTTCAGTAGTTCTCTTCCACCGCGGCTTCTCTGCCTGTTCGCCGCCGCGACGGCGATCAACCACCACGGCGGATTTCAGCGGTGCCGAACCGTCGGTCGGAACGCGCAGCGGGGGACGGCTGCCGCTACGGGTCCGCTCGCCCGCGGTGGCGGGGTGCCTCCCCCGGAGGGGGGACCCCCAGCGCCCACCCGTGCAGCGCCTGCAGCGGCAACAGCAGGACCCGCAGGCTTTGCACCTGCGGGTCCTCAGTCACGTCGGCTCAGAGCCGGCGCAGCGTCACGCGGCCTTCGGCGCGTTCACGTCGGCGGGCAGCGCCTTCTGCGCGGCCTCGACCAGCGCGGCGAACGCGTTCGCGTCGTTGACCGCCAGCTCGGCCAGGATCTTGCGGTCGACCTCGATGTTCGCGGCCTTCAGACCCTGGATGAAGCGGTTGTAGGTCATGCCGTTGGCGCGGGCAGCGGCGTTGATGCGCTGGATCCACAGCTGGCGGAAGTCACCCTTGCGCTTCTTGCGGTCGTTGTAGTTGTAGACCAGCGAGTGGGTGACCTGCTCCTTGGCCTTGCGGTACAGACGCGAACGCTGACCGCGGTAGCCGGATGCCTGCTCGAGGATCGCCCGGCGCTTCTTGTGGGCGTTGACTGCCCGCTTGACGCGTGCCACTTGTTAACTCCTTGTAGCGGGGCCGTGGTTGTGCTCACACGACCCGGAAACGATTGGGTCCCGGTCAGAGATCAGGCGCGAGATGACGTTTCGCGCCCGATGTCACTTGCCGAGAAGCTTCTTGATCTTCTTGGCGTCGCCCGGGGCCATCTCGGCGTTGCCGGTGAGGCGACGCGTCAGACGGGACGACTTGTGCTCGAGCAGGTGGCGCTTGCCGGCGCGCTCACGGAGCACCTTGCCGGAGCCGGTGACCTTGAAGCGCTTGCTGGCACCGCTGTGCGACTTGTTCTTCGGCATAGCGCCGTTCTCTCCTCGTGGGTGGCGCTCCGGTGCCCGGTCGTGAAACCGGGCACGGTGGAGCGTCGCTCTTGTATCGGTTATGTCCGGGGGGACCGGAGTCCCCACAGATCACGCCTCGGCGGAAGCCTCTGCAGGGGCCGCGGCATCGGCGTCCGCGGGGTTCTGCGAGCGGCCGGGGTTGGCCTTCGCTTCGGCCTTGCGGGCCTCCTGCGCCTGGCGGGCCTCGGCCATCGCCTCGGTCTTCTTCTTGTGCGGACCGAGGACCATGATCATGTTCCGGCCGTCCTGCTTCGGGTTCGACTCGACGAAACCGAGGTCCTGGACGTCCTCCGCGAGACGCTGCAGCAGTCGGTAGCCCAGCTCGGGCCGGGACTGCTCGCGACCACGGAACATGATCGTGATCTTGACCTTGTCGCCCTGCTTGAGGAACCGGACGACGTGACCCTTCTTGGTGTCATAGTCGTGCGGGTCGATCTTCGGCCGGAGCTTCATCTCCTTGATGACCGTGTGCGCCTGGTTCTTGCGCGCCTCACGGGCCTTCATGGCCGACTCGTACTTGAACTTCCCGTAGTCCATGAGCTTGCAGACCGGCGGGCGGGCGTTCGCCGCGACCTCGACCAGGTCCAGGTCGTACTCCTGCGCAAGCTCCAGTGCCTTGGCCAGCGGGACAATGCCCACCTGCTCGCCACTGGGACCGACAAGTCGCACCTCGGGAACGCGAATCCGGTCGTTGATGCGGGGCTCGGCGCTGATGGATCCTCCTCGGTAGCACCACGCGACTCTCTGGCTTGAGGGCCGCGATACGTGTGTTTTCGTTAGACCTAACCGCGCCGAAGCAGAAAAAATGCCCCGGACGATCACAGGCGGGGCTCCTCGCACTACCGGAGCACCGCCGCGGGGACCGCGGGGCGCGACATCGGACGGCTCTCCATCGTCCGTACGGAACGATGGCGGGCCGCCTGACCGGATGACCCGCCGCCCCGGAGGGTGGTCGGGTGGGAGTTCGGAGCCTCCACTTGTGGGCCGAGCACGCAGGTGTCCGGCCGGTCGTTACACCAGGCTAGCAGGACCGGAAGGCAGGCGCTAATCCGCCGGCGCGCGCCGCCTGCTGTCAAGAGCGCCGCCGAGGGCCCCTATCGTGTGGAGCATGAGTGACACCTCCCCCTCCAGCTCCCCCGAGCAGCCCGACCAGCCGGATTTCGACGAGATGGCCCGTGACATCGCCGAGGTCCCCGCGGTCGAGGTGATCGTGACGGTCGCCGTCAATCTGATGAGCGCCGCCGCGGTCAAGCTCGGTCTGACCGAGGAGGGCGACAAGTACAAGGATCTGGACGAGGCCCGCAAGCTCGTGACCGCGCTGGCCGGTCTGCTGGACGCCTCCGCGACCGAGATCAGCTCGTTCCACGCGGCGCCCCTGCGCGACGGCCTGAAGTCGCTGCAGCTGGCGTTCCGCGAGGCGTCGATCGTCCCGGACGAGCCGGGCCAGGGCCCGGGCGAGAAGTACACGGGCCCGGTCTACGGCTAGAAACGGCTAGACCTGCTTCACATGGAGGGGCTCGCCCGGAGGCGTCGTCCCGGCCGGCAGCAGTGCCAGGTCGAGGCCGCGCACCAGGCGGGCCCTGAGCGTTTCGTCGGCGGCGAGGCGCCGGGCGACGGCGCGGGCGGCCTCGGCGGGCGCGGTGGCCGGGTCGAGGACCAGGGCGAGGGTGCCGTCGGCCTGTCCGGGCCCCAGGTGGGCGCGGAGCACGGCCGGCTCGGCGGCGACCGCGGCCCGTACCGCCTCGACGACGGCCGGGTCGGCGAGCGGGTCGGTGCTCGTCCGGCCCTCCGCGAGGGCCAGCAGCGCCGGTCCGGTCAGCTCGAACGGCACCGGTCCCGCCATGTCGAGCAGCAGGGTGTCCGCCTTCTCGTGCGCGGCCGCCTGCAGCGCCTGGTGCAGGGGTACGGCGACGGGGCGGGCCTCCGGGTCCCAGCGGGCCAGGGAGTCGGTGGAGGTGAAGGCGGGCAGGGCGGTGCGGTTGCCGGCCTTCAGCGTCGGCACGGCCATGTCGCTGGTCTTCTCGCGGCGCAGCCCGTTCTCGCCCTCTTCGACCTCGCCGAGCACGGCGACGACAGGGACGAGCAGCCGGGTGCCCTTGAGTGCCTGCAGGACGGGGCCCACGGCCGTACGGTCCTCGGCCCAGGCGGCGAGCGCGGCGCTCAGCCGGGGGTCGGCCGAGCCGTCGTCGTCGGAGTAGCCGGGGTCGGGAATGTTCTTGTTCGCCACGGTCACCGACCTTATCGGGGGGATGCTGCTGCGCTTGTGCGGGGCCGGAAACACGGGGGTCACCGCTTTCACGGGTTTCTCAGACCGCCCTGACGCAGATCTAACGTCCGTCTTACGGCGGACACAGCGAGCGCCTCCACGATCACGGGCATGGAGTCTTCCAGAGGCCGTCGCCGTGCCCTTCTGCGCACCGCCCTCGCCGTCGTGGTCGCCGCCGGTGCGGCGGGCACGGGCGCCGTGTATGTGAACGCGCGGGCGCATTCCGAGCCCGGCGTGAGCGCCGTATCGTCGGTGTCCGTGCCGGCGAGCGGGGAGCCAGGGGAGGCATCGGTGGAGCCTGTGGTCGAGCCGGAGGCCGTCGACCACGACGGTCTGCTGGCGGCGGCGATGGAGTCGGTGGCCGTGCCGGAGGGTGCGGCGGTGTCCGTGGCGGTGCTGGACCCGGAGAGCGGCGAGAGCGCGGTGTACGGCGAGGGCACCTTCGACACGGCGAGCATCGTCAAGGTCGACATCCTGGCGGCGCTGC
Organism: Streptomyces sp. NPDC018693; assembly: GCF_044391385.1. Lineage (NCBI taxonomy): Bacteria > Bacillati > Actinomycetota > Actinomycetes > Kitasatosporales > Streptomycetaceae > Streptomyces > Streptomyces sp. NPDC018693. Next base: position 210,748 of record NZ_JBIRZZ010000006.1, on the reverse strand, counting down.
TGCTGCGGGCCCAGGACGACGGGCGGCAGCTGACCGCGCGGGAGAAGGCGTACGCCACCGCGATGATCGGCAGCAGCGACAACGACTCCGCGACGGCGCTGTGGAACGCTATCGGGCGGGCCGAGGGACTGGACGCGGCGAACGAGCGGTTCGGGCTGTCGGGTACCTCCGGTGGGCAGGGCGCGTTGTGGGGGCTGACGCAGACGACGGCGAGGGATCAGCTGGCGCTGCTTCGGCAGGTGTTCGGGGAGGAGTCGGAGCTGAGTGAGGCTTCGCGGGCGTACGTCCAGGGGTTGATGGAGCAGATCGCGGTCGGGCAGCGGTGGGGGGTCTCGGCCGTCGCGGACGGCTCCGCGTGGGCGTTGAAGAACGGGTGGCTGCCCCGCAGCACGACCGGGCTGTGGGACGTGAACAGCATCGGGCGGGTGACGGTCGGGGGCCATGACTACCTGGTGGCCGCGCTGTCGAACGGCACCACGACCCAGGCGACGGGCATCGCGCTGGTGGAGGCGGCGGCGCGGGCGGCGGTGTCGGTGTTCACCGGGGACCCGTCCCCCTCCCCCGACGCCTCCCCGGCCGCGTCCGCGTCAGTGCCGGGATAGTCGGCTGAAGCCCGCCTGCCAGGTGTGGAGGGTGACGGTGCCTCCGCCGAGGTACGCGGCCTTGTGGCGGAGGCTGTCCATGACGGCGCGGCCCGGGTCGCCGTACACGTCGATGGATCTCATGCGGATCAGCGTGCCGAACGCGCGGAACCGCTGCTCACCGATCCGCATGTGCAGGTCGAGCGACGCGGGGTCGGGATGGACGGCCACCGTGGTCATCGTGGACTCGGTCGTGTCGATGTAGAAGTGGTAGGCGATCAGCTGCGGTTCGTGTTCCTCGGTGAAGGCGGCGAGGTCGCGCACTCCGGTCCGCACCGCGGCGAGTTTGCCGGCGAGGATGTCCGAGTGGTCGACGTAGAAGAGGGGTTCGGTCACGCCGCCCGAAGGTAGCGCCGGAGGCCCGGCCGGGGCGGGCGGCGCGCGGGCCACGGACCCGTCAGGGGGTGCTGCCGTGCTCCCGTCGGCCGCGCCACAGGACGACCGCCGCGACCAGCAGGACCCCGCCCGTGCCGCCTGCCAGAGGGCCCGCCCAGTCGGCGGTGTCGGTGTCGGATGTGGGGGCGTCGGGGCCGGGGCCGAAGTACTGCTTGGCGTACGACTGGGACTGGAGACCCCGGGGCTTGAGGCCGGCGGCGGCCTTGATGGCGGCGGCCGGGTCCACGAAGCCGTAGCCGCGGGAGTCGTCGCGGCCGCCGGTGGGGGCGTCGCGGGCGGTGTCCTGGAGGAGCGTCTTGACCTGGGCCGGGGTGAGGCCGGGGTGGGCGGCCTTGACCAGGGCGACGGCGCCGGAGACGAAGGCGGCGGCGGCGCTGGTGCCCCAGCCCTCGTAGTACTTGTGGTCCGGGTCGGCGATGACCACGTCGTCGCCGGGGGCGCTGACCGTGGCGTACCAGCGGCGGGTGGAGAAGGGGGCGCGGGTGCCGTAGCGGTCGACGGCGGTCACGGCGATGACGCCCGGGTAGGCGGCCGGGTAGGAGATGTGGTCGCCCTTCTCGCCGCCGTTGCCGGCCGAGGCGACGACGACGGCGCCCTTCTTGAGCGCGTACTGGACGGCCTCGTCCTCGGCGGGTTCGGGGTGGGCGGATTCGGAGTCGTCGCCGAGGGAGAGGTTGATGACGTCGGCGCCCTGGTCGGCGGCCCAGCGGATGCCCTCGGCGAGGGCGTTGCCGCGGGTGTCGCGGGCGCGGGCGCGGGCCGGGTCGCCGTCCTCCAGGATCACGCGGACGGGCAGGATCCTTGCCTCGGGGGCGATGCCCATGACGCCGTCGCCGCCCGCGTAGCCGTGTCCGTGGCCGGCGATGATGCCGGCCATCGCGGTGCCGTGCCGGGCCCAGGCGCGGTCGCCCTCCTTGGCGCCGAAGCCGATCAGGTCCTTGCCCGGCAGGACGTTGCCGTCGAGGTCGGGGTGGTCGGCCTCGACGCCGGTGTCCAGGACGGCGACGGTGATGCCCTTGCCCTTGGTGGTCTGCCATGCCTCGGCGGTGTGCATGGCTTCCAGGGCCCACTGCCGGGCGCGGATCGCGTCGGCGTGCGCGGTGGTGGGCGGGACCAGGGCGACGGCGGCGGCCAGCAGACAGCTGAGGGCGCCGGCCCGGCACGCCGTACGGCTGCGGCTCATGAGGGCTGCTCCGAGGGGGACACGGCGGCCTTGCGCAGGCCGCGCTCGACCCGGTCGGCCAGGCCCTGCGCCTCGTGGCCGAGGCCGGCCTGGGCGGGGGCCGTGGTGGCGCCGGACGCGGTGGCCTCGGCGGCGGACTGCGGACTGTCGACGGCGCGGCCGTCGGCCCAGCCGGAGACGGCGTACACGATCACCGGCGCGTCGGTGAGGACGGAGATCGTCCAGGAGGCGCGCTGGGCGTCACCGAAGGCCGCGGCGACGGTGTCCTGCGCCGCGTACGGGCGGGGCAGGAGGTCGGTGCGGCGGGCGAGGCCCTCCTTGTCGAACCGGGTGTCCAGGGTGCGCATGGCGGTGGCGTCGGCCGTGGTGAACAGCATGCCCACGGTGGTGACGTAGCTCTGGGTCGCGTCCGTGTAGGTGGCGCGCAGGAGGCGTTCGCAGCCGACGGGGGCGAGGACCTGGGCCAGCAGCGGGTCGAAGGCGTCGGCGCAGTCGCCGTCCGGGGCGACGGCGATCCGGGTCCAGGTGCGGTCGGAGCCGCCGGGCCCGGCGCCCTGGCCGTCGACGGTCGGCGGGAAGAGCTGGTCGACGGGCAGGTTGTGCCAGAGGCGGCCGGCCGCGGCGTACGCGCCGGACGCGCCGCCGGACGCGGCGTCCCCCACCAGCCAACTGCCGGTTATCGCCCCGCCTATGAGCCCGAGCCCGAGCACCACGCAGGTGGCGGCCGCCACGACCCTGCCCTTCGGCCCGCGCACCCGCGGGGCGTCCCCGAACCCCTCGGGCTGCCCGAACGTCACGACGGGACGGGTGGCTCCGGGGACCCCGCCCGGGGCCATGGGGGCGCTCCAGGAGAGCGCCGGGTCGGGAGCGGGGGCGGGCTGGCCGTCGGGGGGAGCGGAAGCGCCGGTGGTGGCTGACGGGGCGGTGAAGTCGGGGTGCCGGACGGGTGCGGTGGGCGTCCAGGCGGGCTCGGTGTCCGGCACCGAGGGTGCCGAGGAGCCGCGCTCGGCCGGGGCCGTGGATTCGCCCTCGCGGGGCGACGGGCCCGGCGTGAGCAGGCCGCTGCGTGAGAACGGCGTCCACGCGGCACCGGACACGGAGGGCCGGCCCCTGTCCGCCGCCTCGTCGGAGACGGCCGGACGCCCCGGAACCGGCGGAGCGTCCGGGAAGCGCGCCGAGGCAGGCGGCGGGGGCGGCGAGGGAAGCGGGGTCGTGGAGTCCAGGTGCGGGGAGGGGGACGGCGCCGGGGAGCCCGGGGACTGGGAGGACGACCGCGCCGAGGAACCCGGGGAATGGGAGGACGACCGCGCCGAGGAACCCGAAGGCTGGGAAGACGACCGCGCCGAGGAACCCGCGGTGCCGGAGGCGGTACGGGTCTCGGCGGGGCGGGACGAGCCGGTACGAGACGAGGTGGGGCTGGACGGGCCGGGAACAGCGCCGGAGCCGGAAGGCGCGGCGGAACCGGAGATCCCGGCAGAACCGGAACGCCTGGCCGGACCTGGAGCGTCGACTGAGCCGGAACGCCCAGCCGCGCCGGAAGCCCCAGGCGCACCGGAACGCCGACCCGAACCCGAAGACGCGCCCGAGCCGGAGCCCCCACCCGCGCCGGAGGCCCCACGCGGACCGGAGTCCGAGGCCCCAGCGGCGCCGGGAAGCCCGCCCGGGGAGGAACCGGTGCCGTGCACAGTGCGCCCCGGAGTGCGGGGAACGGAACCGGGAACGCCCCCGTCCGCCGCCCGCGCCGCGCGGGAAAGGCCCCCGCTCGAAGGCGGCGCTTCCCCGCCGCGCCCCGCACGGGAAGGCGCCACGTCAGCGGGCCTCTCGGCCGGAGCGGGCACACGGGTCGGACGGGGGTTCACTGGGCGCCCGTTCGACACAGGGGCCGCCGGACGCCGAGGCGCGCTCGACGCGGCCCCGGTGCCACTGCCACTGCCCGCGTCGGGACCCCGGTCGTCGCTCACCGCGTCCGTCGGCGTGACCGGCGCGGGCTGTGTCGGCGGGCCCGCCGGTCGTGGGGGTGCGGTGGGGCGGGGCGGGGCGGTGGGGCGGGGTGGGGTGTCCGGGCGTGGGGGGACCGAGGCGCGGCGTGCTTCCGTGCTCATGCACCCCCCGTTTCTCTCGCCCGGGACGTTTCTTCACGCCCGGGCGGTCGTGTCCGTCGTACACGGGCCGTTTCCGTCGTGGGCAGCGCCCTCGTGCCTCGTGCCGTGGCGGCCGGGAGCGGACGCGACGGCCCGCCCTGGCACGCATACCCGCACGGACGGACCGGCATCCCGGCGCGGGCGTCCGGCCGGAGCCGTCCTCCGTACGTGCGCGTCACTCTACGGCGTGTTCCTGGTCCAGCGGGAACCAGTCCGCACGCTCGGGGCATCTGCCCGGATCGTCCCCCTACCCTGCGGTAATCGGGTCTGGCAGGCTTCGGTCATGACTGCGCGCGCCGCCGACCGGGCCCGTTACGACCGGGCCACCGCCCATCTCGACGCCCCTCTCGCGATCGTGGACCTGGACGCCTTCGACGCCAATGCGGACGACCTGGTCCGCCGCGCCGCGGGCAAGCCGATCCGCGTCGCCAGCAAGTCGGTGCGCTGCCGCGCGCTGCTCGAACGCGTCCTCGCGAAGGACGGATTCGCGGGCATCATGTCGTTCACCCTCGCCGAGTCCCTGTGGCTGGCGCGGTCCGGTTTCGACGACATCCTGCTGGCGTACCCGTCGGCGGACCGCTCCGGGTACGCCGAACTGGCCGCCGATCCCAAGCTCGCGTCCGCCGTGACCGTCATGGTCGACGACGTCGCCCAGCTGGACCTGATCGATGCCGCGCGCGGCGACGGACGCGAAGTCATCCGCGTCTGCCTGGAGTTGGACACCTCCCTGAAGCTGCTCGGCGGCCGGATCCGGGTCGGGGCGCTCCGCTCGCCGCTGCACTCCGCCGCCGAAGTCGCCGAGGTGGCCCGTGCGGTGACGCGGCGTCAGGGTTTCAAGGTGGTCGGGATCATGGCGTACGAAGGTCATGTCGCGGGTGTCGGCGACAGCCTCGCCGGGCGGCCGTTCCGGTCGCGTGCCATCCGGCTGATGCAGGCCGCGGCCCGCCGTGAACTGGCCGAGCGGCGCGCGGCGGTGGTGCGCGCGGTGCGGGCCGTCGTACCGGATCTGGAGTACGTCAACGGCGGCGGGACCGGCAGTGTGCAGAGCACGGCCGCCGAGGAAGCGGTCACCGAGATCGCGGCCGGCTCCGGGCTGTACGTCCCGCGGCTGTTCGACAACTACACGTCGTTCACCGGGCGTCCGGCCGCGCTCTTCGCGCAGCCGGTGGTACGGCGGCCCGGGGTCGGCGTGGTGACGGTGCTGGGCGGCGGGTACCCGGCCTCGGGCGCGGCGGGGCGGGACCGGCTGCCGGTGCCGTACCTGCCGGAGGGGCTGCGCTACGACGCCCAGGAGGGGCCCGGCGAGGTCCAGACGCCGTTGCTGGGCTCGCCGGCCGACGATCTGCTGATCGGCGACAAGGTGTGGTTCCGGCACGCGAAGGCCGGTGAGCTGTGCGAGCGGTTCGATGCGCTGCAGCTGGTCGAGGGCGACCGGGTGACGGGGACCGTGCCGACGTACCGGGGTGAGGGCCACACCTTCCTGTGACCCCACCGCCGGTGTCCGCGTCGCCGGTCCGGCGGCCGGCTTCGGTCACGCCTACAGCGGGGTGACGTACGCCCCCGAGATGCCGCCGTCCACCAGGAAGTCGGTGGCGTTGACGAAGGAGGAGTCGTCGCTGGCCAGGAAGGCGACGGCGGCGGCGATCTCCTCGGCCTCGGCGAACCGGCCGACGGGGATGTGGACGAGGCGGCGGGCGGCACGCTCGGGGTCCTTGGCGAACAGCTCCTGGAGCAGCGGCGTGTTGACCGGCCCGGGGCAGAGCGCGTTCACGCGGATGCCCTCGCGGGCGAACTGCACGCCCAGTTCCCTGGACATGGCGAGGACTCCGCCCTTGGACGCGGTGTACGAGATCTGGGACGTCGCCGCGCCCATCCTCGCCACGAACGACGCGGTGTTGATGATCGAGCCCTTGCCCTGGCGCCGCATGTAGGGGATGGCGGCCTTGCAGCACAGGTAGACGGAGGTGAGGTTGACCTCCTGGACGCGCTTCCACGCCTCCAGGCCGGTCTCCAGGATGGAGTCGTCGTCGGGCGGGGAGATACCGGCGTTGTTGAAGGCGATGTCGACGCTGCCGTAGGTGTCGTAGGCGGTCTTGAACAGCGCCTCGACCTGTTCGGGGTCGGTGACGTCGACCTTCACGAAGGTGCCGCCGACGTCCTCGGCGGCCGCCTTGCCGCGGGTCTCGTCGACGTCGCCGCAGACGACGTGCGCGCCCTCGGCGGCGAGCCGGCGCGCGGCGGCGAGCCCGATGCCGCTGCCGGCCCCGGTGATGACGGCCGTGCGGCCGACCAGACGGCGGCAGACGATCTCTTCGGTCGCTTCGGTCGCTTGGGTCGCTTCGGTCACTGTGCGGGGCCTTCCGTGCTGATGAAGACGTTCTTGGTCTGGGTGAAAGCGGTGAGCGCGTCGGGGCCGAGCTCCCGGCCGAGGCCGGACTGCTTGAAGCCGCCGAACGGGGTCCAGTAGCGGACGCTGGAGTGGGAGTTGACGGACAGGTTCCCGGCGCGGACGGCCCGGGAGACCCGTAGGGCGCGGCCCAGATCCCGGGTCCACAGGGAGCCCGCGAGGCCGTACGGGGTGTCGTTGGCGAGGCGGATCGCGTCCGCCTCGTCGGTGAAGGGGAGCAGGACGGCCACGGGGCCGAAGATCTCCTCGCAGGCCGCGTCGGAGTCGGGCCGCTCGCCGGTGAGCACGGTCGGCGGGAACCAGAAGCCTGGCCCGTCGGGTGAGGTGCCGCGCAGGGCCTGGGCGTCGTCGGGGACGAAGCTCCGTACCCGGTCCAGCTGCTGATGGGAGATCAGCGGGCCCATCTGGGTCCTCTCGTCGGCGGGGTCGCCGACCACCACGGCGGACAGCGCGTCGGCGAGCAGTTCGGCGACCTCGTCGTAGACCGTCTCCTGGACGAGGATGCGGGTGCGGGCGCAGCAGTCCTGGCCGGAGTTGTCCAGGAAGGAGAAGGGGTCGACGGCGGCCTTCAGGTCGGCGTCGGCGAAGACGATGTTGGGGCTCTTGCCGCCGAGTTCCAGGGTGACCGGCTTGACCTGGCGGGCGCAGCGCCCCATGACCTCGCGGCCGGTGCGGGTGGAGCCGGTGAAGACGATCTTCGCCACGCCGGGGTGGTCGACGAGCGCGCGGCCCGCGATGTGTCCGAAGCCGGGCAGGACCTGGAACAGTCCTTCGGGGAGCCCCGCCTCCAGGGCCAGCTCGGCGAGGCGCAGCGCGGTCAGGGGGGTCGTCTCGGCGGGCTTGAGGACGACCGCGTTGCCGGCGGCGAGCGCCGGGAAGGAGCCCCATGCGGCGATGGGCATCGGGAAGTTCCACGGGGCGATCACACCGACCACGCCGAGGGGTTCCTGGAAGGTGACGTCCCAGCCGCCGGGGACGGGGATCTGCTTGCCGAGGAGGCGTTCGGCGCCTCCGGCGGCGTAGAGCAGGAGGTCGCGGGCGTTGCCGGCCTCCCAGCGGGCGTTGCCGAGGAGGTGGCCGGCCTCGCGGACCTCCAGCCGGGCCAGCTCCTCGACGTGGGCGTCGACGGTGTCGGCGAAGCGGCGCAGCAGCCGGGCTCGGTCGGCGGGTGCGGCGGCCGCCCAGGCAGTCTGGGCGGCGCTCGCGCGGGCGACGGCCCGGTCCACGTCGGCGGCGTCGGCCGCGGGGACGGTGGCGACGACCTCCTCGGTGGCCGGGTTGAGGACCTTCAGCTCGTGAAGGCCGGAGGGCTCGTGCGGGTCGGACAAGGGATGACCTTTCACCTGCGTTGGAAGGAACGGCTCACATGCGTTCGAAGGAGCGGCGCAGCTCCCAGTCGGTGACCGCGGCGTCGAAGGCCGCCAGCTCGACGCGTGCCATGTTGCGGTAGTGCGCGACGACCTCGTCGCCGAAGGCGGCCCTGGCGATGGGGCTGTTCTCCCAGAGCTCGGCGGCCTCCCGCAGGGTGGTCGGGACGTGGGCGTACTCGGCGGTGTAGGCGTTGCCGGGGCAGGGCTCGGGCAGTTCCAGTTTCTGCTCGATGCCGTGGAGGCCGGCCGCGACCAGTCCGGCGACGGCCAGGTGCGGGTTGACGTCGCCGCCGGGCAGCCGGTTCTCGAAGCGTGTCGAGCGGCCGTGGCCGACGACGCGCAGGGCGCAGGTGCGGTTGTCGTGGCCCCAGGCGACGGCGGTCGGGGCGAAGGAGCCCGGCTGGAACCGCTTGTACGAGTTGATGTGGGGCGCGTAGAGGAGCGAGAAGTCGCGCAGGGCGGCCAGCTGCCCGGCGAGGAAGTGGCGCATGACGTCGGACATGCCGCCGGGTCCGTCCCCGGCCATGACGTTGGTGCCGTTCGCGTCGGTGAGCGAGAGGTGGATGTGGCAGGAGTTGCCCTCGCGCTCGTTGTACTTGGCCATGAAGGTCAGCGAGACGCCTTCCTGGGCGGCGATCTCCTTGGCGCCGGTCTTGTAGACGGCGTGCTGGTCGCAGGTGACGAGGGCCTCGTCGTAGCGGAAGGCGATCTCGTGCTGGCCGGGGTTGCACTCGCCCTTGGCGGACTCGACGGTGAGGCCGGCGCCGGCCATGTCGTTGCGCAGGCGGCGCAGCAGGGGCTCGATACGGCCGGTGCCGAGGATGGAGTAGTCGATGTTGTACTGGTTCGCCGGGGTCAGGCCCCGGTAGTTGGCGTCCCACGCCTGCTCGTAGGTGTCCTTGAAGACGATGAACTCCAGCTCGGTGCCGACCTGGGCGGTGTAGCCGAGGTCGGCGAGGCGCTCCAGCTGGCGGCGCAGGATCTGGCGGGGTGCGGCGACCACCGGGGAGCCGTCCTCCCAGGCGAGGTCGGCGATCAGCATCGCGGTGCCGGGGTGCCAGGGCACACGGCGCAGGGTGGACAGGTCGGGGTGCATGGCGAAGTCGCCGTAGCCGCGCTCCCAGGAGGACATCTCATAGCCGTCGACGGTGTTCATGTCGGCGTCGACGGCGAGGAGGTAGTTGCAGCCCTCGGTGCCGTGGTGGAGGACCTCGTCGAGGAAGAAGCGGGCGGCGAACCGCTTGCCCTGGAGCCGCCCTTGCATGTCGGGGAAGGCCAGGACGACAGTGTCGATCTCACCGCCGGCGACGAGGGCGTGCAGCTCCTCGACGCTCAGCGGGGCTGTGCGGTCTGCCACGGGAGAGCCTCCTCAGGCTTCATCGGTCAGCCGGAAGCCATAAGGTATTGCCAGGGACCATTACTTGGGAAGGGGGGTCGGCGACATGTCGCAGGCCGACACGGGGCACGACACCCTCCAGGGTGACGACCGGCTGACGTCGGTGTTGCGCCCGGTGCGGGCCGGCAACGGCTTCGAGGAGGCGCTGGAGCAGATCCTCCAGGTCGTCCGGCTCGGCCTGGTGCCGGGCGGCGGGCGGCTGCCGGCCGAACGCGAACTGGCGGACCGCCTCGGCATCAGCCGGGTGACACTCCGCGAGGTGCTGAAGGTCCTGCAGGACCAGGGGCTGGTGGAGTCCCGGCGCGGGCGCTACGGCGGAACCTTCGTGCTGCCGCGCACCGACACCCCCGGCGAGGAGGAGCTGCGCCGCCGCCTTGCGGACGTCGACGTCGAGGACACCCTGCGCTTCCGGGAGGTGCTGGAGGTGGGCGCGGCCGGGCTGTGCGCGACGCACGGCCTGGACGGGGAGCGGGCGGACCTGCTGCGCGGGGCGCTGGCCCGTACGCATGACGCGCCGCTGACCGAGTACCGCCGCCAGGACACGCTGCTGCACCTCACCCTCGCCGAGCTGTCCGGCTCCCCCACGCTCACCGCGCAGTACGCGGCCGTCCGGGCGACGGTGAACGACCTGCTGGACTGCATCCCGCTGCTCGTACGCAATCTGGAGCACTCCCAGCGCCAGCACACCGCCCTGGTGGAGGCCGTGATCGAGGGCAACGCCGAGCAGGCGCGGGAGATCATGCGTGAGCACTGCGCGGGGACGGCGGCGCTGCTGCGGGGCTTCCTCGGCTGAGCCCGCGGCGGCGCGGATTTACCGACGCTTAACGCAGGGGTATTGCTTTCCCCCGAGGGGCCCCGCAAAGGTATGGCTCCATTCCATTGAGCTCTGTCCGCCGCTGTCCGCCGCCCCGTGGGGAGTCCTGCCCATGTCCCTGGAATCCACCAGTACGCCCGGTACACCCACCGCCGAAGAGGCGGACGACGACTATCTGGCGCGCAGAGCGCTGCGCCGCGGCAGCGCCGGCTGGGTGCTGCTGACCGGTCTCGGCGTGGCCTACGTCGTCTCCGGCGACTTCTCCGGCTGGAACTTCGGCCTGGCCGAGGGCGGCTTCGGCGGCCTCGCCATCGCCATGGTGCTGATGGGCGCCATGTACTGCTGCATGGTCTTCGCCCTCGCCGAGCTGTCCGCGATCCTCCCCACGGCGGGCGGCGGCTACGGCTTCGCGCGCCGGGCGCTCGGCCCGTGGGGCGGCTTCCTGACGGGCACGGCGATCCTCATCGAGTACGTGCTGGCGCCCGCCGCGATCGTCATCTTCATCGGGGACTACGTCGAGTCGCTCGGCCTGTTCGGCCTGGAGTCCGGCTGGCCGATGTACCTGGTCTGCTTCGCGATCTTCCTGGGCATCCATCTGTGGGGCGTGGGCGAGGCGCTGCGCTTCAGCTTCGTGGTGACCGGCATCGCGGTCGTGGCCCTGGTGGTGTTCGCGGCGGCCGCGCTGCCCGACTTCAGCTTCGGCTCCCTGGACGACATCCCGGTGGACACGTCGGCCGCCGGTGCGAGCTCCTGGCTGCCGTTCGGGCTGCTCGGCATCTGGGCGGCGTTCCCGTTCGGCATGTGGTTCTTCCTGGGCGTGGAGGGCGTGCCGCTGGCCGCCGAGGAGACCAGGAACCCGGCCCGTACGCTGCCCAGGGCGATCCGCTGGTCGATGGGCATCCTGGTGGTCCTGGCCGTCGTCACCTTCTTCGCGGCGGCCGGGGCACGCGGCTCGGCGGCGATCCAGGAGGCGGGCAACCCGCTGGTGGAGGCGCTCCAGCCGGACGGCGAGGCCACCGTGCTGAGCCGGATCGTGAACTACGCGGGTCTGGCCGGCCTGGTGGCGTCCTTCTTCTCCCTGATCTACGCGGGCTCACGCCAGCTGTTCGCGCTGTCCCGGGCCGGCTACCTCCCCCGGTTCCTCTCCCTGACCAGCCGCCGCAAGGCCCCGTACCTCGGTCTGCTGGTGCCCGGCACGATCGGCTTCCTGCTGGCGGCGATCACCGGGGACGGGGCACGCATGCTGAACGTCGCCGTCTTCGGGGCGACCATCTCGTACGCCCTGATGTCCCTGTCCCACATCGTGCTGCGCCGCCGGGAGCCGGAGCTGGCGCGGCCCTACCGCACGCCGGGCGGGGTGCTGACGTCCTCGGTCGCGCTGGTGCTGGCCTGCGCGGCGCTGGTGGCGACGTTCCTGGTGGATGTGACGGCGGCGTTCATCGCGCTGCTGGTGTACGTGGTGGCCATCGCCTACTTCGGTCTGTACAGCCGCAAGCGCCTGGTGGCGAAGGCCCCGGAGGAGGAGTTCGCGGCGCTGGCGGCGGCCGAGGCAGAGTTGGCGAGAGACTGAGGCGTCGATGTCAGTGAGGGAGTCGCTGTGGCCAGGCCGCTGATCGGGGTCAGCACCTATCTGGAGTCCGGGGCGCGCTGGGGCGTGTGGGAGCTGGACGCGGCGCTGCTGCCGGTCGGCTATCCGCGGCTCGTGCAGCGGGCGGGCGGGCTGGCGGCGATGCTTCCGCCGGACGCGCCGGAGCACGCGGCGGCGGCCGTGGCCCGGCTGGACGGGCTGGTGATCGCCGGCGGGCCGGACGTGGAGCCGGTGCGCTACGGCGCCGAGCCGCATCCTCGGACCGGGCCGCCGGCACGGCAGCGGGACGCGTGGGAGCTGGCGCTCATCGAGGCGGCGCTGTCGGCGGGGGTGCCGCTGCTGGGCATCTGCCGGGGCATGCAGCTCCTGAACGTCGCGCTCGGTGGCACGCTGGTCCAGCATGTCGAGGGACATGCCGAGCTGCCCGGCGTGTTCGGCCGGCACCCGGTCAAGCCGGTGCCGGGCACGCTCTACGCGGGTGTCGTGCCCGAGGAGACCTCGGTACCGACCTACCACCATCAGGCCGTGGACCGGTTGGGGGCGGGGCTGGTGGTCTCGGCGTATGCGGAGGACGGCACGGCGGAGGCGGTGGAACTCCCTTCGGCGGGGTGGGTGCTGGGCGTGCAGTGGCATCCGGAGATGGGTGAGGATCCGCGAGTGATGCGGGCGCTGGTGCTGGCGGCGACCGGGTGAGGGCTGCTCGCCCCCGCCGCCCCTACCCATTCCCATCCCCCAGGGGCTCCGCCCCTTCGACCCCGCCAGGGGGCTGCCGCCCCCTGAACCCCCGCTTCGGCCCTTAAGGGGCCTCGTCCTCAATCGCCGGACGGGCTGAGCGAAGCGGACCGGCGTTTCGAGCGCCAGTTTTTCCCCAGTGGAAACCGGTGGTGGGTGGGCATAGACCGGGGGGTCCAGGGGGGCGGGAGCCCCCCTGGGTCACGTGCGGGTGAGGGACAGCAGCTCCCGGGCCGGCCCCACCGGGCGGTGGCCCGTCGGCCACACCGCGCGGAGCGCCCGCGCCAGGGAGACACCGTCCAGGGGAACGCGGACCAGCCGCCGCATTCCCAGCTCCTCCCCCACCGCCAGTTCGCTCAGCACCGCCGGCCCCGCCCCGCTCACCGCCGCCGCCTTCACCGCCGTGGTGGAGGACAGCTCGATGAGCGGACGGGCCAGCCCGCCGAGGGCCGTGTCGAGGACCTGGCGGGTGCCGGAGCCCTTCTCCCGCAGGATCAGCGGCGTGGCCCCCAGCTCCTCGGCGGACAGCGGGCGCCGGCGACGGGACCAGGGATGGCCGGGTGCCGCGACGACGATCAGCCGATCATGGGCGATCACCACCGAGTCCAGCCCGGAGGGCACCGTCAGCCCCTCGACGAACCCCAGGTCCGCCTCCCCCGCCAGCAGCCGCTCCGCGACCGCCGCCGAGTTCCCGGCGAGCAGGGAGACGGCCGTGTCGGGCCGCTGGGCGCGCAGGGCCAGCAGCCACCCCGGCAGCAGATACTCCGCGATCGTCATGCTCGCCGCGACCCGGAGCCGCGAGTCCCGCCGGTCCCGCAGCGCCTGCGCCCCCGCGTCGAACGCCTCCGCCGCCTCGACGATCCGCCGCGCCCAGTCGGTCACCAGCGCGCCCGCGTCCGTCAGCCGCGACCCGCGCGGCGAGCGGTCCACGAGCGCCACGCCCAGCTGACGCTCCATCGAACGGATCCGGCTGCTCGCGGCGGGCTGGGTGATGCCCAGCTCCCGCGCGGCCGCCCCCAGGCTGCCCAGCCGGGCCACCGTCAGCAGCAGTTCCAGCGCTCCGAGATCCGGCACCCGGTGCGCCAGCGAACCGCCGGCCGGACGCCCCTCACCTGCTGTCTCCGCACTGCCCATAAGGCAAGTTTATGCCCTCATAGAGTCATACTCCCTGGTCGGGACGGCGCCGGAAAGACACCGTGCAGGCATGGTCAACGCCGTCCGCCACCTGGGCCCCCACTGGTACTCCGCCGTCATGGGCACCGCGATCGTCGCCACGGCGGGCGCCGGCCTCCCTCTCCCCCTCCCGGGACTGCGCACCGCCTGCACCGCGGTCTGGGCCCTGTCCCTCGCCCTCCTGGTGCTCCTGCTCGCCGCCCGCGCCCTGCACTGGACCCACCACCGCGACCAGGCCCGCGCCCATCTCCTCGACCCGGCGACGGCCCCCTTCTACGGCTGCCTGGCGATGGCCCTGCCGGCGGTGGGCGGCGGCGCACTCACCGTCGGGCGGCACTGGACCGGGACCGAGGCGGCGGTGGCTCTCGATGCCGTGCTCTTCGGCGCCGGTACGGCCATCGGGCTGGCGGCCGCTGTCGCGGTGCCGTACCTCATGGCCGTACGCCATCGTGTCGCGCCGGAACAGGCGACGCCCGTCTGGCTGCTGCCCCTCGTCGCGCCGATGGTGTCCGCCGCGCTGGGGCCGGCACTGGTGCCGTACCTGCCGGCGGGGCAGCCCCGCGAGACCCTGCTGCTCGCCTGTCTGGCACTGTTCGGGCTGAGTCTGCTGGCGACCTTCCTGATGCTGCCGCTGGTCTTCGCCCGGCTGGTGACGCGCGGTCCGCTGCCGCTCGCCCTCACCCCGACACTGTTCCTGGTGCTGGGCCCGCTGGGCCAGTCCACCACCGCCGTGGGCAGCTTCGCGGACGTGGCGCCGGGGGTCCTGCCCGCTCCGCACGCGGACGGCCTGCGCGTGTTCGCCGTGCTGTACGGCGTGCCCGTGATGGGCTTCGCGCTGCTGTGGCTGTGCCTGGCCGGCGCGCATGTGCTGCGCGCCCGGCGGCACGGCATGGGCTTCGCGATGACCTGGTGGGCGTTCACCTTCCCGGTCGGCACCTGTGTCACCGGCGCCCAGGCACTGGCCCGCCACACCGGGCTCGCCGCGTACGACGTCCTCGCCGTCGCGTTGTACGGCGCGCTCGTCGCCGCCTGGACCGTGGCCGCCGCAGGCACCCTGCGCGGGCTGGTCAGCGGCGAGCTGCTCGCAGGGCCGCGCCCAGCACCGCCGGCGCCTCGGCCAGCGAGGGGCCGTACCACGTCAGGTGCCGTCCGCTGACCAGCGCGCAGGGCAGCCCCGGGAACGCCTCGGGGCCGTCGTCGGGGGCGAAGCGGTACGGCTCGTCGGGCAGGACCACGACGTCCGGCCGTGCCGCGTTCAGCTCGGCCACCGGGATCCTCGGGTAGCGGTCCGCGTGACCGGCGTACAGCTGCTCCACTCCCAGGCGGGACAGCACATCGCCCGCGAACGTGTCCCGGCCCAGGACCATCCACGGCCGACGCCAGATCGGGACCACGGCCGTCGTGCGGCGCCCGGGGTCAGGCCGCGGCGGATCCGCCCAGACCGCCTCCGCCTCGTCCAGCCAGCGCGGCCGCCGGTCCGCCCCGCACGCCGTCACGACGCGATCCAGCTCCCGGAACGCCTGTGGCACGTCCCGCACCTCGGTGACCAGCACCTCGTAGCCGACCGCGCGCAGGGCGGCCAGGTCGGGGGGACGGTTCTCCTCCTCGTTGGCGATGACCAGATCGGGAGCGAGGGCGGCGATCCGGTCCAGGTCGGGATTCTTGGTGCCGCCCACCCGGGCGACGTCGAGATCCGCCGGGTGGCTGCACCAGTCGGTGACCCCGACGAGCGCGCCGGGGACGGTGGCGGCGACGGCCTCGGTGAGGGACGGGACCAAGGAAACGACGCGCGGCGAACTCACCCCTTGCGACCCCGAACCGCCTCGATGTGCTCGGCCACCGCCACGATCACCAGCCGCGTGTCCGGCCCCGCGGCCCGCCACCGATGCCGCACCCCGCCGGTGAGGTAGAGCGTGTCCCCACGGCCGAGCCGATAGACCCGCCCCTCGGCCTCGATCTCCACAGCACCATCGGCGACGTACATCAACTGGTCGTTGCGGTACCGGAATTCACGCCCCGCGTCATGCTCACCGGTGAACTCCGTCGCGTGCATCTGGTGGTGCCCCCGCACGAGCGACCGGGACTGCGGCTCGGGTCCCGGTTCGAGCACCTCCGCGCGGACGACGTCGACGCTGCACGCCGGGTCGGCGGCGGCGAGGAGTTCGACGGCGGTGGTGCGCAGCGCGTCGGCGACCCGCTCCAGGGAGCTGCGGCTGGGTCGCGCGCGGTCGTTCTCGATCTGGCTCAGGAAGGGGACCGACAGGCCGCTGCGCTCGGCCACGACGGCGAGGGTGAGCTCCAGGGCCCGACGGCGCCGCCGCACGGCCGCGCCCACCCGCAGGGGCTGCTCTTTGTGGTCGCCCATCGCTCCGGCTCCCTCCTTCGCTCGTCGGTCCGTGGTCGGTGCTCGGTGGTCCGTGCCGGGTGGTCGGTGATCAGTGGTCCATGATCGGTCATCCGCGGGCGGCCCGGCTGCGGGCGCCCGTCCTCTGATGAGTTGTCTGCACCCTATGCATGTTCGGCAAACCGTTTCATGTGCCCGTCACATCGACGACACATCGGGCGGCCCCGGAGTGGACAGTTCGCGCCAGTCGATCTTTTCCGTGGAGCCGCCCGGTGCGGGCAGATTCGCACGGTCCCCTCCTTCGGTTCAATGCTCCGGTCCTTCGGTTCAATGCACCGGTCCTTCGGTCACACGCTCCGGTCCTTCGGTTCAATGCTCCGGCGGGCCCCGGTGTTCCGGGCAGGTGCCGGGTGGGCTGCTCCCCGGGCCGGGTGGCGCCGAGTCGGGGTGACGGCGTGGCTCTGCGTGGTTGGCCGGATCCCGCCCGTGGCCGGACACGCCGGATCACGCGACCGGGCGCACGGTCCGGAGGCGGTGCGTGGCGGGTCGGGTTGCGCCGTACCCCGGCGCGCGGGGCACCGAACAGGTGACTGTCGGCGCCGTGCGGCATGATGCCGGACGTGACCGGACGACTGATGCTCCTCGACACCGCCTCGCTCTACTTCCGCGCCTATTTCGGCGTGCCCGACTCCGTGAGGGCACCGGACGGTACTCCGGTGAACGCCGTGCGCGGACTGCTGGAGTTCATCGACCGGCTGGTCCGCGACCACCGGCCGGACGAGCTGGTGGCCTGTATGGACGCCGACTGGCGCCCTGCGTGGCGGGTCGAGCTGATCCCCTCCTACAAGGCCCACCGCGTGGCCGAGGAGCATGAGGTGGGGCCGGACGAGGAGGAGGTGCCGGACACGCTGTCGCCGCAGGTCCCGGTCATCGAGGAGGTCCTCGACGCGCTCGGCATCGCCCGGGTGGGTGTCGCGGGGTACGAGGCCGACGATGTGATCGGCACGTTCACCGCGCGGGCGACGGGTCCGGTCGACATCGTCACCGGTGACCGCGATCTGTACCAGCTGGTGGACGACGCGCGCGGGGTGCGGGTGCTGTACCCGCTCAAGGGTGTGGGCACGCTGCAGCTGACGGACGAGGCGGTGCTGCGCGGGAAGTATGGCGTCGACGGCCGCGGGTACGCGGATCTGGCGTTGCTGCGCGGCGACCCGAGTGACGGTCTGCCGGGTGTGCCGGGCATCGGCGAGAAGACGGCGGCCAAGCTGCTGGCGGAGTTCGGTGACCTGGCCGGGATCAGGGCGGCCGTCGACGATCCGGCGGCGCGGCTCACGCCGTCGCAGCGCAAGCGGCTCACCGAGGCGCGGCCCTACCTGGACGTCGCGCCGAAGGTGGTCCGGGTCGCCGACGACGTGCCGCTGCCCGCGGTGCGCACGGTGCTGCCGCGCACTCCTCGTGACCCGGCGGCGGTGGCGGAGCTGGGGGCCCGGTGGGGGCTCGGCGGTTCGCTGCAGCGGTTGCTGACCACGTTGGCCGCGTGAGGCGGGTTCTGGTGTTTCTCCGAGGGGGGAAGTGCTAACTTAGGTAAGCCTAAGCTCGCAGTCACTGGGAGGCCGTCATGGCAGAACGCCCGGCACGGAAGCCGCGGACAGCGCACTCCGCGCAGGTCGTGCGCACCGAACGGCTCGGCCCGCACATGCAGCGCGTGGTGCTCGGCGGCGAGGGGCTCGCCGGCTTCTCCGCCGACACCTGCAGCGACCACTATGTGAAGCTGCTGTTCCCCGCCGACGGCGTGACCTACCCGGAGCCCTTCGACATGGAGCGCGTCCGCGCCGAGTTCCCCCGGGAGCAGTGGCCCGTGACCCGCACCTACACCGTGCGTTTCTGGGACCGCGAGCACCGCGAGCTGACCCTGGACTTCGTCCTCCATGGCGACGAGGGCCTGGCCGGCCCCTGGGCGCTGCGCGCCCGCCCCGGCGACACCGTCCGCTTCATGGGCCCCGGCGGCGCCTACGCCCCCGACCGGGACGCCGACTGGCATCTGCTGGCCGGCGACGAGAGCGCGCTGCCGGCGATCGCCGCCTCGCTGGAGGCCCTGCCGGCCGGCGCGGTGGCGCACGCCTTCGTGGAGGTCTCCGGCCCGGAGGACGAGCAGAAGATCGACTCCGATGTGGAGGTCGTCTGGCTGCACCGCGGCGACCGGCCGGTCGGCGAGCGGCTCGTCGAGGCCGTGCGGTCGCTGCCCTTCCCCGAGGGCCGGGTGCACGCCTTCGTGCACGGCGAGGCGCACTTCGTGAAGCAGCTGCGCCATCTGCTGCGGGTCGAGCGCCATGTCCCGCGCGAGGACCTGTCCATATCCGGCTACTGGCGGCTCGGCCACAACGAGGACGGGTGGCAGGCGTCGAAGCGGGAGTGGAACGCGCGCATCGAGGCGGAGCAGGAGACCCCCGAGCCGGCGGCCTCCTGACGATGTCCTGACGGCCGCCCCCTCAGTCGCCGCGCACCCGGGCGTGCAGATGCATGTCGTGCCAGCCGTCGGCGTGCAGGACAGCGCTGCGTTTGGTGCCCTCCAGGGCGTAGCCCGCCCTGGAGGCGACGCGGCAGGACGCCTCGTTGACGGTGGCGTGGGTGAGCTCCAGACGGTGGAAGCCGATCTCGTCGAAGGCCCACCGGGTCAGGGCCGCGGTGGCGCGGACCGCGACGCCCCGGCCGCGCGCCGCCGCCACGGTCCAGTACGCGACCTCGGCCACGCCGTCGCCGAGCACGATGTCGCGCAGGGCGACCCGCCCGAGGAGCAGATCGGTGTCCGCGTCGACGACGGCCCACTGCGCGGTGTGCTCCCCCGCCCAGGCCGCCCGCCACTCCTCGATCCAGCCGGCGGTCTCCTCCTCGGAGTCGGCGGCCCGGACGTGCCACCGGTGCAGCAGCGGGTCCTGGAAGGCGGCGTGCACGGCGGCCGCGTCCTCGGCCCGCCAGGGACGCAGGAGCAGCCCGTCACCGGTGGGGAGCAGGGGCTGAGGGCTGCGGGAGAGGATGCCGGCCGGCAGGACCGGGCTGGTGAGACAGGGCATGAGCGGCGTCCTGCCCAATGGGCGACGCACGGGCCCAGCGGTTTTCCGGCGCCGTACGCTTGGTCGCGATGAGACGCCGTACGCCGCCCCCGCCCGCCCCGCTGCCCCAGCGCGACGGAGTCGACCCGGTGCGGGTGCGGCTGCCGGCCGCCGGGTCGTGGACCACGGTGCGGGAGCATCTGGTGGAGCGGCTGTCCGGGGCGGGCGCCGGGGTCGTGGAAGGGATGTTCGCGGCGGGCGAGATCGTCGGGGCGGACGGCCGGCCGGTGGCGCCGGACGCTGCGTACGTACCCGGGCTGTACGTGTGGTTCCACCGCGAACTGCCGACCGAGGTGCCGGTGCCGTTCCCGGTGCGGGTGGTGTACCGGGACGAGCACATCGTGGTCGCCGACAAGCCGCACTTCCTGGCCACCACCCCGCGCGGCAGCCATATCGCCGAGACCGCGCTGGCCAGGCTGCGCCGCGAGCTGGGGATCCCCGCACTGAGCGCCGCCCACCGGCTGGACCGGCTCACGGCCGGGCTGGTGCTGTTCACCGTGCGGCCGGAGGAGCGGGGCGCGTACCAGACACTGTTCCGGGACCGGCGGGTCCGCAAGACCTACGAGGCCGTCGCCCCGTACGATCCCGGGCTCGCCCTGCCCCGCACCGTGCGCAGCCGCATCGTGAAGGAGCGCGGGGTCCTCACCGCCCGGGAGGTGCCGGGCGAGCCGAACGCGGTCAGCCGCGTCGAGCTGGTGGCGCACCGGCCGGACGGACGGGCCCGCTACCGGCTGACCCCGCGGACCGGCCAGACCCACCAGCTGCGGGTCCATATGACCGCCCTGGGCGTCCCCATCCTCGGCGACCCCCTCTATCCGACGGTCGCCGCCCCCGCCCGCCCCGGCGACTTCCGCCGCCCCCTCCAGCTCCTCGCCCGGGAGCTGGAGTTCACGGACCCGGTCACGGGTGTGCCGCACCGGCTGTGCAGCGAGCGGGAGTTGGAGGCGTGGGCGGCGTACGAGGAGTGGGCGGGGCGGTCGTAGCCCGTCCGGTCAGTACCCCCGCCACCACGCCAGGAAGCGTTGCCAGGCGTTCGGGCGGCGGGCCGGATCGCCCTGCTCGGGCTGATGGGCCGCCGGCGCCGGATCCGGCCGTACGTCCAGGGTGGGTGCCCCGGGGAGCTGGGGTTCCTCGTCGGGGAGCCGTCCGTCGCGCGGCGGCGGGACCGGGCTGAGCGGCTCCGAGTGGTGCGTGACCTCCTGCTGCGGCTTGGGTTCGAAGCGCACCGGAAGAGCCACGAGGTGGCGGGAGGCGATGGAGGCCGTCCAGCGCAACTCGTCCTCCCGGCAGGCGAGCTGGGCGTCCGGCAGCCTGGTCAGCAGCGCGTCGACGCCGACGTCGGCGATGGCGCGCCCGATGTCCTGACCGGGGCACTCGTGCGGACCGCCGCCGAAGGCGAGGTGGGAGCGGTTGCCCTGCATGCTGGCGGAGAGGTCGGGCCGGATCCGCGGGTCCACATTGCCCGGCGCGGGTGCGAACAGCAGGCCGTCGCCCTTGCGGATGCGCCGGCCGCCCAGCTCCGTCTCCTGCTTGGCGAAGTAGGCGAAGATCGCGCTGAACGGCGGCTCGTCCCACAGGGACTGCTCGACCGCCTCCGGCACCGTCATCTGGCCGCCGTTGAGCCGGGCGTAGAAGCGCGGGTCGACGATGACCCGCCGCAACACGTTGGCCAGCAGGTTCACCGTGGCCTCGTAGGCGGCGAAGAGGACGAGCCGCAGGTGTTCGCGGACCTCGTCGTCGGTGAGACGGGCCTCATGGGTGATGAGGTGGCTGGTGAAGTCGTCGGCGGGCTGGGCTCGGCGGCGGGCGGTGAGCCGGCTCAGGGCGTCCATGACGTACCCGTGGCTGGCGATGGCGGTCTCGGTGCCCTTGAGCGCGTCCCGGGCGGCATGCACCATTCGGTCGCTGTACTCCTCCGGCATGCCGAGGACCTCGCACATCACGGCCATCGGCAGATGCTCGGAGAACTGGCCGACCAGGTCGGCGCGGCCCTCCCCGCAGAAGCGGTTGACCAGGTCGTGCGTGTGCCGGTAGATGTGCCGGCGCACCGTGCGGTGGTCGATGGTCGCCATGGCGGCCTTGACCGCCCCGCGCAGCCGCTTGTGCTCGTCGCCCTCGGCGTGCGCGCAGATGGGCTGCCAGGCGATGTGCGGCATCAGCGGGTGGTCGGGCTTGACCTGGCCGTCCAGGAGCGGGGTCCAGATGCGGCTGTCCCGGGTGAAGTGCGAGGGTGTCCGGACCATGTGCAGGTTCTCGGCGTGGCCGAGCACCACCCAGATCGGCACGTCGTCGTGGAGCAGCGCGGGGGCCACCGGACCGTGTTCCGCCCGGAGTTTCTCGTACAGCTCGGCCAGGTCCTCCGCGCCGGGGCCGAAGAGCCGGGCCAACCCGCCGGGGCCGCGGTGGTGGGCGGGGCAGCCGGGGGGCGGGTCGAGGGTGAGGTCTTCCGTACCGGTCGTGGAGTGGTGTTCAGACGTCACGGGGGTCGCTTTCAGGGCTGTGGTGGATCCGGGGTCCGGGGTGGGGGTGGGTGAACGGCCGTGCGGGGGTGGGGTGTTCAGGTGAGGCTGCCACGCACGGCGAGCGTGCTCAGGAACCGCATCAGCGTCATGAGCACGTCGCGGCTGGAGGCGCGGCGGCGGGCGTCGCACTCGACGATCGGGATCTCGGGCGACAGGTCGAGGGCCGAGCGCAGCGTGTCGAGCGGATAGCGGGGGCCGTCGGGGAAGGTGTTGACGGCGACCACGAAGGGCACCCCGCGCTCCTCCAGCCGGCCCATGACCTCGAAGCTGACTTCCAGGCGCCGGGTGTCGATGAGGACGACCGCGCCGAGCGCCCCCTCGAACAGGCCGTTCCACAGGAACCAGAAGCGCTCCTGCCCGGGGGTGCCGAACAGATAGAGCACGATCTTGTCCGTGATGCGGATCCGCCCGAAGTCCATGGCCACGGTGGTGGCCGTCTTGGTGTCCGAGCCGTAGTTGTCGTCGACGCCGAGGCCGGCCTGGGTCATGGTCTCCTCGGTGGTCAGCGGCCTGATCTCGCTGACCGAGCCCACCATGGTCGTCTTGCCGACCCCGAAGCCTCCCACGATGACGATCTTCGCCGCGGCCTCGGTGGTGTGCGGCAGATGGTCCTCGGCCCGTGGGCCGGGGAGCGTGTCAGAGCCTTTGAAGTCCATGCATCACCGCTTCGAGAAGGGAACGGTCGGGGAGCTGCTGCCGCACGATGGGCGCGCGCGCCTGGACCAGTCCGGCCGCCAGCATGTCGGTGAGCAGCACGGTCACCACGCTGAACGGCAGTCTGAGATAGGCCGAGACCTCGGCCACGGACAGCGGGGAGGCGCACAACCGCAGCACCGCCGCCTGTTCCGGGGTGGTGGATGACGAGGGCAGCTCGGTGCGCGCCACGATTAAGGTGACGAGATCGACGGGTACGCGCTCCCCTTCACCCGAGATGACGAACAGCCGCTCGGGGTTCTTCCGTTCGCCCTCCCCCTGGGGGGCCTCCTCGGTGGGAGCGGGCGGCGGGGGCGGTGGGGGTGTCTGCCGGACAGGGAATCGCCGTCGGCGTTGCGGAGGCGTCATACGGTCTGCCCGTTGTGACGCGGCGGACTGGTCAAGTGCGAGCCGATCCGCACGACGAGGTCGCGCATCATGGCGCTCATGTGGCCCGGCTCGCAGCGCACATCGGCGAGGACCGCGAGGTAGGCGTTGGCGCCGGCCGCCATGAGGTAGAAGTAGCCGCCGTTCATCTCGATGACGACGAGCTTCATGTCGCCGTCCGTGGTGGGGATCTCCTGGGCGACGGCCTGTGCGAGGCTCTGCAGTCCGGCGCAGGCGGCGGCCACCCGGTCGGCGGCGTCGGCGTCGCCTGCGTAGCGGGCGATGCGCAGTCCGTCGGCCGAGAGCACCACGATCATCTCGATGCCCGGGACTCCGTCGTAGAGCTCCTTGAGCAGCCAGTCGAAGTTGGCGCGCTGCTGGATCACGTGAGGTCCCCCTCGTCGTCGGCCTCGGTGCGGGCCTTGTCCTTGTCTTCGATCAGGTGCAGGTACTTGGTGGGGTTGCGGGTGAAGTCGGTGGGGTCGTCGGCGGGGTTGTCCTTCTTCAGGCCCTCCCAGAACGCCTCGACCCACAGTCCGGGCGCCCGGTCCTCCTTCTCCGCCTCGGACTTGGCCTCGGCGGCCCGCTGCTCCTGACGCTTGGCGGCCACGTCCCACATGTCCTCCTCGCCACGCTTGGCGCGCTCCTGGGCGCGGTACGCCTCCACGTACCGGTCGGCGATGGAGACGGTGGCCTTGCTGCGGCGCTGCGGCAGCCCTTCCTCGGTCCACTCGGTGACCACGGGGACGTCGTCCTCCAGGGACACCCCGGCCGGGATCATCGGGTTGGTGGGCCGGCGCTTCTTGGGCTTGCGCTGGGGGATGTCCGTGTCGGGCGGGAGGGTCTGGGTGGGCAGGGAGCCGGCGCCGATGCCGTGGGCGTAGATGGAGGTCGGGCCGTCGGTGAGCATCTCGGTCGGGACGATCAGTACGGCGCGGACACCGCCGTAGGCGGACTGGCGCAGTGCGATCTGCATGTTGAACGAGGTGCACAGACGGCCCACGACCGCGAGGCCGAGGCGCGGGGTGTCGTTGATGTCCTGCATGTCGACGCCCTGCATGGCGTCCTCCAGCATGCCCTCGGCCTTGTTGCGCATCTCCTCGCTGAGGCTGACGCCGGCGTCCTCGATCTCGATGGCGACACCGGTCTGCACGTCGACGGCGTTGACGTGCACCTTGCTGGCCGGCGGCGAGTAGCGGGTGGCGTTGTCGAGGAGTTCGGCGAGGGCGTGGATGACCGGCTCGACGGAGATGCCGCGGATGTTGACCTTGGCGATGGAGTCCAGGTTGATGCGGCGGTACTCCAGGATGCGGGACATGGCGCCGCGCAGCACGCTGTACAGCGGCACGGGTGCGGGCCACTGGCGGCTGGGCCGCCCGCCGCCGAGCACGCCGATGGAGTCGGCGAGACGGCCGATCAGCGCGGTGCCGTGGTCGATACGCAGGAGGTCGTCGAAGACCTCCGGGTTGCGGCCGTGGTCCTCCTCCATCTCCCGCAGTTCCTTGTTCTGCTGGTGGACGATGGCCTGGATACGGCGGGCCACGCTGACGAAGGCGCGCTGGGAGGAGTCACGCAGGTCCTGCTCGAAGTCGACGATCTTCAGCAGGTTGTAGAGCATCGTCCGCTGGGACTCGTCGAGTTCACGATAGGAGGGATCCTGCCTGGCGTAGTAGCGCATCACGTCGTCGGGTGAAGCCCCGCGGCGCAGCGAGGCGACGGCTCCGGGCAGATAGACGTCGGCGATACGGCGGTTGAGCGCGTCGTGGTGGGCGAAGCGCCCTTCCAGCTCGGCGACGCGCCGTTCCTTCTCGTCGTACAGCCGACGCAGTCGCCGGCCGCGGCGCGTCGCTCCGGTCATCGTGGCCAGCACCAGCGCGGTGGCGACGGCGCCGCAGACACCGACGGCGAGCCGGGTGGCCACCGGCACCAGGGCGGTGGCCGCCCCGGCTGCCGCGGCCAGCAGTATCGCCGGCGGCAACAGCACGCGCGCGTAGGGAAGTTCACGGCGACCGGGTGGGGACTGAACACTCACCATGTGGGCCCTCTGTCGGATTCGGTTCGCATCTTCGTTATCTGGGAATACTCAGGACACTGGATCCATAACGGGGAACAAACGCACGAATTACCTCAACTCGGTGCGCTGCGGGCGAGCTTAGTCCGACCGGATCATCGCTGTGTCATATTCGGCGACCGCCTGAAACCCACCTCGGGACTGCAGTAGGCTCAGTCCCATTTACACGCTGCGACTTCATTCGAACACAGTGAGTAGTGGCGTACGGGCATACGAAAGGGCGCGGGAACCGGCACGACCAGTCCCCGCGCCCCGCACCGGCGAGACGGGCGTCAGCCCACCGACGAGTAGGCGACCACTCCCCGCAGCAACCCCTCAACGGCCTTGCGCGCGGCCTTGGGCACGCTCGACCCCGCGGCGGGAGCCGCCGCCTGGATCTGCCCCAGGACGTCGATGACCTGCTTGCACCACCGCACGAAGTCGCCCGCCGGCATCTCCGCCTCGCGCAGCACCTCGTCCAGGCCCTTGCCGGAGGCCCACATGTAGGCGGCCCAGGCGAAGCCGAGATCGGGTTCGCGCTGGCCGACGCCCTCGGTCTGGTTGATGCGGAACTCCTCCTCCAGGGCGTCCAGTCGGCCCCAGATCCGCACCATCTCCCCCAGCGCGGCCTTCGCCTTGCCGGACGGCAGCTTGGGGGCGAGGGCGTCGTCGCCGACCCGCGCCTCGTACACCAACGCCGAGACACATGCGGCGAGTTCGGCCGGGGCGAGGCCCTCCCAGACGCCGGCGCGCAGGCATTCGCTGGCCAGCAGGTCGAGTTCGCCGTAGAGCCGGGCGAGGCGCTTGCCGTGCTCGGTGACCTCGTCGCCCCGCAGATAGTCCAGCTCGGTCAGCAGGGCGACGATCCGGTCGAAGGTGCGCGCGATGGTGTTCGTCCGCCCCTCGATACGGCGCTCCAGCTGCGAGGTGTCGCGCAGCAGCCGGTGGTAGCGCTCGGCCCAGCGGGCGTGGTCCTCTCGCTCGTCGCACCCGTGGCAGGGGTGGGCCCGCAGGGCGGTGCGCAGCCGGGCGATCTCCCGGTCGTCGGCGGCCTGCGAGCGCCGCTTGCGGTGGCGGTCCGGGGGGATGTGCCCGGCCTTGGTGCGCAGCGCGGAGGCGAGGTCGCGGCGGGACTGCGGCGAGCGCGGGTTGAAGGACTTCGGGATGCGCATCCGGTCCAGCGGCTCCACCGGCACCGGGAAGTCGATCGACGCCAGCCGCTTGACCTGCCGCTCGGCGGTGAGGACGAGCGGGCGCGGCCCGTCGTGGTGCTCGAAGCCGCGGTGGCCGTTGGCCCGGCCGGCGGGCAGACCCGGGTCCAGGACCAGCGCCAGCCCCGCGTACTTGCCCGTCGGCACATGGATCACGTCGCCCGGCTTGAGCCGCTCCAGGGCGACCGCGGCCTCGGCGCGGCGTTGGGCCGCGCCCTGCCGGGCCAGCTCGGTCTCACGGTCCTTCAGCTCACGCCGCAGGCGCGCGTACTCCTCGAAGTCGCCGAGGTGGCAGGTCATGGACTCCTTGTAGCCCGCGAGCCCCTCCTCGTTGCGCTGCACCTGCCGGGAGATCCCGACGACCGAGCGGTCGGCCTGGAACTGCGCGAACGAGGTCTCCAGCAGTTCGCGTGAGCGGTGCCGGCCGAACTGCTCGACCAGGTTGACCG
This sequence comes from Streptomyces sp. NPDC018693, assembly GCF_044391385.1. NCBI lineage: Bacteria > Bacillati > Actinomycetota > Actinomycetes > Kitasatosporales > Streptomycetaceae > Streptomyces > Streptomyces sp. NPDC018693. The sequence continues at coordinate 184,141 of NZ_JBIRZZ010000006.1, read as the reverse complement.
CCATGTTGTACGACGGCTTGAAGCTGGACCGCAGCGGGTACGTGCGCGTGCCCGCGAGGCCGGCCAGCTGGTCGGGGTTCATGCCGCGCTGCCACAGCACGACCGCGTGGCCCTCGACATCGATGCCCCGGCGGCCCGCACGCCCCGTCAGCTGGGTGTACTCGCCCGGGGTGATGTCGGCGTGCTGCTCGCCGTTCCACTTGACGAGCTTCTCCAGGACCACCGAGCGGGCGGGCATGTTGATGCCCAGCGCCAGGGTCTCCGTGGCGAAGACGGCCTTGACCAGACCGCGGACGAACAGCTCCTCGACGACCTCCTTGAACGTCGGGAGCATGCCCGCGTGGTGGGCGGCGATGCCGCGCTCCAGGCCCTCCAGCCACTCGTAGTAGCCGAGGACGTGCAGGTCCTCGCTGGGGATGGCGGCGGTGCGCTCCTCGACGAGGGCGCGGACCTGTTCGCGTGCCACCTCGTCGTTGAGCCGCAGGCCCGCGTACAGGCACTGCTGGACGGCGGCCTCGCAGGCGGCGCGGCTGAAGATGAAGGTGATGGCCGGCAGCAGACCCTCGGCGTCGAGGCGCTCGATGACCTCGGGGCGGCCCGGCGTCCACACCCGGGAGCGCTGCCGGCGCTCCCGCTCGCGGTCGGCCTCGCGCATGGCGCGCCCGCGCCTGCGGTCCTGGTACGACGGGCGGCTCGCCTCCATGCGGGCCAGCCGGGTGAGGTCGGGGTTGACGGCCCTGCGGTGGCCCTCGCCCTCCTCGAACAGGTCGTACATCCGCCGTCCGGCCAGCACATGCTGGAACAGCGGCACCGGGCGGTGCTCGGAGACGATCACCTCGGTGTCGCCGCGCACGGTGTCCAGCCAGTCGCCGAACTCCTCGGCGTTGGACACGGTGGCGGAGAGGGAGACCAGGGTGACCGACTCGGGGAGGTGGATGATGACTTCCTCCCAGACGGCGCCGCGGAAGCGGTCGGAGAGGTAGTGCACCTCGTCCATGACCACATGGCCCAGCCCTATGAGGGTCTGCGACCCGGCGTAGAGCATGTTGCGCAGGACCTCGGTGGTCATCACGACCACCGGGGCGTCGGAGTTGACGCTGTTGTCACCGGTGAGCAGGCCGACCTTGGCCGCGCCGTAGCGGCGGCACAGGTCGGCGTACTTCTGGTTGGACAGCGCCTTGATGGGCGTGGTGTAGAAGCACTTCTTGCCCTGCCGCAGGGCGAGGTGGACGGCGAACTCGCCCACGATCGTCTTGCCCGAGCCGGTGGGTGCGGCCACCAGGACGCCCTTGCCCGCCTCGAGGGCCTGGCACGCCTCGATCTGGAAGGGGTCGAGGCCGAAGTCGTACATCTCGCGGAAGGACGCGAGCGCGGTGGCCTGCTCGACAGCGCGCCTGCGCGCAGCCGCGTACCGCTCGGCCGGTGAGAGGTCCTGTGTCATCGTGCTTTCGAGCGTACCGGGCCATACTGACAACAGGACGATCATTATCCGGATCGGGCTCGCGCAAACCTTGGATCCGCGCAGCTCAGGGGCCTATGACCCGCACCGCCCCGGGCACGCAGCGCGCGGTGAGCGGCAGTGCGCCCAGCGGCTCCCCGTCGGCGTACCCCGTCACGCCCGGCGCCGCGATCTCCACCTCGGCCGCCCGGAACACGGTGACCTTGGAATGCTCGACGTGGGTGCCCCGGTACACGCGCGGGAAGACCCGCAGCAGCGTCCTGCGGGAGCAGTCGCCGACCACGGTGACGTCGAAGAGACCGTCGGCGGGATCGGCGCCGGGGCAGATGCGCATGCCGCCGCCGTACGACGATCCGTTGCCGACCGCGACGAGGGTGGCCTCGATCTCCCGGACCTCGCCGCCGTCCAGCCGGATCCGGTAGGGGAAGGGCCGGAACGCGGCCAGCTCGGCGAGCATCGCCAGGTCGTACTTGGCGCGGCCGGCGGGCCATCTCATGCGGTTGCCGCGGTCGTTGACCCGGGAGTCGAAGCCGGAGGCGAGGACGGTGCCGAACCAGCGGTCGCCGACCCGGCCGAGGTCGATGTCCCGGACGTGGGAGCCCTTGAGACCCTCGGCCATCAGCCGGCCGGCGGTGTCCGGTGCGCCCACCGGCAGGCCGAGGGTGCGGGCGAAGTCGTTGCCGGTGCCGACGGCGACCACGCCGAGCGGGGTGCGGGTGCCGGCGACGGCCTGCAGAGCGAGGTGGACCAGTCCGTCCCCGCCGACGGCGACCAGGGCGCCGGTGCCGTCGGCGACGGCGGCACGCGCGCGTGCGAGGGCGTCGGGGGCGTCCTCGCCGACGACCGTGCGCACCGAATAGCCGGCGTCCCGGAAAGCGGAAGCGGCCGGCTGCGCCGCGTCGGCGCCCCGGCCGCGACCCGCGGTGGGGTTGACGAAGAGAGTGATCTCGCTGGTCACGGGAGTGACCCTAAGAGCTCCCTTACGGTCCTCAGGTCACGTCGTCATAACCGTTGACCCGGTCCGTGCGCGACTGCTCGGGCAGGGCGCGGCTCGCGGCGACCGTCTCGACCTCGCCGATGTCCTCGGGGGTGAGGTCCAGCTCCGCCGCCTCGTCGTCGGCGGGGCCCAGGGCCTCGCGGCGGCGCCGGCGCCGGTCGTTCAGCAGCGAGAAGGCGACCGCGCCGAAGTACAGCACCCAGATCGGCCCGGCGAGCGCCAGCATCGAGATGGGGTCGGTGCTGGGCGTGGCGACCGCGGCGAAGACGGTGATGCCGATGATCATGGCACGCCACCAGCCGAGCATCCGCTTGCCGGTGATGGCGCCGGTCATGTTGAGCATGACCAGCAGCAGCGGCAGCTCGAAGGAGAGACCGAAGACGACCACCATGCGCGTGACGAGCTGGAGCAGGTCGTCGAGCGGCAGCAGGTTGTCGACGCCGTTCGGCGTGAACTCGATGAGCACGCTCGCGGTGGTGGGCAGCACCCGGTAGGCGAAGTAGCCGCCGCCGAGGAAGAGCGGCACACCGGTGCCGACGAAGGCGTAGGCGTACTTGCGCTCGTGCTTGTGCAGGCCCGGGGCGATGAACGCCCACAGCTGGTAGAGCCAGACCGGCGAGGCGAACACGATGCCGGCCATCAGCGAGACCTGGAGGGCCAGCGTGAACGGCGTGAGGAGGCCGTTGATGGTGATCCGGGCGCACTGGTCCTCGCCCGAGGTGTTCGCCAGCTCTTCGAAGGTCTTCTCACAGCCGACCGAGTCGAGGATCGGCTGGGTGAGGAAGTTGATGATGTCCTTGTAGAAGAAGGCGGCGACCACCGTGATCAGGACGATGGCCAGCAGCGCCTTCGCGAGCCGGTTGCGGAGCTCACGAAGGTGTTCCGCGAGGGGCATCCGCCCCTCGGGATCCTTCTCCTTGTTGCGGGCAGGCTTCAGCAACCCACGTTCCCATCTCGTGCGGCGGGCCGGAGGTCACCGGCCCTGCGTCAGCGCTTGGTGGTGTCCGTCGGCTCGGTGACCGGGCGGGAGCTGGTCACATCGCCGGGAGCGGCCTGGATGGTGCGCTGCGCGGGGGGCTCCTCACCGGGGTTCGGCGGGGCGGTCGGCGCCGGGTTGCTGTTGCCCTCTTCCTTCATCGCCTTGGCCTCGCTCTTGAGGATGCGCGCGGACTTGCCGAGCGAACGGGCCATGTCCGGAAGCTTCTTCGCGCCGAACAGCAAGATGATGACGACGAGGATGAGAATGATCTCGGGGGCACCGAGCTTTCCGAACATAAGTCTTTACCTTCTCACCGAGGCGGCTGGGTGGGGCTGCTGTCCGACCGGTCGGACACCTGTCCGAACGATCGTCTTGGCAGCGATCGTAACGCTCAGGGGTAAACCTGAGGCAATCCCCGTGCGTACTCCCGTCAGCGGACCGGGCCTCGTTCTCCGGGCCGCGACCAGCAGCGTACCTGCCGTGACCACCGGCGTGGGAGGGAGAAGTCGCCCACATCGCATTCCACGCAGGACTCACAGAGTCCTCACGGCAGGACTCACAGCGAGTCCACAGTGCGGGCCGCGCTCACCGCCGCCCGCTCCAGATCCTCGGCCGCCCGGTTGATGCGACGCGCCGAGTCCGCGACCTGCCGGCCGAGCCGCTGTGCCTCCAGGAAGACCCGTACGGCGAGCACCCCCAGGACGAGGAGTCCCACAAAACCCACGGCTACCGCGAACATCGGCCAGAACATGGCCCCGAGCCTAGACCCTTGGGAACCGTGGACCGACCCGCTCAGACCGTGGACTGCAGCCGCAGGGTCCGCACCCCGCCCCGGGTGAGGAGGTCCACGATCCGTTCCCCCGCCGGCTTGCGCACGGCCGCGCCACAGTCGGGGCAGGTGAAGGAGTAGAAGGTGCTGCGGCTGGTGGCGCCGATGGCCAGCATCAGAGCGCCCGCGGCGAGCTCGAAGCGACCGCGGCAGTCCGGGCAGCCGGCCCGGAACACCATCGGGGCCAGCACGGCCGGGGCCGCGTGCCGCATCCCCGCGAACGCGGAGGCCACCGAGACCCCCCGGGCACCGGACGCCGCCGACTCACTCACAGCCCCTGCTCCTGTCCGTCGAACTGCCTGGTCAGCCCGGCACCCGACGCGCCATGCGGCGTGGCCGGCACATCATGCGACGCGCCCAGCGCGCCGTGCCGCGTGCCCGACGCCTCACCTCCCGTACTCGCCGACTCCGCGTCGATCCCGTCATACGCGGCGAGCGCCTCGCGGGCGGCCCGGCGGGCGCTGTCGGCGAGGTCCTGCGGCGCGACGATCCGGCCGTCGCGGCCGAGCCGCAGGGCCAGGCGTCTGAGCGAGGCCGGGTCGGGCGTGCGCAGGGTGATGCGCAGCCCGCCGTCCGGGAGCTCGTCCGCGCTGTCGTGCGGGTAGTACTCGGCGACCCAGCGGCCGGCCGGGCCGACCTCGACGACGACCTCCGGGTCCTCGGCGGCCGGCTGCACCAGGGCCTCCGAGAGGTCCCGCAGCTCGATCTCCGGTGGCGCGGACGGCTCGTCCAGGATTCTGATCTCGGCCACCCGGTCCAGCCGGAAGGTGCGGCGCGCCTCGGAGCGGCGGCACCACGCCTCCACATAGGTGTGCCCGACGCTGACCAGGCGGATGGGGTCGATCTCGCGCTCGGTCACCTCGTCCCGCGCGGGCGAGTAGTAGCGGATCCACAGCCGGCGGCGCTCGGAGATGGCCCGGTCGACATCGGCGAAGACCCCGCCCTCCGACTCGAAGGTCACCGACAGCCGGGAGCTGGCGCCCGCCGCCTCTCCGGCCGCGGTCTCGACCTTCGCGGTGGCCCGCAGCAGGGCCTGCCGGTCGCTCTCCCGCAGCCCGGGCAGCGTCGCCACCGCGCGGGCCGCCACCAGCAGCGCGGTGGCCTCGTCCGCGGCCAGCCGCAGCGGTTCGGCGGCCTCGGCGCCCAGCGCGGCCGGGTTGTGCCACCAGATGCGCTCGCCGTCGGTGTCGATGTCGAGCAGATCGCCGCCGCGGAAGCTGGTGCCGCACATCGGCAGCACATCGAGGTCCGAGACCAGCTCGTCCTCGGTGATCCCGAAGGCACGGGCCACGTCCTCGACGCGCGCGCCGGGGCGCTCCCTGAGATACGTCACCAGGGAGAGCATCCGCCGGGTCTGGTCGATCGCGTTCGCCGGTCTGACCGGTTTGCCTGCCACTGTCTTGCTCCGCTCCCCCTCAGCCCTTGGCCACGGCCCGTAGCCGGTCCACGACGTCCGCCCGCAGCTCCGCGGGCTCCATGACGACCACGTCCGGCCCGAACTCCACCAGCCAGGCGTCCAGCCCGTGCCCGTACGGAATCTCCAACTCGTCCCAGCCGTCACCGAGTTCCCGTACGGCGGTGGCCTTCGCCCGAAGGGGGTAACCGGCGCCCGAACGCAGCCGGATCCGCGCGCTGCGGTCGGCGGTCTCGCCCGCCCAGCTCGCCACGGTCTCACGCACGGTGACGACGTCGGGGACGGGCGCGGTGAAGCGGCCGCCGCGGGAGCGGACCTTGCCGGTGATCCGCGACAGCCGGAACACCCGCTCCGCGCCCCGCTCGCGGTCAAAACCCGCCAGGTACCAGTGGCCGCGCCAGCACTCCAGGGCCCACGGCTCGACATGCCGGGGCTCGGGGTGCGCGGCGGTGGCCTTGCGGTAGTCGAACACGACCGGGCGGCGGTCCCGGCAGGCCAGCATCAGCGGCTCGAACGCCGCCTCGTGCACCGGGATACGGGGCTCCAGCGCGCTGTGCGCGCCGTACGGGTCGACGTCCTCGGGCAGGCCGGCCGCGCGCAGCTTCTGCAGAGCGCCGGAGGCGGCCCCGGCGAGTCGGGCCTGCTGCCACACCTTGGCGGCCAGGCCGAGCGCGGCGGCTTCCTCGGCGTCCAGGGTGATGGGCGGGAGGCGGTTGCTGTCGCGGCGGGCGAGATAGCCGACCTCGCCGTCGACGCTCTCCACGGTCTCGATGACCAGGCCGAGCTCCCGCAGATCGTCCTTGTCCCGCTCGAACATGCGGTTGAAGGAGTCGTCGCCTCCTGCGCCCGACCCGAATGCCTCCACGTAAGCCTCGATGGACTCGCGCAGCTCACGCTTGCTGAGCGGCCGACGCGTCCCGAGCAGACACAGCGCCAGGTTCATCAGCCGCTCGGCCTTGGCAATGGCCATCGACGCCCTTCGCCTCCCTAAGGTGCTTACGAACGATGACCGTACCGCCCCGAAGTGGCGCGGCAAAAGCCGAGGGCCCATGCCCGGACAGGCATGGACCCGAGGTGATCGGCTCCGATCGGAGACTGCTCAGACCCCGAGCAGGTCCACCACGAAGATCAGCGTCTCGCCGGGCTTGATCGCCGGGGTGGGGCTCTGGTTGCCGTAGGCGAGGTGCGCCGGAATTGTCAGCTGACGGCGGCCGCCGACCTTCATGCCCTGCACACCCAGGTCCCAGCCCTTGATGACGCGGCCCCCGCCCAGCGGGAAGCGGAACGGGGTGCCCCGGTTCCAGCTCGCGTCGAACTCCTCGCCCGTGCTGAAGGCGACACCCACATAGTGGACCGTGACGGTCTGACCCGCCTTGGCCACCTCGCCGTCGCCCTCCCAGATGTCCTTGATCTCGAGGTCCGCCGGGGGCTCGCCGCCGGGGAAGTCGATCTCGGGCTTGTCGATGCTCACGTCTCTAGCTCCTGCTTGTTGTCGGAAAGGCAACACCCACAGTCTTGCATCCCGACGCCGTCACAGCTTCGCGAGGATGTCCACCGTGAACACCATCGTGGAGTCCTTCTCGATCCCGCTGCCCTGCGGCGGATTGTCGCCGTAACCCAGCTCCGGCGGAATCACGATGAGAACCCTGCTGCCCACCTTCTTGCCCGTCAGACCCTGCGCCCAGCCCTTCACGACCTCACCGAGCCCGAACGACGCCAGCGAGCTGCGCGCATAGCTGGAGTCGAACTCCTTGCCCGTGTTCCACACCACGCCCTTGTACTGCACCAGGGCGCTGCTGTCGGCCGTCAGCTCCTCACCGTCACCCTCCAGGACGTAGTTCGCCACGAGCTTCTTCGGCGGCTCCGCCTTGGGAATCTCGATGGACGGCGCCTTGCCGTCGGTGTTGGTACCGGCCTTCGGCAGCGCGGCGTCGTCCTGGGCGACCTCCTTGCCCTTGGCGGAGCTGTTGGTCGGGAAGGTGTCCTTCACATCGACCACGAACACCAGCGTGTCGGTCCCCTTGATGCCCGCCTGCTCATTGCCGCTCGTGCCATAACCCCAGGTCGGCGGCACCGAGAACTCGACCCGGCTGCCCGCCTTCTTCCCCGCCAGCGCATACCGCCAGCCATCGATGATGGTGCCCTCGGACAGCTGGATCGCCAGCCGCGCCTTACGGTCGTAGGAGTTGTCGAAGACCTTCGCGCTGTCCCAGATCTGACCGAGGTAATGGGCGACGACGAAGTCCTTCTCCGCGATCGTACGACCGCCACCCGCGACGACCGTCTTCACCGCGAGCTGGTCGGACGGATCCCCGCTGCCCTTGGCGACCGTCGGCTTCTCGTCGAACTTCGCACCCGCCGTGATGGCCGGCAGCGGACCGTCCACGATCTTCGGCGCGGGCACCGCTGTGTCCGCCGGGGCGGAGGGCGACGCGCTGTCGCTCGCCTCGGAGTCGGACTTGTCGTCACCGCATCCGGCGAGCGTGACCAGTCCTGCGGGAACGGCGGCGAGAAGAAGAGAGCGTCGGCGCACGGTGGGGGCCTCGTAATCGATCGATCTTGCGGATGGCAGTGCGCGCAACTCTACGGCGTGAGAAGGGCGCCGTACGCGAAACGTACGGCGCCCGTGTTGCGTTCCGAACCTCTCCGCGAAACGCCTCGCTCACATCCCGGCGATCAACTTCTCCACCCGGTCGTCCACCGAACGGAACGGGTCCTTGCACAACACCGTGCGCTGCGCCTGGTCGTTCAGCTTCAGGTGCACCCAGTCGACCGTGAAGTCACGGCGCTGCTCCTGGGCCCTGCGGATGAAGTCCCCGCGCAACCGCGCCCGAGTGGTTTGCGGCGGCACCGACTTGCCCTCGAAGATCTTCAAATCGTCGCAGACACGAGCCGCTTGACCCTTCTTCTCCAGCAGGTAGTACAGGCCACGACGCCGGTGGATGTCGTGGTAGGCGAGGTCTATCTGCGCCACCCGCGGATGCGACATGGTCATGTTGTGCTTGGCGCGGTAGCGCTCCAGCAGCTTGTACTTGATCACCCAGTCGATCTCGGTACCGATACGGTCCAGGTCCTCCGACTCGATCGCGTCCAGCGTACGACCCCACAGCTCCAGCACCCGCTCGACCGTACCGGTGCGGATCCCGCGGCGCTCGCAGAAGTCCACGGCCTTCTCGTAGTACTCGCGCTGCACCTCCAGCGCCGACGCCTCACGGCCGCTCGCCAGCCGCACCTTGCGCCGACCGGTGATGTCATGACTGACCTCACGGATCGCCCGGATCGGGTTCTCCAGGGTCAGATCGCGCATCACCGTGCCCGCCTCGATCATCCGCAGCACCAGATCGGTCGCACCGACCTTCAGCAGCATGGTCGTCTCGGACATGTTCGAATCGCCCACGATGACATGCAGCCGGCGATAGCGCTCGGCGTCCGCGTGCGGCTCGTCACGGGTGTTGATGATGGGCCGCGATCGGGTGGTCGCCGAGGAGACGCCCTCCCAGATGTGCTCGGCCCGCTGGCTGACGCAGTACACGGCCCCCCGCGGGGTCTGCAGCACCTTGCCGGCGCCGCACAGCAGCTGCCGCGTCACCAGGAACGGGATCAGGATGTCCGCGAGCCGCGAGAACTCCCCGTGCCGCGCCACCAGGTAGTTCTCATGGCAGCCGTAGGAGTTGCCCGCCGAGTCGGTGTTGTTCTTGAACAGATAGACGTCGCCCGCGATTCCCTCCTCATGCAGGCGGCGTTCCGCGTCGACCAGGAGTCCTTCGAGAATGCGCTCGCCGGCCTTGTCGTGGGTGACCAGTTCGATCACGTTGTCACATTCGGGTGTCGCGTATTCCGGGTGGGAGCCCACGTCCAGATACAGACGGGCTCCGTTCCGCAGAAACACATTGCTGCTGCGGCCCCATGACACGACACGGCGGAAGAGGTACCGCGCCACCTCGTCAGGCGACAGACGGCGCTGTCCCCTGAACGTGCACGTGACGCCGTACTCGTTCTCCAGCCCGAAAATGCGGCGGTCCATGAGTGAACATTACGCCCGATCCCCCGAGCTGAAACGAGGTTCGACAGCTCGGTTCGGATCATTTTCCGATGAAGACGCAACAACCGTGTGCGCGGCGGACACCGCCATTACCCGCCCCGTGGCCAGCAAAACCAGCAACGACACACCACCCGCGACCCCCGGCACCGCGAAACCCCACAGCGCGCCGCCCGCCTCCACGACCGGCCCCGCCAGCCCCGTACCCAGCGAGTGGCCCACCGTGAACGTCGTCACCAGCCACGAGAACGCCTCCGTCACCGTCCCCCGCGGAGCGTGCCGGTCCACGATGACGAAGGCACACGCGATGGCCGGCGCCAGAAACACACCGGCCAGCGCGGTCAACGCCACCATCGCCACCGCACCCGGCATCAGCATCAGCGGCAGATAACACACCGCCAGAAACGCCACCAGCACCCGCAGTCGCCGCTCCGGCACCCCCGGCCAGGGCCGCGCGCCGTACACCGTGCCACCGATCAACGCACCCAGCCCCAACGCGGCCATCAGCCAGCCGTACACCGCGTCACCACCGTGGTCATCCGCGTACGGCACAGAGGCGACCGTGATCGAGCCCAGCGCGATCCCCACGAACAGGAACGCGCCGAGCAGCGCCAGCAGACCCCGCGAGCGCAGAGCACCCAGCCAGTGCGCCTCACGCGGCGCAGAGCGCCACGCACGCGAAGGCGGCGACAGCACCACCGACAACGCGCCGACCACCCCCACCGCGTTCAGCACGAGCAGCGCCGCCTGCGCGGACCACACCGACACGCACAGCGTCACCAGCAGCGGACCGACGGTGAACATCACCTCCTGGGCCACCGCGTCCATCGCGTACGCCGTGTGCACCTGGTCCTCGCGGCGCAGCACCGACGGCCACAGAGCCCGCAGACCGCCCTCCAGAGGCGGCGTGAACAGACCGGCGGCCCCGACGGCGGCATAGGCGAGCGGCAGCGCCTCCAGGCCGGTGAACGCGAACACGGCCATCGCGAGCGCCGAGGCGAGCGCGGCGGGCAGCTGCACACGGGGCTGGCCCCGCAGATCCACCAGCCGGCCGAGCACCGGCTGACCGACGGCATTGGCCACGCCGTACACCGCCGCCAGCGCCCCCGCGAGGCTGTAGCCGCCGCCCTCGGCGCGCACGAACAGCACGATCGCGATCGCGGCGGTGGCGTTCGGCAGCCGGCCCACGAGCGTGCCCGTGAGCAGCCGCGCCGCATGCCGCGCCCTCAGGATCTCCAGGTAGCCCGCGGCCATGGCCTCGCCTCCAACGGCTCGCCGGGGCCTCGGCCCACCCCGGAGTTTTACGTATAACGTCCACGGTCATACGTACCATGTCCGCTGTTCACCAGTCCAGGTGTGCACCAGCCCAGACGAAAGCGCAGGCCCCCGGTGGCACGAGGCAGCACCCGCCCCACCAGCCGTGACGTCGCACACGCCGCGGGAGTGTCACAGGCCGCCGTCTCACTCGTCCTCGGCGACAAATGGCGAGGACGCGTCTCCGAGACCACAGCGGAACGCGTCCGCGAAGCCGCCCGCGCACTCGGCTACCGACCCAACCTCGCCGCCCGCCATCTGCGCCTGGGCCGCACACGCACGGTCCTCCTGGTCGTCCCCGCCCTCACCACGGAGTTCTTCGCCGGCGTCTACACCGGCGCCGCCCGCGTCGCCGCCGACCACGGCTTCGGCGTCGTCCTCTACCCCTCCCCCGAAGGCATCGGCCCCGCCCGCGACCCCTTCGCCTCCGCCCAGGCCGCCCTCGACGGCGTCATCGCCTCCTCCATGGCCGCCGACGCCCTCACCGCCATCCGCGGCGACCAACTCCCCCTCGTCATGCTCGACAGCGACCCCACCGGCAGCCTCGGCGCCGCCACCGTCAACCTGGACATCGCCGACGGCGTCCGACAGGCCGCGGAACACCTCCTCGGGCTGGGCCACCGCCGCTTCCTCCACGTGGCCGCAGACATCCCGTCCTGGACCTTCGAAGTCCGCAAGCGCGAACTGGCCGCCCGGCTCGCCGCCGCCCCGGGCACGTCACTGCGCGTCGCACACACCCCACTGAGCATCGAAGACGCCCTCACGGCCACGGAAGCCGCACTCGCCGCCCCCGGCCCCCTGCCCACCGCCGTCGTCTGCGACGACGACAAACTCGCCGCGGGCGTCTACAAGGCCGTACGACGACGAGGACTGCGCATCCCCGACGACATCTCGGTCACCGGCGTGGACGACATCGCCCTCGCCGCCGCCCTCGACCCCGAGCTCACCACCGTCCGACTCGACGCCGAACTGTTCGGCGAACGCGGCATGCGGGCCCTCCTGGCGGTCCTGGACGGCCGTACACCGGACGCGGGGGACATCCCCGTCGACTTGGTCGTCCGAGCCTCCACAGGGGCGCCCAGAGCCTCCTGAGACGCCCCGTGCCCCAGCCGAGGACTCGGCCGGGGCACGGACAGGGCACAGCGGGTCGGGATTCCCCCCGGCGGTCAGCTCTCCTCGGAACTCTCCGCCTCGGTCGCCGGACCGTCCGACTCCAGCAGCCGCGACAACTGCGCGCCGACGATCCGCTTGAACTTGCGCGACTGCGGCCGCGTACGGTCCAGCACCGCGACCTCCAGACGCTCCGCGGGAATCTCCCGCTGACTGCCGTTCGTGTCCCGCGACAGCGCCTGCACAGCCAGCTTCAGCGCCTCGGACAGGCTCATACCGTCCTGGTGACGCTGGTCCAGATAACTGCTGATCTGCTCGGCGTTACCACCGACCGCGACCGAACCGTGCTCGTCCACGATCGAACCGTCATGCGGCAGCCGATAGATCTGATCACCCTCCGGGGTCTCCCCCACCTCGGCCACCACCAGCTCCACCTCGTACGGCTTCTCAGCCGCCGACGAGAAGATCGTGCCCAGCGTCTGGGCGTACACGTTGGCCAGACCACGGGCGGTGACATCGTCCCGGTCGTAGGTGTAACCGCGCAGGTCGGCGTACCGGACACCGCCGATCCGCAGATTCTCGTACTCGTTGTACTTGCCGGCGGCCGCGAAACCGATCCGGTCATAGATCTCGCTGAACTTGTGCAGCGCGCGGGACGGGTTCTCACCGACGAACACAATGCCGTCGGCGTACTGCATGACGACCAGGCTGCGGCCACGGGCGATGCCCTTGCGCGCGTACTCCGCGCGATCCGCCATCGCCTGCTGGGGTGAGACATAGAACGGCGTCGACACCGGTTATCCGTCCCTTTCTGTGGAAGTCACTGGATCACCTTGCCAAGAACGGCGGCCGGCTACAGCAGCGCGGCCCGCGGACCGTCCGGCTGCTCCAGCCGGCGCTCCAGCACCGAGCGGGCGATCTCGGAGGACTCGTCCTCCGTGAGCCGGCGGAAACCGTCCTCGGTGATCACGGTGACGATCGGGTAGATCCGGCGGGCGACATCGGGACCACCGGTCGCCGAGTCGTCGTCAGCCGCGTCATACAGGGCCTGCACCACCAGCGTCGTGGCCTCGGCCTCACTCAGGTCGGCATGGAACAGCTTCTTCATCGCACCGCGCGCGAAGATCGAACCGGAGCCGGTGGCCGCATAGCCCTGCTCCTCGGAACGCCCGCCCGTCACGTCGTACGAGAAGATCCGCCCCTTGCCCCGGTCCACGTCGTACCCCGCGAACAGCGGCACGACCGCCAGGCCCTGCATCGCCATCCCCAGATTCGACCTGATCATCGTCGACAGCCGGTTCGCCTTGCCCTCCAGCGACAGCTGGGCGCCCTCGACCTTCTCGAAGTGCTCCAGCTCCAGCTGGAACAGCTTCACCATCTCGACCGCGAGACCGGCCGTACCGGCGATACCGACGGCGGAGTACTCGTCCGCCGGGAACACCTTCTCGATGTCCCGCTGCGCGATCACGTTGCCCATGGTGGCCCGTCGGTCACCGGCGAGCACGACCCCACCCGGGAAGGTGACCGCCACGATGGTCGTCCCGTGCGGCGCCTCGATCACCCCCTGCGTGGGCGGCAGCTGCCGGTTGCCGGGCAGCAGCTCCGGCTGGTGCTCCGACAGGAAGTCCATGAAGGACGAGGACCCAGGCGTCAGGAAGGCAGCTGGTAGACGCCCGGTGCTACGAGTGTTGGCTTCCACGCGATTCCTTCCACGTAAGCAGCAGCCCGCCTTATGACGTCGGGCCGATCCTTGAACTGCCCCAGCGCAGCGTTGCAGCTGAAGCACAGTACGCCACGGACCCTACCCGTCTCATGGCAGTGATCCACATGCTCGGCGGGGGCGGCGAGACATATGCAGCAGATGCCTCGCTGCTCAGCTACCAGCGCACCCAACTCCGCTGGCGTGAGACCGTACTTGCGCTTGAAGTAGCTGACCCGGTTCCGCTCCGCCCGGCACGCACGGCAATAGCTGGCCCAGCCGTCGGACGAGGACTTGTTGCGCTCCCATTCGGAGTGCGGCTTAACCTCTTCGCACTGCGGACACCGCTTGTGCCCCGACGGGACCAGAACCTTCTGCCGGACCTTCTTCCCCTTGGCCTCCTGGCGCTGCCGGTAGTACTCGGCGGCACACTCCCGGCAGTACGCCTGGAGGCCATCGGGCATGGACTTGTTGCTTGCGAACCCCGCACGCGGCAAGTGCTGCTTGCACCGCGAACAGCGTTTCGATCCCGACTCTTCGTTCACTCCGAGCTTCCGCGACTCAACCTTCGAATCGAAGGCAAAAGTCACTCTCCACCCTTCTGAACGAAGGACCTCACGAAATCCTCTGCGTTCTCCTCGAGTACGTCATCGATTTCGTCGAGAACCGAGTCCACGTCATCGCTCAGCTTCTCGTGCCGTTCCTTGAGGTCCTCGGAAGCCTGGGCCTCTGCCGCCTGCTCCTCGACTTCCTCCGTGGAGCGCGTGGCCTTCTGCTGGCCGCCGCCGGTGTCCTTGGTCGCCATAACCTCACCCCGCTCAGTTCGCCCGACATGGTCGACAGGTCGGCTTTCCTGCCGATCGGTGGTGATCAGACCCTACAAGCCGGGTCTGACATCGGCCCCGTAGTTTCTCCAACGTACGGGGGCCAACTCGATGATTCCCGGGCGCGCGGGTTTCCACCCTGCGCGCCCGGACCGTCCGGGTACCCGTTCAGCCGCCGGAGAGGACCCTGACCAGGTCTTCTGCGGTGCGGCAGCGGTCGAGCAGCTCCTTGACGTGATTTCGCGTTCCGCGAAGCGGTTCGAGGGTTGGAACGCGTTGGAGCGAGTCCCGGCCGGGGAGGTCGAAGATCACGGAGTCCCAGGAGGCGGCGGCGACGTCGTCGGCGTACTGGTCGAGGCAGCGGCCGCGGAAGTAGGCGCGGGTGTCCTCCGGGGGCTTGGTCTTGGCGCGCTCGACGTCTGTCTCGTCGAGGAGGCGCTTCATGCGGCCGCGGGCGACGAGGCGGTTGTAGAGACCTTTCTCGGCGCGTACGTCGGCGTACTGGAGGTCGACGAGGTGGAGGCGTGCGGCGTCCCAGTCGAGGTTGTCGCGGCGCCGGTAGCCTTCCATGAGTTCTCGTTTGGCGACCCAGTCGAGTTCGCCTGCGAGGCTCATGGGGTCGTGCTCAAGGCGGGTGAGGGTGTCCTCCCAGCGGGTCAGGATGTCCTTGGTCTGTTCGTCGGCGTCGGCGCCGTAGCGTTCCTCCACGTACTTGCGGGACAGCTCGTAGTACTCCATCTGCAGTTGGACGGCGGTGAGTGTGCGGCCGCTGCGGAGGGTGACGAGGCGCTTGAGTGTGGGGTCGTGGGAGACCTGGTGGAGGGTGCGTACGGGTTGGTCGACGGCGAGGTCGACGGCGATGAAGCCGTCTTCGATCATGGCGAGGACCAGGGAGGTCGTGCCGAGTTTGAGGTAGGTGGAGATCTCGGAGAGGTTGGCGTCGCCGATGATCACATGCAGGCGGCGGTACTTCTCGGCGTCGGCATGGGGCTCGTCGCGGGTGTTGATGATGGGCCGTTTCAGCGTGGTCTCCAGGCCGACCTCGACCTCGAAGTAGTCGGCGCGCTGGCTGAGCTGGAAGCCGTGTTCGTGGCCGTCCTGGCCGATGCCGACGCGGCCGGCGCCGGCGAAGACCTGGCGGGAGACGAAGAAGGGCGTGAGGTGGCGCACGATGTCGGAGAAGGGGGTGTCCCGCTTCATGAGGTAGTTCTCGTGCGTGCCGTAGGAGGCGCCCTTGTTGTCGGTGTTGTTCTTGTAGAGGTGGATGGGCTGGGCGCCGGGGAGTGCGGCGGCGCGTTCGGCGGCCTCGGCCATGATGCGTTCGCCGGCTTTGTCCCAGAGGACGGCGTCGCGGGGGTTGGTGACCTCGGGGGCGCTGTATTCGGGGTGTGCGTGGTCGACGTAGAGGCGGGCGCCGTTGGTGAGGATGACGTTGGCGAGGCCGATGTCCTCGTCGGTGAGCTGGCTGGCGTCGGCGGCCTCGCGGGTGAGGTCGAAGCCCCGGGCGTCCCGCAGGGGGTTTTCCTCCTCGAAGTCCCAGCGGGCCCGGCGGGCCCGGTGCATCGCCGCGGCGTAGGCGTTGACGATCTGGGATGAGGTGAGCATGGCATTGGCGTTGGGGTGGCCGGGGACGGAGATCCCGTACTCCGTCTCGATGCCCATTACTCGCCGTACGGTCATGCGGCCCTCCTTGCCCGGCGGCACCCTCGGTCGTGGGCGCCGCTCAAGTACCGCTCGTGCTCGGGCGGCTGTGCGGTGCCCGTCCCCGCACTGCGCGACCCGGCGGTACGGAAGAGCCTAGAACGCCTTTGCGCTGGTGGGGAGATCATTTGCGTCATTGCTCGGTCGCCCTTGGTCCGGTCGTGGCCCGGAAAGCAGTCGGCTGCGGGTACCCGGTGGGGACACCCGCAGCCGCCCTGTCTTTTACAGGTACTGTCCGGTGTTGGCCACCGTGTCGATGGAGCGTCCGGTGTCTGCGCCTTGCTTTCCGGTGATGAGGGTGCGGATGTAGACGATCCGTTCGCCCTTCTTTCCGGAGATGCGGGCCCAGTCGTCCGGGTTGGTGGTGTTGGGCAGGTCCTCGTTCTCCTTGAACTCGTCCACGCATGCCTGGAGGAGGTGGGAGACGCGCAGGCCCTTCTGGTTCTTTTCGAGGAAGTCCTTGATCGCCATCTTCTTGGCGCGGCCGACGATGTTCTCGATCATGGCGCCGGAGTTGAAGTCCTTGAAGTAGAGGACTTCCTTGTCGCCGTTGGCGTAGGTGACTTCCAGGAAGCGGTTTTCCTCGGATTCGGCGTACATCTGTTCCACGGCGGTCTGGATCATGCTCTGGACTGTCATGGACTTGTCGCCGCCGTGTTCGCCGAGGTCCTCGGAGTGCAGCGGGAGGCGCTCGGTGAGGTACTTGCCGAAGATGTCCTTGGCGGCTTCGGCGTCGGGGCGCTCGATCTTGATCTTCACGTCGAGGCGGCCGGGGCGCAGGATGGCGGGGTCGATCATGTCCTCGCGGTTGGAGGCGCCGATGACGACCACGTTCTGCAGGCCCTCCACGCCGTCGATCTCGGCGAGGAGCTGGGGGACGATGGTGTTCTCCACGTCCGAGCTGACGCCGGAGCCGCGGGTGCGGAAGAGGGATTCCATCTCGTCGAAGAAGACGATGACGGGGGTGCCCTCGCTGGCCTTCTCGCGGGCTCGCTGGAAGACGAGGCGGATCTGGCGTTCGGTTTCGCCGACGTACTTGTTGAGGAGCTCGGGGCCCTTGATGTTGAGGAAGAAGCTCTTGCCTGCGGCCTGGCCGGTGACTTCGGCGACCTTCTTGGCCAGGGAGTTGGCGACGGCCTTGGCGATGAGTGTCTTGCCGCATCCGGGGGGTCCGTAGAGCAGGACGCCCTTGGGTGGGCGCAGTTCGTGCTCCTTGAACAGGTCGGGGTAGAGGTAGGGGAGCTCTACGGCGTCGCGGATCATCTCGATCTGGTTGCCCAGGCCGCCGATCTGCTCGTAGCCGATGTCGGGTACCTCTTCGAGGACGAGTTCCTCGACCTCGCTCTTGGGGACGATCTCGTAGACGTAGCCGGAGCGGGGTTCGAGCAGGAGGGCGTCGCCGGGGCGGATGGTGACGTCCAGCAGCGGCTCGGCGAGCCGTACCACCCGTTCCTCGTCGGTGTGCCCGAGCACCAGGGCTCGTTCGCCGTCCTCGAGGATCTCCTTGAGGGTGACGATGTCCCCGACGCGTTCGAACTCCATGGCTTCGACCACGTTGAGCGCTTCGTTGAGCATGACTTCCTGGCCGCGGCGCAGGTCGTCGAGGTCGACGCTGGGGCTGACGTTCACCCGGAGCTTGCGGCCGCCGGTGAAGATGTCGGCGGTGCCGTCCTCGTTCGCCGTCAGGAAGACACCGAAGCCGGCCGGTGGCTGGGCGAGCCGGTCGACTTCTTCCTTGAGGGCCACGATCTGGTCGCGGGCCTCGCGGAGCGTATTGGCGAGTCGCTCGTTCTGGGCGGACACGCCGGCCAGATTGGTCTGCAGCTCGACGATCCGCTCTTCGAGAATCCTCGTGTGTCGCGGAGAGTCGGCGAGCTTGCGTCGCAGGACGGCGATCTCCTGCTCAAGGTAGGCGATCTGCCCGGCCGGGTCGTCGGACCCGCGTCCCGGGCGGATGCCGCGGTTCATGTCGTCGTCGTGGGCTGCCACGGTCCTCACCTCCTCCAAGGGGAGCTGGACGCTTCCAGACCCTACCTGGGTGGGTGTCGATTGAAACCCCTAGATCACAAAGACGGTCGGGGTGTGTCCGATCTTCACCCTTGCGCTCTCCCTCACGCCAGGGGAATACCCACCGAACGCGGTCGGAAAGCTGCCGAGGGTAGGGTCGAACTGTTCAACACCCGTCAGAGCCTGCATCGTTCCCGTGCGGCTCGACCGTAAACGGCAGGAGACATGAGCGTGCAGCAGGAGGTCGGGGCCGGCGGTGAGGCGCTGGAGGTCTGGATCGATCAGGATCTCTGTACCGGTGACGGCATCTGTGTCCAGTACGCGCCGGAGGTGTTCGAGCTGGACATCGACGGGTTGGCCTATGTGAAGGGCCCGGACGAGGAGCTTGTGCAGGCCAGGGGGGCTACGGCGCCGGTTCCGCTGCCGTTGCTGGCGGATGTGGTGGATTCGGCGCGGGAGTGTCCGGGCGAGTGCATCCATGTGCGGCGGGTTTCGGACAGTGTCGAGGTGTACGGCCCGGACGCGGCGTGATGCGTCGGGTGCGGTCCGTCACTGTTGTCTGATTTCTCACATGGTGTCGGGCTTCATGCGCTGTGGGCGGCTGTGGGGGTGGAGCGGACGAAGGTGTTGTCCTTCCAGCGCCACTGGGTGGTGTCCTGCACGTCGGGGCAGCAACTGGGCACGTCGGCCGAGGAGTAGCCGAGGAACGAGGCGCGGACCGCTCCGTCGGTGACGGTGAGGTCGGTGACGGTGACGCGGTCCTTGGGGTCGATGAGGGTGGCCACCACGCGCGCGTGGGGCGCGTCGGCGGCCTGGGTGAGCACGTAGACGCCGTCGGGCGGGGTGCCCATGGGGGCGTCGCAGTGGACGACGGCGACCGTCTCGGGGCGGCCGTCGCCGTCTAGGTCTCCGGTGGCCTTGCGCATCACGAGGGCCTGGACGGGGCCGCACTCGATGGGGAAGTCGACGCCGGCGGTGGTGGGGGCCACGGTGGTGGGGGCGGATGTGCCCTGTGGGCCGGTGGTCTGTGCGGCCCGGGCGGGGTCGGGCTGCAGGACGGAGGAGAGGGCGACGACGCCGGCGACGGCGGTGGCGGTCGCGACCCAGTGGATCGGCCGGGTGTGGGTGTGTGCCAGGTCCGGGACGGCGGAGTGCTGCACTAGGCGTGTCTCCTGTGAGGGCTGTGCCGGCGGGGGTGGCCAGCATCGTGCCACACGTCACAGGGTGGGGGAACGGCGGGGTGCCGGGTGGTGCGGGGTGTGCGGGCCGGGTGCCGTGGGGTCAATACGGCGAGGCCGTGGCCGAGTTCCGGTGGTGTCGCGGGAACTCGGCCACGGCGTCGCGTCGTTGGTTCGGGTGCGGTGCGGGTCGCGTCAGCGGCCCATGCCTCCGTCGGCGTTGGGGCCGGCGTAGTCCTCGCCGTAGGCGCCCTTGGCGGGGCGGCGGCGGCGCATGGGTGGCTCGACGCCGTCGGCGAGGCGGCGGGCGGTGAGGAGAAAGCCGGTGTGGCCGATCATCCGGTGGTCGGGGCGGACGGCGAGGCCCTCGATGTGCCAGTTGCGGATCATCGTCTCCCAGGCGGTCGGCTCGTTGAAGCAGCCGATCTCGCGGATGGACTCGACGGTCCGGGCGAGCTGGGTGGTGGTGGCGACGTAGCAGCACAGGATGCCGCCGGGGACGAGTGCCTTGGAGACGGCTTCCAGGCATTCCCAGGGGGCGAGCATGTCGAGGATGACGCGGTCGACGTCCGTGTCGGAGAGGTTGTCCTGGAGGTCGCCGACGGTGAGCTGCCAGGCGGGGTGCGGGCCGCCGAAGTAGCGCTCCACGTTGGCCTGGGCGATCTCGGCGAAGTCCGCGCGGCGCTCGTAGGAGTGCAGCATGCCCTGGTCGCCGATGGCGCGCAGCAGGAAGCTGCTGAGCGAGCCGGAGCCGACGCCGGCCTCGACGACGCGGGCGCCGGGGAAGATGTCGGCGAAGGCGAGGATCTGCCCCGCGTCCTTGGGGTAGACGACGGCTGCCCCGCGGGGCATGGACAGGACGTAGTCGGGGAGCAGGGGGCGCAGCGCGAGGTAGGCGACGTTCCCGGTGGTGCGGACAACGCTGCCCTCGGGAGCGCCGATCAGTTCGTCGTGCGGGAAGGAACCCTTGTGGGTGTGGAAGTTCTTCCCGGCCTCGAGCGTGAACGTGTAGTGGCGGCCCTTGGGGTCGGTCAGCTGTACCTGGTCCCCGACCTTGAAGGGCCCGCGCCTGCGGGCGGCACCGGTCGGTTCGGACATGTGAACAGAGTACCGGCGTTTCGGGGGGTCGCCGACCACGCGTGTGTGCCGTGCGTTCAGCTGGGGCGGGCCATCGCCTTGACGAAGGCGCGCTCGACGTCGGCGGCGGACAGGACGCCGTAGATCGCGCCGGTTTCCTCGACGACGAGGTATTCGGTGGCGGGGGTGGCGCGCAGGGCGTCGAGGAGGTCCTCGCCGGCGAGTTCGGCGGAGACGCGCATGCCGTCGGTGAGTTCCTGGGCGAGTCCGCTGACCGCGACCCAGGGGCGGCGGTGTTCGGGTACGCCGACGATGGCGGCCTCGCGGACGAGGGAGACGGGTTCGCCCTCGGCGTCGACGACGACGAGGGCGCGGGCGCCGGCGTCGTTGGCGCGGCGCAGGGCTTCGGAGAGGGGGGTGTCGGTGTCGACGGGGACGGCGCGGCGGGTGAGGTTGCGGGCGCGCAGTTCGGGGAGGTGTTCGCGCAGGCGGGCCATGCGCAGGCTGTTGCCGGCGCCGGTCCAGATGATCGCGGCGAGGATGGCGGCGAGCAGGGCGTCCATGACGGTGTCCATGCCGACGTTGTCCACGGCGCCGGAGCCCAGGGCGCCGGACTGGGTGAGCAGGGGCAGGCCGATCAGGACGGAGACGGCGAGGGCGCGGCCGACCCAGGCGGCGGCGATGGTGCCGCTCATGGGTTTGCCGGTGATCTTCCAGACGACGGCGCGGAGCATGCGGCCGCCGTCGAGGGGGAGGCCGGGGAGGAGGTTGAAGATCGCCACGATGAGGTTGGAGATCATCAGGCCGGCCAGGAGCACGCCGGGGACGGTGCCGGGCTCGACGGGGCGCATGGCGAGGTAGAAGACGCCGGAGAGGGCGAGGGAGAGGAGTGGGCCGACGAAGGCCAGCCAGAACTCTCGTCCGGGGGTTTCGGCCTCTTTCTCGATCTCGGAGACGCCGCCGAAGAACTGGAGCTGGATGCGGCGGACGGGGAGTTTGAAGCGGAGGGCGGCCACGGTGTGGGCGAGTTCGTGGACGAGGACGGAGGCGTAGAAGGCGACCGCGAAGAAGAGGGAGACCAGGTAGCGGGCGGCGCCCAGCTCGGGCAGCACCCGGTCGAGCTGTCCGCCGAACACCCAGGTGATCAGGGCGGCGACGAGGAACCAGCTGGGGGCGACGTAGACGGGCACGCCGAAGGGCCGTCCCATGAGCAGTCCGCCGCGGGGTTCGGGGGCGCGCTGTGGGGGGCGGGGGTTGGCGGCGACAGCGTCAGGGGTGCCGGGGGTGTGGTGTGCCGTGGGGCCCGGGGTCGGTGAGACGGCCCGTCCGGTGTCCGGCTCCTCGGCCTTCCCGGCGGCCGGGCCGGAGGTCTCGGTGTCGCCGTCCGCTGCCGCGGCGTTGGCGGTCGTACGGGGCTCGGCGCTGCCGTCGGGGGCTGTGTCGGTGCCCTGTGCGGGCGTGTCGGGTTCCGTCGGGGTGTCGGGGTCGGGTGGCGTGGGTGTGTGGCCCGCCGGGGTCGGGGTGGGCGTCCCGGTGGGGGGAGCCGTCGGCTCTGTGGGGTGTTCGGTCGCCGGCTGTTCGTTGGCCTGGCGCGGCCGCCCGCTCCCGCCGCTTTCCACCACGGTGTCCCCTCGTTCGAAGCAACTCCCGCTCCTGCCGGGCGGAAGGGTCTCCGACCGATGGTATGCGGCCGTCGGCGCACGTTCCGCCCCGGCACCCCTGTGTTTTCGCGGCGGTCGCCGTGGTCGGGGGCTGCGGCTGGGTGACTGTCAGTGGCGGGCCGTATGGTCTGGGGCATGGAGAGCAGCAGCGAGGATGTGACCGCACGGGCCCCGGAGGCGGTGCCGGCGGCCGGCGTGACCACGGCGGAGCCCGCCCCGGCCACCGCGGCCCCCACCGTCTCGTCCCCTTCCGCCGTCGCCATACCGCCCGCCTCGCTGTCTCCGTCCCGTGCCAGTGACTTCATGCAGTGTCCGCTGCTGTACCGGTTCCGGGTGATCGACAGGCTGCCGGAGAAGCCGAGCGCGGCGGCGACGAGGGGGACGCTGGTGCATGCGGTTCTGGAGCGGCTCTTCGACGCCCCGGCGGCCGAGCGGACCGCGCCGCGTGCCAGGTCGCTGGTCCCGGCGCAGTGGGACCGGCTGCGGGAGAGCCGGCCGGAGATCATGGAGCTGTTCGCCGACGACCCGGAGGGCGAGCGGCTGGCGGGGTGGCTGGGTGAGGCGGAGCAGCTGGTGGAGCGCTGGTTCACGCTGGAGGATCCGACGCGGCTGGAGCCGGCGGAGCGTGAGCTGTTCGTGGAGGCCGAGCTGGAGTCGGGGCTGACGCTGCGCGGCATCATCGACCGGGTCGATGTGGCGCCGACGGGTGAGGTCCGCATCGTGGACTACAAGACGGGCAAGGCGCCGCGTGCGGAGTACGCCGAGGGTGCGCTGTTCCAGATGAAGTTCTACGCGCTGGTCGTCTGGCGGCTGAAGAGGGTGCTTCCGCGGCGGCTGCAACTGGTCTATCTCGGCAGTGGTGATGTGCTGACGTACGACCCGGTGATGGCGGATCTGGAGCGGGTGGAGCGCAAGCTGCTGGCGTTGTGGGACGCGATCCGGCTGGCGACGGAGACGGGGGACTGGCGGCCGAGGCCGACGAAGCTGTGCGGCTGGTGCGACCACCAGGCGCACTGTCCGGAGTTCGGGGGCACTCCCCCGCCCTATCCGCTGGCGGTGAGGGCGGGCGAGTCGGGTGGCGGTGCGCAGGGCAGAATGGGGCCGGACTAGCGAAGGAGACTTACGTGGCCATCCGTGTCCTACTGGTCGACGACCAGCCGCTGCTGCGTACGGGCTTCCGGATGATTCTGGAGGCGGAGCAGGACATCGCGGTCGTCGGCGAGGCCGGGGACGGCCTCCAGGCCCTGGACCAGGTGCGGGCGCTGCAGCCCGATGTGGTGCTGATGGACATCCGCATGCCGCGGATGGACGGTGTGGAGGCGACCCGGCAGATCACCGGTCCGGGGCGGGACGGCCCGGCGAAGGTGCTGGTGCTGACCACCTTCGATCTCGACGAGTATGTGGTGGAGGCGCTGCGGGCGGGTGCCAGTGGTTTTCTGCTGAAGGACGCGCCCGCTCATGAGCTGGTGCAGGCGATCCGGGTGGTGGCGGCCGGTGAGGCCATGCTGGCGCCGAGCATCACGCGTCGGCTGCTCGACAAGTACGCCACGCATCTGCCGTCGGGTGACGAGCCGGTGCCGGACACGCTGCACACGCTGACCGAGCGTGAGGTGGAGGTGTTGAAGCTGGTGGCGCGGGGGTTGTCGAACGCGGAGATCGCCGCGGATCTGTTCGTCAGTGAGACCACCGTCAAGACGCATGTGGGTCATGTCCTGACGAAGCTGGGTCTGCGTGACCGGGTGCAGGCCGCGGTGTACGCGTATGAGAGCGGGCTGGTGCGCCCGGGTGCACAGCAGTAGGGCCGTCGGCCGTCGCGACGTTCAGGGCTACGACACACTGGGCGCCCCCTTCACCAAGGGGGCGCCCAGTGTGTCGGTGCGGTGAGCTCAGCCCTTCTTGAGCTCCCAGAACCGGAACACGGTGGAGGCGTCGAGGCAGTACTCCAGGCCGTAGACGCCGTCGCCGACGACGGCGTACTGCTTGGCCTGCCAGATGGGCAGGACGGGCAGTTGTTCGGCGACGATGTTCTGCAGTTCGGCGAAGTCCTTGTCGGTGGTGGCGCGGTTGCTCTGGGCGGCGGTGCGCGGGATGAGCGTGTCGGTGATGGTGCGGTTGCTGTAGTTGTTGGCCAGCACGTTGCCTTCGCCGAAGAAGGGTGCGGTGAAGTTGTCGGCGTCCGGGTAGTCGGGCACCCAGCCCTTGACGTACACGCCGTACTTGCCGCCTGCGATGTCCTTCTCGTACTGGTCGTAGGGCACGGACTTGACGTCGGCGGTGAACAGGCCGCTGGCGTTGAGCTGGTCGGCGATGGCCTTGAGGGCCTGGTCGGTGGCGGGGCCGTAGCGGGAGGGGGTGGACCACAGGGTGAGGTTCACCTTGTCGGTGATGCCGTCCTCCTGCAGTGCGGCGGCGGCCTTGGCCTTGGAGGGGGTGTCGCCGTAGCGGTCGAAGAAGGCGGTGTTGTGGCCCGCGATGCCGGCCGGGATGATCGAGTACAGGGGTTCGGCGGTGTCCTGGTAGACGTCTCTGATGAGGGCGTCGCGGTCGATCAGGTGGGCGATGGCCTTGCGGACGCCGAGTTGTCCGGCGACGGGGTCGTCCATGTTGAAGACGAGGTGCTGGACCTCGGCGCTGCTGCCCTCGATGACCTCGATGCCCTCGCTGTCGTCGCTCTTCTCGATGGTGGCGATGTCGTCGGCGGTCAGGCCGCGGTAGGCGATGTCGATGTCGCCGTTCTCGATGGCCTTCTTCAGGGCGGTCTGGTCTCCGTGGAAGAACTTCAGGGTGACGCCGGAGTTGTTGGTCTGGGCGTTGCCCTTGTAGTGGTCGTTGACGGAGAAGACGGCTTCGTTGTCGCCGAAGGACTCGAGCTTGTAGGGGCCGGAGCCGATGGCCTTGCCGTCGGTCCGCAGTCCGTCGGCGTCGTACTGCCGGTGGTCGACGATGGAGCCGGCGCCGGAGGCGATCTTGCTGGGGAAGGTGGCGTCGGGGACCTTCAGCTGGAACACGACGGTCTTCTCGTCCGGCGTCTCGACCTTGTCGAGCATGGGGAACATGATGGCCGGGCCGTCTTCGTCGTTGATCTTCAGCATGCGGTCGAAGGAGAACTTGACGTCCTCGGAGGTGAGGGCGTCACCGTTGCTGAATTTCAGGCCGTCCTTGAGGGTGCACCGGTAGACCCTGGTCTGGGTGTCCGTGAAGGTGCACTCCCGCGCGGCGTCGGGCTCGGGTTCCGTGCCGCCCTTGGGGAAGCTGAGCAGTGACTGGAAGACGTTGTTGAACAACAGCCAGGAGCCCGGGTCGTAGCCGGAGGCGGGGTCCGTGGCGAGGACGTCGTCGGACATTCCCATGACCAGGGTGGAGTCCTTGCCGCCGATTCCCCCGGTCTCCGTGCCGCAGCCGGTCAGCAGGCCGGAGGCCAGGCCGGCCGCGATGGGCAGGACCGGCCACTGGTTGCGCATGTTCACGTGTGTGTGCCTTGTCGTCGGTTCTCGTCGTCCCGGGGCGGCCGTCCCCGGCCCGGGGGTATCGGGCCCGCTGGGGCCCTGAGGGTGTGTCAGCCGCTCACGCCGCGGCCGAGCTCCCAGAGCTGGAGCGTCGAGGAGGAGTTCAGTGCGTACGCGGTGCCTGTGATGGTGTCGCGGGCGGCGACGTAGTCCTTGCCCTGCCACAGCGGCAGTACGGGCACGTCCTCGGCGACGATGTCCTGAATCTCCGTCAGGCTCTTCTCGGCGTTCAGGCGGTCGGCCTCGCGGCGGGACTCCGGGATCAGGCTGTTGATGATCTCGCTGTTGGCGTACGGCGACTTGAGGAAGTTGTTCCTGTCGAGGAACGGCGCGAGGAAGTTGTCGGCGTCGGGGAAGTCGGGGAACCAGCCCATGCCGTAGACGGCGTACTCACCCTTGCGCTCGGCCGGGATGAACTCCGACCAGGGGGTGCCCTTGATGGTGACGGCGAACAGGCCGCTGGCGTTCAGCTGCTTCTGCAGGACTTCGAACTCCTGCTTGGTGGCCGTGCCGTAGTGGTCGGTGGTGTAGTTCAGGGTCAGCTTGACCGGGGTGCTGACGTCGGCGTTCTCCAGCAGGGCCTTGGCCTTGCCGACGCTGGGGTCGCCGTACTTGTTGAAGAACGAGTTGGAGTGGCCGGTGACGGAGGCCGGGACGAGCGAGTACAGCGGCTCGGCCTGGGTGCCGTAGACCTCGGAGACCAGCTTGGTGCGGTCGATGACCTGGGCCATGGCCTGGCGGACGGCTTTGGTGCGGACGCTCGGTGCCTCGGTGTTGAAGGCCAGGTAGCGGATGCTCAGGCCGGGCACGTCGACGAGGTCGATGCCGGTGTCGGTGGACGAGGCGGCGTCCATCTTCTTGATCTGGTCGGGCTCCATGGTGCGGGCCATCAGATCGATGTCGCCGTTGAGGAGGGCGTCTCCCATGGTGTCGGCGTCCGCGAAGGAGACCAGTTCGACCTTGCTGTTGTTCACTTCCAGCGACCCCTTGTAGTGGGGGTTCTTGGTGAACACGGCCTTGGCCATCTCGTTGCCGTCGATCTCGGCCTTGAGGGTGTAGGGGCCGGAGCCGTCGACCGCGAAGCCGTCGCGCAGCTTGTCCTTGGCGTAGTCGTCGGGGTTGACGATGCCGGCGACCGGGGTGGACAGCTTGTACGGGAAGGTGGCGTCGGCGGTGTTGAGGTGGAAGATGACCTCGCGGTCGCCCTTGGTCTCGACGGTGTCGATGGTGGACAGCAGGCTGCCGGCGACCTCGGAGTCGGCGTCGATGGCGATGGCGCGGTCGATGGAGAACTTGACGTCCTCGGCGGTGATGGTGTCGCCGTCGGAGAACTTCAGGCCGTCCCGCAGGGTGCACGCGTAGCGCTCGTTGCCGGTGTCGGTGAAGGCGCAGCTCTCGGCGGCCTCCGGGACGGGCTGGCCCTCGCCCCTGGGCTGGATCATCAGGGTCTGCACGGTCTGGCGCAGGACGTTCCAGGTGTTGACGTCGTAGGCGTAGGCCGGGTCGAGCGGTGCGGGGACGTCCTTCGTAGCCGTGAACCGGTCGGTGGTGCCCACCACGATGGCGCCGCCACCGTTGCCGCCGTCGGACCCGCCGCAGGCGGCGAGTACGGGCGCCAGCAGGCCGACTACGGCCGGCAGCACCAGGGGTTTGCGGTTCATGCTCGAGTTTCTCCAGAGCGTCATGTCCGTGTATCCGACATGCAGGGGTGGCGCAGTGGATCACGGGGAGGTGCGATGTTCTCGCGACGAGATTAGTCCGCACCAGCACGGCGGTTCGCGTCGCCTGGAGTTGAAAGGCCATCACGCAGCGGAACCGGCTGCGGACGGAAACGGAAACCCGGCCGGGGAAGGATTCGTGCAGCGGTCCATCAATCGGGACACAAGGGTGCGTCAGCTCCCCCCGGACGGGGGTGGAGCACACGCTGGAACCCACCTCTCGACGACCCGTGGAGTGGTGAACGTCACAGGGGCGGCGGAGGGGTCCCGAGAGCGGAATTCGGCCGCCTTGACGTTTGGAATTTCCTGGCGGGGCGGCGTCGAATTCCTCTCTTCCGGCGGTGGTACGGCCGTCTGCTATCGGCGGTGCACGCTGGGTGAACGTCTATCGCATTTCCGTCATCAGGCCGTGCAGAAATGTCACGTCGACCTCTTCCAGTGAGGTCACCACGGTCCGTCGGAGGGCTGGGGCGATGGGGGCCACGGAGGGCACGGCCACGACATGGCAGCCCGCGGCCTCGGCGGAGGCGACACCGGTCGCGGTGTCCTCGATGACGGCGCATCTGGCCGGATCCACTCCCAGTCCGGCGGCGGCCAGCAGGTAGGGGTCGGGGTGCGGCTTGGTGCGTGTGACCTCGTCGCCGGCGACGGTCAGGGTGAAGTGCTGGGAGCCGATCGAGGCCAGGACGCGGTCGATGATGCGCCGGTGCGAGGCGGAGACCAGGGCCGTGGGCATCCGGTGCTGGGCGAGTTCGGCGAGCAGCCGGGCGGCTCCGGGCATCAGTGGCAGGGTGCGTCCGATGCGGTTCTCGAAGCCGTCGTTGAGCAGGACGGTGAGTTCGGCGAGGGTGATGTCGGCGCCGGTCGCCTCGATCAGGAAGCCCGCGCTGCGGCTCATCGGGCCGCCGACCACGACATGGCGCCAGGAGTCGTCGAGGGTGTGGCCGAGTCCGGCGAAGACCTCGACTTCGACGTCCCACCAGAAGCCCTCGGTGTCCACCAGGGTGCCGTCCATGTCGAGGAACACGGCCTGCAGGGCCGAGCCTTCGGCCGTGCGGGTTGCGAGCGCGGGGACCGTGCTGGTCATCCACGTACCTCCTTGAGGGACGAGCAGGCCGGTTGCCCCATTTCCACACATGAGCAACCGGCCTGCAGTGGACCGACCAGTGTACGACTGTCGCAGGCGAATCGCCTCGTTTATCCGGCGTGGTCCGGGGCACCCGGTGGCCCCCGCCGGGGGGCGGTTCAGCGTGCGTTGAAGTACTTCGCCTCCGGGTGGTGGATGACGATGGCGTCGGTGGACTGCTCGGGGTGGAGCTGGAACTCCTCCGAGAGATGGACGCCGATCCGTTCGGGCTGGAGGAGATCGGCGATCTTGGCGCGGTCCTCCAGGTCGGGGCAGGCGCCGTAGCCGAGGGAGAAGCGGGCGCCGCGGTACTTCAGTTCGAACATGCCCTCGATCTCGGCGGGGTCCTCGCCGGCGAAGCCGAGCTCCGAACGCACGCGCGCGTGCCAGTACTCGGCGAGGGCCTCCGCCAACTGCACGGACAGGCCGTGCAGTTCCAGGTAGTCCCGGTAGGAGTTCGCTGCGAACAGGCGGGCGGTCTCCTCGCCGATGCGGGAGCCGACGGTGACGACCTGGAGGCCGACGACGTCCGTCTCCCCCGACTCCTCGGGGCGGAAGAAGTCGGCCAGGCACAGCCGGCGGCCGCGGCGCTGGCGCGGGAAGGTGAACCGGGTGCGTTCGTTGCCCTGTTCGTCCAGGATGATCAGGTCGTCGTCCTTGGACACGCAGGGGAAGTAGCCGTAGACCACGGCCGCTTCGAGGAGGTTGTCGGTCTGGAGCCGGTCCAGCAGGCCGCGCAGGCGGGGACGGCCCTCGGTCTCGACGAGTTCCTCGTACGTCGGGCCCTCGCCGGTGCGGGCCTGCTTCAGGCCCCACTGGCCCTTGAACAGGGCGCCCTCGTCGAGCCAGCCGGCGTACTCCTTGAGCGGGATGCCCTTGATGATGCGGGTGCCCCAGAACGGCGGCTTCGGGACGCGGTTGTCGGTGGCGACGTCGGAGCGGACGTGGCCCTCCTCGGGGCGTTCCTCGACCTGGACGGCGGCGGCCGGGCGGACGCGGCGCTGCCGCAGCTCGGGCAGCGCGGCGCCGGGCACGCCCCGCTTGACGCCGATGAGGGCGTCCATCAGGCGCAGGCCCTCGAAGGCGTCGCGGGCGTAGCGGACCTCGCCCTCGTACAGCTCGTGCAGGTCCTGTTCGACGTACGCGCGTGTGAGGGCGGCGCCGCCGAGGATGACCGGGTAGTTCGCGGCGAGTCCGCGGGCGTTGAGCTCCTCCAGGTTCTCCTTCATGATCACCGTGGACTTGACCAGGAGCCCGGACATGCCGATGACGTCGGCCCGGTGCTCCTCGGCGGCGTCGAGGATCGCGGAGACCGGCTGCTTGATGCCGAGGTTGACCACGTTGTAGCCGTTGTTGGACAGGATGATGTCGACGAGGTTCTTGCCGATGTCGTGGACGTCGCCGCGCACGGTCGCCAGCACGATGGTGCCCTTGCCGTCGGCGTCCGACTTCTCCATGTGCGGTTCGAGGTAGGCGACGGCGGCCTTCATGACCTCGGCGGACTGGAGGACGAACGGCAGCTGCATCTGGCCGGAGCCGAACAGCTCACCGACGACCTTCATGCCGTCCAGGAGGGTCTCGTTGACGATGTCCAGGGCGGGGCGCTCCTGGAGGGCCTCGTCCAGGTCGGCCTCCAGGCCGTTGCGCTCGCCGTCGATGATGCGGCGCTTGAGACGCTCCTCCAGCGGCAGGGCGGCCAGTTCCTCGGCCTTGCCGGCCTTGAGGGACTTGGCGGTGGCGCCCTCAAAGAGCTGCATGAGCTTCTGGAGGGGGTCGTAGCCCTCGGAGCGGCGGTCGTGGATGAGGTCGAGGGCGGTCTGCACCTCTTCCTCGCTGAAGCGGGCGATCGGCAGGATCTTGCTGGCGTGCACGATCGCCGAGTCCAGGCCCGCCTTGACGCACTCGTCGAGGAAGACGGAGTTCAGCAGGATGCGCGCGGCGGGGTTCAGGCCGAAGGAGATGTTGGACAGGCCGAGGGTGGTCTGGACGTCCGGGTGGCGGCGCTTGAGCTCGCGGATCGCCTCGATGGTGGCGATGCCGTCGCGGCGGGACTCCTCCTGGCCGGTGCAGATGGTGAAGGTCAGGCAGTCGATGAGGATGTCCGACTCATGGATGCCCCAGTTGCCGGTGAGGTCGGCGATGAGCCGTTCGGCGATCTCGACCTTCTTCTCGGCGGTGCGGGCCTGGCCCTCCTCGTCGATGGTGAGCGCGATGAGCGCGGCGCCGTGCTCCTGGGCGAGCCGGGTGACCTGGGCGAAGCGGGAGTCGGGGCCGTCGCCGTCCTCGTAGTTCACGGAGTTGATCACCGCGCGGCCGCCGAGCCGTTCCAGGCCGGCCCGGATGACGTCGACCTCGGTGGAGTCCAGCACGATCGGCAGGGTGGAGGCGGTGGCGAGGCGTCCGGCGAGCTCGTCCATGTCGGCGACGCCGTCGCGGCCGACGTAGTCCACGCACAGGTCGAGCATGTGCGCGCCCTCGCGGATCTGCTCGCGGGCCATCTCCACGCAGTCGTCCCAGCGGCCGTCCAGCATGGCCTCGCGGAACTTCTTGGAGCCGTTGGCGTTGGTGCGCTCGCCGATGGCCAGGTAGGAGGTGTCCTGGCGGAACGGGACGGTCTGGTAGAGGGAGGCGGCGCCCGGCTCGGGCTGCGGGCTGCGTTCGGCCGGGGTCAGGTCGCGGACGCGCTCGACGACCTGGCGCAGGTGTTCGGGGGTGGTGCCGCAGCAGCCGCCGATCAGGGACAGGCCGTAGTCCTTGACGAAGTTCTCCTGGGCGTCCGCCAGGCCCTCGGGGCCCAGCGGGAAGTGGGCGCCGTTCTTGGTGAGGATGGGCAGGCCCGCGTTCGGCATGCACAGCAGGGGAATGCGGGAGTGCCGGGTGAGGTAGCGCAGGTGCTCGCTCATCTCGGCGGGGCCGGTGGAGCAGTTCAGGCCGATCATGTCGACGCCGAGCGGTTCCAGGGCGGTGAGCGCGGCGCCGATCTCGGAGCCGAGGAGCATGGTGCCGGTGGTCTCGAAGGCCATGGACACCAGCAGGGGGACCTCGGTGCCGGTGGCGGCCATGGCGCGGCGGGCGCCGAGGACGGACGCCTTGGTCTGGAGCAGGTCCTGGGTGGTCTCCACGATCAGGGCGTCGGCGCCGCCGGCGAGCAGGCCCTCGGCGTTCTGCTGGAAGCCGTCGCGAATGGTGCTGTACGGGACGTGGCCGAGCGTGGGCAGCTTGGTGCCGGGGCCGATGGAGCCCAGGACCCAGCGCGGGCGGCCGTCGCGGGCGGTGTAGGCGTCGGCGGTCTCGCGGGCGATGCGGGCGCCGGACTCGGACAGTTCGTGGACGCGGTCGGCGATGTCGTACTCGGCCATGGCCGCGTGGTTGGCGCCGAAGGTGTTGGTCTCGACGCAGTCCACACCGGCGTCGAAGTACGCCTCGTGGACGGAGCGGACGATGTCGGGCCGGGTGAGGTTGAGGATCTCGTTGCAGCCCTCGAGGTTCTCGAAGTCCTCGAGTGTGGGCTCCTGGGCCTGGAGCATCGTGCCCATGGCTCCGTCGGCCACGACCACGCGGGTGGCCAGGGCCTCTCGGAGCGCGGACACACGGGCCCGGCTGTCGGCGGAAGGGGTCGGCGGCACAGAGGCCATGGATGGGCTCCCTCGGGTGCGACGGCTGTCGGCTTTGCGGTCCCCCGGAACACGCGCGGACGGCGGTCCGGGAGAGGGCACGCCGTCAGAGTAGCCGGGACCGAGGGCTTATGGTCGGGGCGTCCACGGGGCGGACGGGGGTGACTTCCGGCCACTTCGGGGGTCGTGTGGCGAAACACTGCCTGCCCGACCATTAGCGAGAGGTCGGCATGGACCGGTAGTGTTCGACATTGCCGAACGGTGACAGCGCGACGACTACGCGTGGACGGTCGAATGTTCGGACGGTCGAGGGGACGGAGGCAGGAGGGCGATGGCACGGAACATCCAGTCGCTCGAACGGGCGGCCGCGATGCTGCGACTGCTCGCGGGCGGCGAGCGACGGCTCGGCCTGTCGGACATCGCCTCGTCGCTGGGTCTGGCCAAGGGCACCGCGCACGGGATCCTGCGCACGCTCCAGCAGGAGGGCTTCGTCGAGCAGGACGAGACCTCCGGGCGCTACCAGCTGGGCGCGGAGCTGCTGCGCCTGGGCACCACCTATCTCGATGTGCACGAGCTGCGCGCGCGGGCCCTGGTCTGGACGGACGACCTGGCCCGGGCCAGCGGGGAGAGCGTCCACCTGGGGGTCCTGCACCAGCAGGGCGTGCTGGTGGTGCACCACGTCTTCCGGCCCGACGACAGCCGGCAGGTACTGGAGATCGGGGCCATGCAGCCGCTGCACTCCACAGCCCTGGGCAAGGTGCTGTCGGCCTACGACCCGGTGGCGCACAGCGAGGCCCTGGAGGCCGACCGCAAGGGCTTCACGGACCGCACGGTGTGCGATCTGGAGGGCTTCGAGCAGATCCTCGACGTCACGCGCGCGCGTGGCTACGCGGCCGACGTGGAGGAGACCTGGGAGGGCGTCGCGTCCATCGCCGCGCCCATCCACGACCGGCGGCGCATGCCGGTGGGGGCGGTCGGCATCACCGGAGCGGTGGAGCGGCTGTGCCGGGACGGGGAGCTGCGGTCCGAGCTGGTCGCGGCGGTGCGGGACTGCGCCCGCGCGGTCTCGCGGGATCTGGGCGCCGGGCGGTTCTGAACCGGTTCCGCACCTCCACAGGCACGCACCGGGACGTCGTACGGCGTCCCGGTTTTTGCGTTGCCCGCCTGGGCGTTCCGGGCGAATCTGTACACATCCCGGCCGACCCGCCCGTAGATCGATAGCTCCTGCCGATCAGTAACGATCAGGTTTTCGATAACAGAACTCTTGACGCACGCCTGACGCCGCAGCAAGACTCCCGTCCATCGGTCGGCATTGTCGAACACCTACCGGCAATACACGCTAGAGTGTGACAACGCCAAGGGCCGGCATCGCTCTCACCCCCGAGGGCGCCAGACCCCCGGAGGGACCCGGGGTTCGGTTAGCCCTGGACGAAGGACAAAGGAGTCGCGGGTGTCCAGCTCCGACATCTTCATCGGCGAGACCATCGGTACCGCCATACTCATCCTCCTAGGCGGCGGAGTCGTCGCCGCTGTCGTACTCAAGGGCTCCAAGGCCCGCAACGCCGGTTGGCTCGCCATCACCCTCGGGTGGGGTTTTGCCGTCATGACGGCCGTCTACACCTCGGCGCCCCTGTCCGGCGCCCACCTGAACCCGGCCGTCACGCTCGCACTCGCGATCAAGAACGACGACTGGAGCAACGTGCCGACCTACTGGGGCGGGCAGCTCCTGGGCGCCATGATCGGCGCCACCCTGGTCTGGATCGCCTACTACGGCCAGTTCCACGCGCACCTCACCGACAAGGAGATCGTCGGCGGTCCGGGCGCGCAGGCCACCAAGGCCAAGGCCGTCGAGGCCCAGGAAGAGGGCGCGGGCCCGGTGCTGGGCGTCTTCTCCACCGGCCCGGAGATCCGCAACGCGGTGCAGAACCTCGCCACCGAGATCATCGGCACGATCGTGCTGGTGCTCGCCGTCCTCACCCAGGGCCTCAACGACCAGGGCAACGGCCTCGGCACCCTGGGCGCCCTGATCACCGCCTTCGTGGTCGTCGGTATCGGCCTCTCCCTCGGCGGCCCGACCGGCTACGCGATCAACCCGGCCCGTGACCTCGGCCCGCGCATCGTGCACGCCCTTCTGCCCCTGCCCAACAAGGGCGGCTCCGACTGGAGCTACGCCTG
Source organism: Streptomyces sp. NPDC018693 (assembly GCF_044391385.1). Classification (NCBI taxonomy): domain Bacteria; kingdom Bacillati; phylum Actinomycetota; class Actinomycetes; order Kitasatosporales; family Streptomycetaceae; genus Streptomyces; species Streptomyces sp. NPDC018693. The sequence goes on along the minus strand of NZ_JBIRZZ010000006.1, from coordinate 149,714 downwards.
GGTCCCGGTGGTCGGCCCGCTCGTCGGCGGCGCCATCGCGGCAGGCATCTACAACGTCGCTTTCGCTTAGAGCACCGGTAGAACAGTCCCCCGACCACGGAACCTCAGGAGCACACAGTGACCGACGCCCACGCCGGCATCGCTTCCCACGGGCATGGCCCGTTCATCGCCGCCATCGACCAGGGCACCACCTCCAGCCGCTGCATCGTCTTCGACCGGGACGGCCGGATCGTCTCCGTCGACCAGAAGGAGCACGAGCAGATCTTCCCGAAGCCGGGCTGGGTCGAGCACGACGCCAACGAGATCTGGACCAACGTCCAGGAGGTCGTCGCCGGAGCCGTCGCCAAGGCCGGCATCACCCGCGACGACATCAAGGCCATCGGCATCACCAACCAGCGTGAGACCACGCTGCTGTGGGACAAGAACACCGGTGAGCCCGTCCACAACGCCATCGTCTGGCAGGACACCCGCACCGACGCCCTGTGCAAGGAGCTCGGCCGCAACGTCGGCCAGGACCGCTTCCGCCGCGAGACCGGCCTGCCGCTGGCCTCCTACTTCGCCGGCCCCAAGGCCCGCTGGCTGCTGGACAACGTCGAGGGCCTGCGTGAGCGCGCCGAGGCCGGCGACATCCTCTTCGGCACCATGGACACCTGGGTCATCTGGAACCTGACCGGCGGTGTCAACGGCGGCAAGCACTACACCGACGTCACCAACGCCTCCCGCACCCTGCTGATGAACCTCCACACCCTGGAGTGGGACGACAAGATCTGCGAGTCCATCGGCGTGCCGATGGCGATGCTGCCGGAGATCCGCTCCTCCGCCGAGGTCTACGGCGAGATCACCGGCGGCAAGCTGGGCGAGCTGCTCGGCGGCATCCCGGTCGCCTCCGCGCTGGGCGACCAGCAGGCGGCCCTGTTCGGCCAGACCTGCTTCGCCGAGGGCGAGGCGAAGTCGACGTACGGCACCGGCACGTTCATGCTGATGAACACCGGCGAGAAGATCATCAACTCGTACAGCGGTCTGCTCACCACGGTCGGCTACCGCATCGGCGACCAGGCGCCGGTCTACGCCCTGGAGGGCTCGATCGCCGTCACCGGTTCGCTGGTGCAGTGGATGCGCGACCAGATGGGCCTGATCTCCACCGCCGCCGAGATCGAGACGCTCGCACTCTCCGTCGAGGACAACGGCGGCGCCTACTTCGTGCCGGCCTTCTCCGGCCTGTTCGCCCCGTACTGGCGCTCCGACGCGCGCGGTGTAATCGCCGGCCTGACCCGGTACGTCACCAAGGCCCACCTGGCGCGCGCCGTGCTGGAGGCCACCGCCTGGCAGACCCGTGAGATCACCGACGCCATGACGAAGGACTCCGGCGTCGAGCTCACCGCGCTGAAGGTCGACGGCGGCATGACCTCCAACAACCTGCTGATGCAGACCCTCTCGGACTTCCTGGACGCCCCCGTGGTGCGCCCGATGGTCGCCGAGACCACCTGCCTCGGCGCCGCCTACGCCGCCGGTCTCGCCGTCGGCTTCTGGACCAGCACCGACGACCTGCGCGCCAACTGGCGGCGGGCCGCCGAGTGGACCCCCCGCATGGACGCGGAGACCCGCGACCGTGAGTACAAGAGCTGGCTCAAGGCCGTCGAGCGGACCATGGGCTGGATCGAGGACGAGAGCTGACGAGAGCCGGCGACTGCTCTCCGACGCGAGCTCTGATGAGGAGTAACAACCCGACATGACCAGTCAGTCCACCCTGCAGTCCGTGCCTGCCCTGGGAACGCGCCCGGCCTCCGGTTCCAACCCGAGCCGCGCCGAGACCCGGGAGCAGCTCTCCAAGGCGTCGTACGACCTTCTCGTCATCGGCGGCGGCATCCTTGGCATCTCCACCGCCTGGCACGCCGCGCAGTCCGGCCTCAGGGTGGCACTGGTCGACGCCGGCGACTTCGCCGGCGCCACCTCCTCCGCCTCCTCCAAGCTGCTCCACGGCGGTCTGCGCTATCTGCAGACCGGCGCGGTGAAGCTGGTGGCGGAGAACCACTTCGAGCGCCGTGCGGTCTCCCGCCAGGTGGCCCCCCATCTGGCGAACCCGCTCACGTTCTACCTCCCCGTGTACAAGGGCGGGCCGCACGGCGCGGCGAAGCTCGGGGCGGGCGTCTTCGCCTACTCCGCGCTCTCCGCGTTCGGTGACGGCGTGGGCCACCTGCTCTCCCCCGCGAAGGCGGCGCAGGACGTGCCCGAGCTGCGCACCGAGAATCTCAAGGCCGTGGCCGTGTACGGCGACGACCAGATGAACGACTCCCGTATGGCGCTGATGACGGTCCGCGCGGCCGTCGAGGCGGGCGCGGCCGTCCTCAACCACGCCGAGGTGACCGGCCTGCGCTTCACCAAGGGCCGGGTGACGGGCGCCGAGCTGCGCGACCGGCTCTCCGGTGACGAGTTCGGGGTGAGCGCCCGACTCGTGCTGAACGCGACCGGCCCGTGGGTCGACCACCTGCGCCGTATGGAGGACCCGAATGCCGCGCCGTCCATCCGCTTGTCGAAGGGCGCGCATCTGGTCCTGAAGCGGACCTCGCCCTGGAAGGCCGCCCTGGCCACCCCGATCGACAAGTACCGCATCACCTTCGCCCTGCCCTGGGAGGACATGCTCCTGCTGGGCACCACCGACGAGGAGTTCGAGGGCGACCCGGCGGACGTCGCGGTCAACGACAAGGACATCGCCCAGATCCTGGACGAGGCGGCCTTCTCCATCCGCGACCAGCAGCTCGGCCGCGACCTCATCACCTACGCCTTCGCGGGTCTGCGCGTGCTGCCGGGCGGGCCCGGTGACACGGCGAAGGCCAAGCGGGAGACGGTGGTCACCGAGGGCCGTGGCGGGATGCTGTCCGTCGCCGGCGGCAAGTGGACGACCTTCCGCCACATCGGCCGTACGGTGATGAAGAAGCTGGAGGCGCTGCCGGGCCACCCGCTCGGCGACGACTTCGAGCCGATCTCCTCCCTGCCGAAGAAGCTCCCGCTGCCCGGTGTCGCCAACCCGCGCGCGGTCGCCCACCGTCTGCTCGTCGACAACCCGGCGCCCGGCCCGCGCATGGCCGCCGACACGGCCAAGCACCTGGCCACCCACTACGGCTCGCTGGCCTTCGACATAGCCCGCCTGGCCAACGAGAACCCGGAGCTGGGCGAGCGCGTCCACCCCGACGCGCCCGAGATCTGGGCGCAGGTCGTCTACGCCCGGGACAACGAGTGGGCCGAGACGGCGGACGACGTCCTGCGCCGCCGCACGACCCTGACGATCCGCGGCCTGGCCACGGACGAGGTCCGGGCGAAGGTCCAGGACCTGCTCGACAAGAAGTAGGCCCGCCTGCCGGCCCACTCCCCTGACCGGGGCCGGCATCGCGAAAGGGGGGCGGCTCCACGCCGACGGAGCCGCCCCTTTCGCATGGTCCTCGTCCCGTACGCAGTGGGCCATAATGTCCCGAGACATCCGATGTCTGAACGAGCTGTGGGAGGCCGGTCATGGCGGTAACCGACGAGGCGATCGAGAAGATCAAGGGCATGATCGTCTCCGGCGCGCTGCGCCCCGGCGACCGGCTGCCCAAGGAGAGCGAGCTCGCCGCCGATCTCGGTCTGTCCCGCAACTCGCTGCGGGAGGCGGTGCGTGCCCTGTCCCTGATCCGCATCCTGGACGTGCGGCAGGGCGACGGGACGTATGTCACCAGCCTGGACCCGCAGCTGCTGCTGGAGGCGCTGAGCTTCGTCGTCGACTTCCACCGCGACGACACCGTCCTGGAGTTCCTCGCGGTGCGACGCATCCTGGAGCCGGCCGCGACCGGGATGGCGGCCCTGCGGATCAGCGAGCAGCAACTGGACGCCTTGGAGGCGCAGTTGGCGAAGCTCGGTGACGAGCCGTCGGTGGAGGAGCTGGTCGCGAGCGATCTGGAGTTCCACCGGGGCATCGTGAGCAGCGCCGGCAACTCGGTGCTGTGCTCGCTGCTCGACGGCCTGTCCGGGCCGACCACCCGGGCCCGGATCTGGCGGGGCCTGACCCAGGAGGACGCGGTCGCCCGCACCCTGCACGAGCACCGGGCGATCCTCGCCGCCCTGCGCGACCGGGACGCGGAGGCGGCGCGCTCCTGGGCGACGGTGCACATCGCCAGCGTGGAGCAGTGGCTGCGCAGTTCCCTGTGAGGAACCCGTTGATCATCCAGGGGTGTTCCGGGGTGTTCCCGGGTGGCGAACGGGGCAGTGATCCGTTCACTCCCCCGTGCAAGGGGGCTGCGGGCGCCCCCGCGGCACGCCGTAAGGTTGGGTGGCAAGCGAGGGCACGTCGGAAGGAGGCGCTGGGTGATCGAGCTCGAGGGGGTTCCCGAGCTGATCGACCCGGTCATGGTGGCCGCGTTCGAGGGCTGGAACGATGCCGGCGACGCCGCCTCCACCGCGGTCGCGCATCTGGAACGTGAGTGGAAGGGCGAGGTCTTCGCGGCGCTCGACGCCGAGGACTACTACGACTTCCAGGTGAACCGGCCCACGGTGTGGATGGATGCGGGTGTACGCAAGATCACCTGGCCGACGACAAGGTTGTCGGTGGTGCGGGTCGGCGGTGAGAAGCCGCGCGACCTGGTGCTGGTGCGCGGTATCGAGCCGTCCATGCGCTGGCGCTCGTTCTGCAACGAGCTGCTGGGCTTCGCGCACGAGCTCGGTGTGGAGCTGGTGGTCATCCTGGGCGCCCTGCTCGGCGACACCCCGCACACGCGTCCGGTTCCGATCAGCGGCACCACGTCCGACCCGGACCTGGCCCGCCGGATGGACCTGGAGGAGACCAAGTACGAAGGCCCCACGGGGATCGTCGGGGTCCTTCAGGAGGCGTGCACGCACGCGGGTGTGCCAGCGGTCAGCCTCTGGGCGGCCGTACCGCACTATGTCTCGCAGCCGCCCAACCCCAAGGCCACCCTTGCCCTCCTCAACCGGCTGGAGGACCTGATCGACGTGCGCATCCCGCTGGGCGAACTGCCCGAGGACGCGCGCGCGTGGCAGGTCGGCGTGGACCAGCTGGCCGCGGAGGACAGCGAGGTCGCGGAGTACGTACAGACGCTGGAGGAGGCCCGGGACACCGCGGAGCTGCCGGAGGCGTCGGGCGAGGCGATCGCCCGTGAGTTCGAGCGGTATCTGCGGCGCAGGGACGGCGGCGGCCAGCCCGGCGGGCACGCCACCGCCGCCGACGGGGAGGGCGGCTCGTACCTGCGGGACAGCTCCGGCGAGCGGACCCGGCCACCCAAGCCGCCGAAGCCGACCGGTGACGACGAGGAGTCCTCGGAGGAATGAGGCCGTAGGGGCCCGAGTGAGGGCGGTGAAGCCGTGGGGCACACCGCCCTCTTCCGGCTACGCGGGTACGGCGACGATCGAGTACGTCGTCTCGGGCGTCGGCGTCGTGCTGAACCGGGCGTTGGGCAGGTAGAGCCGGTCCCGGTACGCGGCGACCGTGGTCGGCACGTCGAAGTCCGGGTCGGTGACGCGCCGCCGGAAGACCGCGCTGCGGCCGTCGTACGCGAGGGTGAACACGTCGATCGCGTTCTGCCGGTTCTGTACGACGTACAGGGTGCGTCCTAGGCGCAGCAGGCCGTCGCCGTTGGTCAGCGGGGCGGCGCCGCCGAGGTCGACGAGCGTGGTGACGCCGGTGTGCGGGTCGACCCGGTGCAGGGCGCCGACCCCGGACTGCACGACGAGCAGCGCCGAGCCGTCGGGGGTGCGGGTGATGCCGTTGGCGTTCACGCTCTCGCCGGGCGACTGGCTCCAGTCGCCGCTCAGGGTGAGCCGTACGACGTCGGCGGCGTCCGGCAGTTCACCGCGCCGGCCGAGCGGCAGAACGTACAGCGCGGGCTGGAAGGAGTCCGTGAACCAGGCGGCGCGCGGGGTGAGGAAGACGTCGTTGGTGAAGGTGGGGGTGGCGGTGGTGAGGGGGTAGGAGGCGATGATCTCGCCGCTGCGCGCGTCCACGACCCGGGCGCCCTCGGCGCGCGCGGCGACGAACAGCCGTCCCCGGTCGTCGAGTTCGAGGCCGACGGAGGGGGTGCCGGGACCGGCCGAGATGACGCGGCCGGTGCCGGTGCGCAGATCCGCGCGGTAGAGGGAGCCGTCGCCGAGGGAGCCGAGGTAGGCGTAGGGGCCGTGGCCGATGGTGATGCCCTCGGGGCGGAAGCCGTTCGGCAGCGGGATGACGTCGGGCCAGGAGGTCGCGCGGGCGGGGGCGGAGCCGAGTGCGACGGCGCCGGCGGCGGCCGCGCCGAGGGTGAGGAGCCCGCGGCGCGTGAGGGCGTGGGCGCGGGAACGGGGTGGGGGCGTCACAGGTCGTCCTTCCGCGTAGGGACCGGCGGGTGGCCGGCTCGAAGGTCAACAGACCGTTCCACCCCACCACACGAACGCCGTGGCCACGGCTACTGTCAGGTGTTCGACAGCACCCCGACAGCAAGGGGCGCGCTCCCCGGTGCGGAGGCGCGCCCCTCACGGTCCGCTGTCCTCGGCTACAGCGCCACGCCGAGCAGGGCGTCCACGGCGCGTGAGACGACGCCGGGGGCTCCGGTGTCCGTGCCGCCCCGCTCGTCCTGGAGGGCGACCCAGCGGTCGACGGCGGCGAGCGCGGCGGGGGCGTCGAGGTCGCCCGCCAAGGCGTCCCGGATCTCCTCGACGAGGGCGTCGGCGGGTGGGCCGTCGGGCCGTGACACGGCGGCGCGCCAGCGGTCGAGCCGGGCGGCCGCGTCGGCCGGCACCTGGTCGGTCCACTCCCAGTCGGCCCGGTAGTGGTGGGCGAGCAGGGCGAGCCGGATGGCCGCGGGGTCGACACCGTCGCGGCGCAGCCGGGAGACGAAGACCAGGTTGCCCTTGGACTTCGACATCTTCTCGCCGTGCAGGGCGACCATGCCGGCGTGGACGTACGCCTTGGCCATGGGGAACTCGCCGGTGAGCACCTGGGCGTGCGAGGCGCCCATCTCGTGGTGCGGGAAGGCGAGGTCGGAGCCGCCGCCCTGGACGTCGAAGCCCATGCCGAGGTGGTCCAGGGCGATGGCGACGCACTCGATGTGCCAGCCGGGGCGGCCGGGGCCGAGGGAGCCGCCGTCCCAGCTGGGCTCGCCGGGCCGGGCGGCCATCCACAGCATCGGGTCGAGCGGGTTCTTCTTGCCGGGCCGGTCGGGGTCGCCCCCGCGCTCGGCGGACAGCAGCCGCATGGCGGCGGCGTCGAGGCCGGAGACCTTGCCGAAGTTCGGGTCGGACTCGACCGAGAAGTAGATGTCGCCCTCGAGCTCGTAGGCGGCACCGAGGTCGCGCAGGCGTTCGACGAGCGGCACGATGCCGGGTATCGCCTCGACGGCGCCGATGTAGTGCTGGGGCGGGAGCATCCGCAGGGCGGTCATGTCCTCGCGGAAGAGGGCGGTCTCCTTCTCGGCGAGGGCGACCCAGTCGATGTCGTCGCGCTGGGCGCGCTCCAGCAGCGGGTCGTCGACGTCGGTGACGTTCTGGACGTACTCAACCTGCCGCTTGTTGTCGAGCCACACGCGTTGCACCAGGTCGAACGCGTTGTACGTCGCCGCATGTCCGATGTGGGTGGCGTCGTACGGGGTGATGCCGCACACGTAGATGCGGGCGACCGGACCGGGGTCGAGAGTGACCAGGCCGCCGGTCGCGGTGTCGTGGATCCTCAGGTCGCGGCCCTGACCAGGCAGGGCGGGGACCTCGGAAGCGGGCCAGGCATGCATGTCATGAGCCTAACCGGACCGTAGTTCGGTATACGAACCGGAGTGGGCCCGGATGGCCGGGAAGGCGTTCTTGCGGGTTTCCGGTCGATGTGCTGTCAAACGGGGCCGGGGTGCCGTACGGCACCCCGGGCGCTGTCAGACGGGCGGCCAGGGGATCGCGGGCCACTCGCCGCTGGGCTCCGGATGCCTCCCGGAGGCGAGCAGGGCGTCGACACGCGCGCGTGTGGCGTCGATCTCAGCGGGGGTGACGAGGGCGGCCAGGGTCGCGGTCAGTTCCCCGTCGGCCTCCAGGGCGCTCCTGAGGCCCTTGAGGACCTCCACCGCCTCCGCGGTCAGCGGCTCCCCCGCCCAGCCCCACAGGAGCGTGCGCAGTTTGTTCTCGACGTTGAAGGTGACGCCGTGGTCGATGCCGTAGAGCCGTCCGTCGCCGGTGGGCAGCAGATGGCCGCCCTTGCGGTCGGCGTTGTTGATCACCGCGTCGAGGACGGCGAGCCGCCGCAGCCGCTCGTCGTCGGCGTGCACCAGCAGCGCCGTGCGGCCCTCCCCGACCTCGGCGAAGCCGATCGCCTTCCAGCCCGGCCCGGGTTCCTCCCCGTCGACGAGGGCGAGCAGTTCCTCGTCCGGGGCCGCCTCGACCCACAGCTGGCACATGCCCTCGCCGTACGGGCCGTCGCGCAGCACGGTGGGCGGGACGAGACCCCAGCCGGTCGCCTCGGAGACCGCGTGGGCGGCCACCTCGCGCTGGGCCAGCGTCCCGTCGGGGAAGTCCCACAGGGGTCTCTCCCCAGCGACCGGTTTGTAGACGCAGGCGGCCTCCTGGCCGTCGTACGACACCGTGCAGTACAGGGCGGCGTTGGAGGCGTCCCGGATCTGTCCGCGCACGGTGAGCTCGCCGTCGGCGAGCAGCCGCGCGGCGGTCATGCTCCGCGGCGGTATCCGTTCTGGCGCGGACATACGTGTCCTTCCGGGTCGAGCGGCAGGCTGCACAGCGGGCACGGCGGCCGGCCGGCGTTGACGACGTCGAGGGCGCGCTTGGCGAAGGCTCTGGCCTGGGCGCCGGTGAGGCGGACCCGCAGCATCGGGGGCCCGTTCTCCTCGTCCTGCAGCAGCCGCTCCTCGGCCTCGGCGAGGTCCTCCTCGGTCTCGACGTCGAGCTCCACCAGGGCCTGCGCCTCGACGATCATGCGCTGCTCCTCGCCGTCCCAGGCGAGGGCCATGGTGCCGACCCGGAACTCCTCCTCGACGGGGGTTTCGAGGGGGGCCGTGTCGGCGTTCTCCGCGGGCGCCACGGCGGGCACGGAGGCGCTGCCGCCGCTGCGGCGTACGACCTCGTCCAGCAGCTCGTCCATGCGCTCGGCGAGCGCTGCCACCTGGGTCTTCTCCAGGGCCACGCTGGTCACGCGGGTGCCGGCGGTTGCCTGGAGGAAGAAGGTACGGCGCCCGGGCAGTCCGACCGTACCGGCCACGAAGCGGTCCGGTGGGTCGTAGAGGAACACCTGACGGGACACGTCCTGTCTCCATGGGATTCGTGGGTGCGTGCGCGGGTGGCGCGACCGTCCATGCGTGCACGCGCGTGTGCGGACCGCTTCACCCTACTGCGGGACGATCACGGTGCGCCCGCGCCGCCCCCGACCGTGGCGTCCTCGGCCGGCGGCTCCTCACGCGGCACGAGGGAGGCGAAGTCACCGGTGTCTCCCAGGCGCACGAGAAAGGGGCGCGTACGGGTGTAGCGGATCGCGGTGACGGAGCACGGTTCGACGGAGATCCGCTGGAAGAGGTCGAGGTGAAGGCCGAGCGCGTCCGCCACGAGCGACTTGATGACGTCGCCGTGCGAGCACATCAGGTAGACGGCGTCGGCGCCGTGTTCGCGCTCCACGCGCGCGTTCCACTCGCGTACCGCCTCGGCGGCGCGGGTCTGCATGGCGCGCATGGACTCACCGCCGGGGAAGGCCGCGGCGGAGGGGTGGGCCTGCACGACCTGCATGAGGGGGTCGTCGCTCAGCTCGGCGAGTTTGCGGCCGCTCCAGTCGCCGTAGTCGCACTCGGTGATCCCCTCCTCGGTGTGCAGGCGCAGACCAGGGCGGGCTTCCAGGAGGGGCCGGAGGGTCTCCCGGCAGCGCTGCAGGGGGCTCGTGACGGCCTCGGCGATCGGCAGGGCCGCCAGCCGTCCCGGCAGGGCGGCGGCCTGGGCGGCGCCGCGCTCGTCGAGGGCGACGCCGGGCGTCCGGCCGGCGAGCACGCCCGAGGTGTTGGCGGTGGACCGGCCGTGCCGGACGAGGATCAGCGTGGGCATGCCGCCCAGGGTAGGCGTACACCGGTGGCCCGAGGACCTCTTCGCCGACCGGGTCAGGCGAACTCGGGGGACGTGGTGGTCGGTCCGCCGAGCGCGTCGCGGCGTTCGGGTGTCTTCAGGGACACCATGCGCCGCCAGCCCGCGAACCGCTCCCAGGCGTACACGGCGTGGATGCCGGCCGCCAGCACGGCCGACTTGGGCCTCGGCCAGCCCAGGATCCGGCCCATGTGGGCCATGACGGCGAGGCTGACGTCCCGGTAGACGCGGATCTCGGCGAGCGCGCACTCACGCAGGGTGCGCTGGATGGTACGGCCGTGTCCGGCGTGGGCGAGGCGCAGGAGTTCCTCGTGGCAGTAGGCGAGGTGGTTGTCCTCGTCGTGGGAGATCATCCTGACCGCGCGGCCGATGTCGGGGTGGTCGGCGAAGTACGTGCGCAGCATCTCCATCTGCTCCGAGGCGCGCTGCTCGGTGACCCTGCTGTGGGCGAGGTACGTGACGATGTCCTCGACGGTGAGCGGCTGCTCGGCCTTGAGCTTGTCGTGGGAGAGGCCGATGCCGGCCCGTTCCAGGAGCATGGTGTAGTCGGTCTCGGGCGGGACGGGGACGGGTTCGACGCCGCGCTTCTTCATCAGCGCGTTGAAGATTCGCCCATGCTTGTCCTCGTCGGCTCCGTGGCGGGTGATCTTGGGTGCGAGACCACGTTCGCTCCGCGGGACGAGCGCGGCGATCCGCGCGTTCTCCCAGCCGCCCTGGGTCTCCCCGCTGGCGGCGATGGAGCAGAACAGCGCGTAGGACTCGTCGTTGTCGAGGATCTCCTGGAACAGACTCTTGGCCGAAAGCATGGTGGGCCCCTCTCCGCATTGCGCAGGACTCCGCGAAGAACGAGTCAAATGCGGCGAGCCGGGCACGGCAACACCTGTGTCCGACAACTCCGCCGAAAGAAGGACGGACGGGGTCGCGCCGGGAGCGTAACCGGGCGCCCGCGGGCGCGTTGTTACCGGTGACGGCCGTGGCGGGGAAGACCCCCGAGCCCCCACCACGGCCGCAGTGAACCCCCACAGTGAATCCCGCGGTGGTCCTCCGCTGTGGGACTCCCCTTACCCCAGGCCGGCCCGCTCCAGCGCCTCGACGCCCGCGCGCAGCGAGGCGAGCCGCTCGTCGAGGGTGAAGCCGGCGGGGGCGAGGGTGAGGGTGGTGACGCCGGCGGCGGCGTAGGCGGTCATCCGGTCGGCGATCCGCTCCACCGATCCCAGCAGCGTGGTGGCGTCGATCAGATCGTGCGGTACGGCGGCCGCGGCGCCCTCCTTGTCGCCGGACAGGTACTTGTCCTGGATCTCGGCGGCGGCCTTCTCGTAGCCCATGCGCCGGGCGAGCTGGTTGTAGAAGTTCTGCTTGGCGCTGCCCATGCCGCCGACGTAGAGCGCGGTGTAGGGGCGGAAGGTGTCGGCGAGGCGGGTGATGTCCTGGTCGGCGCCGACGGCCAGCGGCAGCGTCGGGCAGACGTCGAAGCCGTCCATGGTCTTGCCGGCCTTCTCGCGGCCCGCGCGCAGGTACGTGAGGGCGGTGTCCTCCAGGTGGGCGGCGGAGGGGAAGATCAGCAGGGCGCCGTCGGCGATCTCGCCGGTCTGCTCCAGGTTCTTCGGGCCGATCGCGGCGATGTACAGCGGGATGTGCTCGCGCTGCGGGTGCACGGTCAGCTTGATCGGCTTGCCCGGGCCGTCCGGCAGCGGCAGCGTCCAGTGCTCACCCTCGTAGGACAGCCGCTCACGGGACATCGCCTTCCGTACGATCTCGACGTACTCACGCGTGCGTGCCAGGGGCTTGTCGAACTTGACGCCGTACCAGCCCTCGGAGACCTGTGGGCCGGAGACGCCGAGGCCGAGGCGGAAGCGGCCGCCGGAGAGGGAGTCGAGGGTGGCGGCGGTCATCGCGGTCATCGCGGGCTGGCGGGCCGGGATCTGGAAGATGGCCGAGCCGACGTCGATCCGCTCGGTCTGTGCGGCGACCCAGGTGAGCACGGTGGCCGCGTCCGAGCCGTATGCCTCGGCGGCCCAGCAGACGGAGTAGCCGAGGCGGTCGGCCTCCTGGGCGACGGCGAGGTTGTCCGCGTCCATTCCGGCGCCCCAGTAGCCGAGGTTGATCCCGAGCTGCATGGCCGAATCCCCTTACTGACGAGTAACAGCGCTGTTCCGGAGACCATAGCCTGGCGGGGTGCCGCCGCGCCCGCCCGGGCCGCCGCGGCCGCGACGTTCCGCAGCTGGGGTGCGGGAATTCGGTTATCCACAGGCAACCCACGGCGCAACCCTGGCCAGTAATCTCGGCGTCCATGGAGCAGAGGCATCTCGGCCGGACCGGCCTGCGCGTGTCCCGCATCGGGCTCGGCACCCTCACCTGGGGCCGCGACACGGACGAGCACGACGCCGCGGACCTCTTGAAGACGTTCTGGGAGGCCGGCGGCACCCTCGTCGACACGGCGGACGTGTACGGCGACGGGGAGGCCGAGTATCTGCTCGGGCGCCTCATGGAAGGGCTGGTTCCGCGCCGGGAACTGGTCATCTCCACCAAGGCGGGCAGCGTGCCCGACCCGGACCGCCGCTTCGACGGCTCCCGCGGCCATCTCCTCGCCGCCCTGGACGCCTCCCTGGACCGGCTGGGCACGGACTACGTCGACGTGTGGCACGTGCACGCCTTCGACCCGCACACCCCGCTGGAGGAGACCCTCCAGGCCCTCGACATCGCGGTGGCCGGCGGCCGCGCGCGCTATGCCGGGGTGTCCAACTTCTGCGGCTGGCAGCTCGCCAAGGCGGGGACCTGGCAGCTGGCGGCGCCGGGTACGCGCACCCGGCTGGCCAGTACGCAGATGGAGTACTCGCTGTTGCAGCGCGGCGTGGAGCGGGAGGTGCTGCCGGCCGCGCTGGACCTGGGGATCGGGCTGCTGCCGTCCTCGCCGCTGGGCCGGGGTGTGCTCACCGGCAAGTACCGGGGCGACGCCCTGCCCACCGACTCGCGCGGCGCCTTGGAGCACTTCGCGCCGTTCGTCGAGCCCTACCTCGACGACACCGCGAGCCGGATCGTGGACGCCGTGACGACCGCGGCGGACGGGCTCGCGGTCACCCCGCTCCAGGTCGCCCTCGCCTGGGTCCGCGACCGGCCCGGGGTCGCCGCCCCGATCGTCGGCGCGCGCAACGCGCAGCAGCTCAGGGCGGCGTTGTCAGTGGAGGCGCTTAGTCTTCCTGACGAGATCTGCCGGGCGCTCGACGATGTGTCGGCGCCCGTGCACCGCTATCCCGATCACGACTGGAGCACGCTGTGAGCACGGAACCGGAGACCACGGAGAACACGGAGCCGGGGACACCGGGGTGGCCGGGGGCCGGGGCAGGGGACGCGGTCGCGGCGGGCGGCACGGGCGCGGCGGACACCACGGGCGCGGCGGGCGGCACGGGCGCGGCGGGCGGCACGGGCGCGGCGGTGAGCGAGACGGCCGGCGGTACGGAGGCGACCGGGGGCGGCGGCCCGGCCGACGGCAAGGGAGCAGCCAATGCCGGGCACCCAGCCGGCGGCAACGGACCGGCCGACGGCGGCAAGCCGGCCGACGCCGAGAACAGGGCCAGTGGCAACGGACCTTCGGACGGCGGTGAACCAGCCGCAGGCCCTGAGCCAACCGACACCGAGAACCCGGCCGACGGCCGCGCAACAGCCGACGCAGAGGGCCTGGTCGACGGCGGTGGACCGGCCGACGCTGAGGGTGTGGGCGGCGGTGGTGGCTCGGGCGGAGGTGAGGCGTCGGGTGGGGAAAGCGCGGGGCAGTTGTCCGAGGCTGAGGCTGAGCTTGCCGCTCAGCGGTTGGAGCGGGAGCGGATCGAGCGGCGGAAGGCCGAGAGGAAGGGGCCCATCGACAGCGGGGCCGGGCTGAGCGGGAAGGCCGCCGATCTGCTCGCGGCCGTGCGGGCCGTGGAGAGCGGTCAGAAGCCGGTGGCCACCGTGTTCGCCGAACCGGAGCCCGCACCGCGCCGCGCGGCACCGACCCCGGGCCCGGAGCCGGTGCGGCGTCCGCAGTCAGTGGTCGCCGAGGCCGCCGCCGTGCCCGCCCCGGAGACCGTCGCGGCCGTGCGTGAGGTGCTCGCGTCCGGCGGTGCGCCCGAGGCGCTGGCGCCTCAGGTCGCCGCGGTCCTCGGCGAGGGGGCCGGGGAGCTGCTGCGTGAGGACCCCTGGCAGTTGCTGCGGGTCCCCGGAGTGCGGCCCGAGCAGGCCGACGGGTTCGCGCGGGCGCTGCTCGGCGCGCAGTGCGGTCCGGACGACGAGCGCCGGGGCCGCGCCGTCACGGTGTGGCTGCTGGAGCAGGCGGCCCTCGCCGGGCACACCGCGCTGGAGCTGCCGGCGCTGACGGCCGCGCTGGCCCAGCGGGGCGTGCCGGACGCGGACGTCGCCGTTCAGAGCACGCTCGCGGAGGGTGAGGCCCTCGCCTTCCAGGACGCCCTGGAGGAGCCCGGGGCGCACGCCCCGCAGCGGGCGGAGGGCGACGAGGAGGACGGCGAGAATGAGGCCCGCCCGGTCCGGGTCCTGGTCGGTCTGGAGCGGTACGCGCTCGCGGAGGAGAGCCTCGCCGACGGTCTGGCCCGGATCGTCAACTCCCTGTCCAAGGAGGCCCCGGCTCAGTGGGAGTCGGCGGCGGCCTCGGCCTCCGGCAGCGCGGCCGAGCTGATCCGCGCCGTCGCGGGGCACGGCCTGGTGCTGCACACCGGCGGCGAGGCGGCCCGCGCCGAACCGGCGGCGCTGGTCGCCGCGGCCGGCTCCCTGGGCCTGCGGGTGGTCGCGGCCTGCCACACTCCCGACGGCCGGCACAGGTTCGCGGCGCTCCTGGGTGACGAGGGCGGCGTCGTCACCGTCCCCGGTCTGCTCTCCGGCGCGGAGGGGCCGGGCCGGGACGCCGACGGGGCCCTGACGCTGGACCTGCTCGTCCTGCTGGACGCGCCGCAGCTCGACGTGGAGAGCGCGGCGATGATCGTGGAATCGCTGCCGGACGGGGCGCGGCTGGTGCTCAGCGGGGACCCGGCGCTGCTGTGGTCGGCCGGTCCGGGCCGGGTCTTCGCCGATCTGCTCGCCACACGCGCGTGCCCGCAGATCGCGTCGCGCACGCCCGACCCCGGCCCGCTCGGTGAGCTGCTCTCCGGGATCGGCGTCGGCGAGCTGAACCAGGTCGACGCGCCCGGGAAGGAGATCGTGATCGTGCCGGTGCGGGACGCGGGCGAGGCCGTGCACCGGACCGTGCAGCTCGTCGCGGACTCGGTGCCGCGGGCCCTCGGGGTGCCGGCCGAGCAGACGGTGGTGATCGCCCCGGGTCACGGCGGCGCGGCCGGCACCCGCGCACTCAACGCCGCGCTCAAAGAAAGGCTGAATCCCGGCCCCGGCCGGTTCGCCGGCTTCGACCCCGGCGACCGGGTCGCCTACTCCCCCGCCCCGGGCCGCACCCTCGCCGGGCAGGTCATGGGGGCCGACGCGGAGGGCCTGCGTCTCTCCTGCGCCGGTGCCTCCGTCGTCGTGGCGAAGGAGCGGGTGGAGCAGTCGGTGCGGCACGGCTGGGCGCTGACCGCCCACCAGGCCGTCGGCAGCCGCTGGCCGGCGGCGGTCGTGGTCCTCCCCGGCGACGCCGCCCAGATGCTCTCCCGCCCCTGGGTCTACACGGCCTTCGCCCGAGCCGAACGCCACCTCTCCGTGGTCCACGGAGCCGAACAGTCCCTCCCGAGAGCCGTCACGGAAATCCCGGCCAAGCCCCGCACGACCCGCCTGCCCACGCTCCTGCGCACACAGGTACCAACAGCCGGCTGAGGCGGCGGGGGCGCCCCCTTTCGGGGCGCCCCCGCGCAGCGCTCAGCGTTCCAGCGGCTCCAGATCCTCGTCCTCGTCGAGTTCCTCTTCCTCGTCGAACACCGCGCTCACGTCGAACCGGCACACCACCCGCTGCGGATCGAGCTGCTCGAACGGCGACTCCAGCCACTCGCCGGGCTCGGCGGGCTCATCTGCGGCAAGGACCCACAGCGTGGAGTCGCCCTCCTCCAGCCCGAACTCCTTGTGCCGGGAGGCGATCTCGTCCGGCTCGAACTCGCCGAACAGCACCCCCAGCGCGCCGTGCACCGTCTCCGTGCCCTCCTCGTCCTCCGCCGCCTCGATCCGCTGCGCCTGGGCCAGCAGCCGCTGCGGTTCCGCCACGGAGTAGTCGCGGCGGATCAGGACGCTCAACGCGCTCGGTTCCTCGGGGCCGACGTACGGCGGAAGGGAGTCCTCCGTACCGGGGATCTCGAAGGGCGTGACTTCGTCGTAACGGTCGTAGAGCAGCTCGTCGTACGCCTCCGCGGCCGCGGCCAGCTGGTTGAACGCCTCGTAGACGGCCGGGTCGTCCTCCCCCGACCGGCGTTCGACCGCGGCCAGGTGGCGGTCGAGCGCGGTCTTGACCGCCTCGGCGGCGGCGCGTACCTCGGCAGCGGTGGGCTGCGCAGCATCAGACATAGTGCAGACGCTATCCGTACCAGGGCCCAGCCCGCACAATAGATGCGATGCCGGAATACGAATTTGTCGACGTGTACGTACCGCGCGGGGTCTCCCGCAAGGAGGCGACACGTCTGCTGACGGACCATGCCGAGTACGGACACTGGGAGTTGCACCGTCTGAGCCTGATGCGCGACGGCAGCCGCAAGGTGCGGTTGCGCCGGCGGATCATCCGCCAGGTGCGCGCCACGTGGTGAGCTGAGACGGGAGTGGGGCCCCGCCGAAGAGGCGGGGCCCCACTCCGTCCTGGGTGGCGTGCTACGCCGACTGCCGGGCCCTGCGGTAGAGGACCGCGCCCGCGAGCAGCGCGCCCGCGCCGGCCGGCAGGACGATCCCCAGCGGGAGGTCGCCGCCGGTGTGCGCAAGCTGCTCCAGGGCGCTGTGCTGCGCCTCCGTCCGGGCCCCCGCCTGGACGGCGGACCGGGAGCCGGTGGGGGTCAGGGCGCCCACGGCGGCGGGACCGCCCTGCGCGGCGGTTCCGCCGGCCTGGACGGGGTCGCCCTGGTTGCCGAGCCCACCCGGGTCGGTCTGGTCGCCGCCAGGGTTCCCGGGCTGGTCGCCGCCGGGGTTCCCGGGCTGCTGTCCCGGGTCACCCGGGGTGTGCCCGTTCCCGCCGCCCGGAGGGGTGCCGTGCTGGCCCCCGGAGCCGGCGTCGTTGGAGCAGTCGTTGCCGTACGTCGAGTTGCCGACGCCGATCACATTGACGCTGTTGCCGCAGACGTTCACCGGCACGTTGATCGGGGCCTCGACATGGTTGCCGGAGCCGACGCCGGGCGAGCCTTCGGTGTTTCCGCCCGCCTGTGCGCCCCCGGAGCCGCCCGAACCGCCGGAATCGTTCGAGCCGCCGGAGCCGCTCCCGCTGCCCGTGTTGGCGCAGGAGTTGCCGACCGCGGGGTTGAGGACACCGACGACGTCGACGGTGTTCCCGCAGACGTTCACCGGAGCGTTCACCGGCGCCTGCACGGTGTTTCCGGACAGCACACCGGGTGAATCCGAGGCGGATCCGATCGCGCCGGAATCCGCCTGCGCGTACCCCCCTGCGGCGGCGATCACCCCCGTCGCCGCCGCCATTGTCATGAGGCCCTTGCGGGTGACCTGTCGCATTTTGCTGAATCCCTGCTTTCGCCCTTGAAAACTCACGGAATCCCGTGACATCAGATTCTGAATACCGGTCGGCCCCGGAGCGCATGGCGCGCGCTCCGAGGCCGACGGTGTGGACGACCCCCTCAGCGGGCGTGCGTCACTTGTTGATGCAGGTGTTGCCGAAGGTGGGGTTCAGCAGCCCGATCACGGAGACCGTGTTGCCGCAGACGTTCACCGGGGCGTGCACAGGCACCTGAATGACGTTGCCGGAAGCGACACCCGGGGAGTGCACGGCGGCACCCTGGGCTCCGGCGTCGGCGACGGCCATGCCCGCACCCGCGAGAACCAGCCCACCAGTGGCAGCCGCAGCAGCGACGACCTTCTTGATCATTATTCCTCCTTGTTGGCAATGCGATCCCAAGAAGCGGACCACGTCAGCAGTAACGAGGAGGGACTAATGGAGCTACGAGCTTATCGTCGCATTCACTCTTCCAGGTCTTTCCCGCACATGCGCGCGAATAGTGAAGTTTCGTTTCAGTGGGCGAATTCAGGGCGCGCCACTTCGCGGCGCGTCACTTCGGAGTGCGTCACTTCGGAGCGCGTCACCTGGGCGCGCCACCTCACGACGCGTCGATGAACCGGTCGAGGACCCGCACGCCGAACTTCAGCCCGTCCACCGGCACGCGCTCGTCGACGCCGTGGAACATTCCGGCGAAGTCCAGCTCCGGCGGCAGCTTCAGCGGGGCGAAGCCGAAGCCGCGGATGCCGAGGTCGTCGAAGGACTTGGCGTCGGTGCCGCCGGACAGCATGTAGGGGATGGCCTTGGCGGTGGGGTCCTCGGCGAGCAGCGCGGACTGCATCGCCTCGACCAGCGCCCCGTCGAAGGAGGTCTCCAGGGCCTTGTCGGAGTGCACGTCCTCACGGCGGACGTGGGGGCCGAGGAGCCGGTCGAGGTCGGCGAGGAACTCCTCCTCGTGCCCGGGCAGGAAGCGCCCGTCGACATGGGCCGTGGCCTCGCCGGGGATGACGTTGACCTTGTAGCCGGCGCTGAGCTGGGTGGGGTTGGCGGTGTTGCTGAGGGTCGCGCCGATGAGCTTGGCGATGCCGCCCAGCCGCGCCAGGGTGGACTCCATGTCCTCCGGGTCGAGCTCGGCGCCCAGGGCGTCGCCCAGCTCGTCGAGGAAGGCCCGGGTGGTCTTGGTGACCCGCACCGGGAACGTGTGCCGGCCGACCCGGGCGACGGCCTCGGACAGCTCGGTGATGGCGTTGTCCCGGTGGATCATCGAGCCGTGCCCTGCCGTGCCGGCGACGGTCAGCTTCATCCAGTGCATGCCCTTCTCGGCCGTCTGGATCAGATAGAGCCGCCGCTGCTCGCTCACCGTGAAGGAGAAGCCGCCCACCTCGCTGATCGCCTCGGTGACGCCCTCGAAGAGCTCCGGGTGGTTGTCGACCAGATGCCGGGCGCCGTAGGTGCCGCCCGCCTCCTCGTCGGCGAGGAAGGCGAGCACGATGTCGCGCGGGGGCCGGCGGCCGCTGCGCAGCCGGTCGCGCACGACGGCGAGGGTCATGGCGTCCATGTCCTTCATGTCGACGGCGCCGCGCCCCCACACGCAGCCGTCGGCGACCTCGCCGGAGAAGGGGTGGTGGGTCCAGTCGGTGGCGTTCGCCGGTACGACGTCGAGGTGGCCGTGGATGAGCAGCGCGGGCCGGGAGGGGTCCTCGCCCTCGATGCGGGCCACGGTGGAGGCGCGCCCCGGGTGCGATTCGAAGATCCGGGGCTCCAGACCCACCTCGGCGAGCTTCTCGGCGACGTACTCGGCCGCCCCGCGCTCACCCGGGCCGGAGTGGTCGCCGTAGTTGCTGGTGTCGAACTGGATCAGCTCGCGGCACAGGTCCACGACCTCGTCCTCGCCGGTGACGCCCTTGACCGAGTCGGTCTCGCTCACGCTGGTTCCTCCCGCTGTCGCTGCTGCTGGTTCCCTTCATCCTCCCTCCCCCGTCACCGGCCCGGCACGCCCCCCGGGAGCCGGCCGCGATCGGGCATGTCCGAAAGCCTGGTAATGTTTACCTCGTCGCCGCGGGGGAAACCCCGCACGACAGACACCTTGTCCGGGTGGCGGAATGGCAGACGCGCTAGCTTGAGGTGCTAGTGCCCTTTATCGGGCGTGGGGGTTCAAGTCCCCCCTCGGACACAGAGAACGGCGAGGGCCGCGACAGGAGTCGCGGCCCTCGCCGTTGCCGTGCTCAAGCGCATCTCGTCTCATGGGGGACGTAGAAGTGGCGCGGACAGCCGATGCCCCGCCGGGGCGCGTGCAGCCGGTCGGGGCCGCAGCAAGTGCCCGCACTGGGGAGCACAAGCCACATCAGGTCCTTCGCGGCCGTCGCACGGCCGATGGTGCAGCAGAATGGGGCGCATGTCCCGACGCAGCGCCCATGTCCGGCGGCAGCACGCCGCCACCCCACCCCACAAGCGGGCATGTCCTTGCGGTCTTGCGGAGACGTACGACGCGTGCTGCGGCCGATTCCACCGGGGTGAGGCCGCCGCGCCGACCGCGGAGCGGCTGATGAGGTCGCGCTACAGCGCCTTCGTGACGGGCGAGACGGACTATCTGCTGCACACCTGGCACCCGCGGACCCGGCCCCCGCGCCTGGAGCTGGATCCGGGGATGCGCTGGACGGGCCTGGAGATCCTCGCGACCGAGGACGGTACGGCGTTCCACTCGACCGGCGTCGTGGAGTTCCGGGCGTCCTACCGGGGCGGGGCGCTGCACGAGCGCAGCCGGTTCGAGCGGATGGACGGGGCGTGGGTGTACGTCGACGGGGAGTTCCCGGACAACGGGTAGTTCCGGGGCGGGTGTCGGTCAGGGCGCCAGGATGTCCAGCTCCTGGAGTGCCCCCATCGTGATCTCCCGGGTCAGCCGCTCCGCGCGGGCCGCGTCGCCCTCGCGGACGGCCTCGGCGACCTGGACGTGCAGGGTGACGGCCGACGGGTCGGGGTCCTCGAACATCACCTCGTGCTCGGTGCGGCCGGTCAGGACCTCGGCGACGACATCGCCCAGCCGGGCGAACATCTCGTTGCCGGACGCGGTGAGGATCGTCCGGTGGAACGCCACGTCGTGGAGGAGATAGCCGTCCAGCCGATGGCCGCGTGAGTTGGCCACCATGCCGAGCGCGGCGTGGGTCAGCTCGGCGCACTGCTCCGGCGTGGCCTTCTTCGCGGCCAGGCCCGCCGCGACCGGTTCGACGGCCGAGCGCAGCACGGTGAGCGAGCGCAGCTGCCGGGGGCGGTCGGCGCCGGCCAGCCGCCAGCGGATGACCTGCGGGTCGTAGACGTTCCACTCGCACTCCGGGAGCACGGTCACGCCCACGCGACGGCGTGACTCGACGAGGTGCATGGACTCCAGCACGCGGACCGCCTCACGCATCACGGAGCGCGACACATCGAAGCGCTGGGCGAGTTCGTCGGTGCGCAGCACGCTGCCCGGCGGGTACTCACCGGCGGTGATCGCGGGGCCGAGGGTGTCCAGTACACGGCCGTGCAGCCCCCGGCCCGGAGTGGTCATGCACTCAGCGTACGGGGTGCGTCACGGGACTAAAAAGTCTGACTTATTCATCATGGAGACTTGAATTCGTCCTACCTAATGGCTTGAGTGGCCGTCGACATCAGTCGAGGAAGACAGCGAGGCAGCATGAGCACCCCCCACGTCGTCGTGGTCATGGGGGTCGCAGGCACCGGCAAGACCACCATCGGTCCCCTGCTTGCGGCCCGGCTCGGCGTTCCGTACGCCGACGGCGACGACTTCCACTCCCGGGCCAGTGTCGCCAAGATGTCGGCCGGCGTCCCCCTCACGGACGAGGACCGGTGGCCCTGGCTGGACGCCATCGGCGCCTGGGCGTCCGGGCGGGCGGGGTCCGGCGGAGTGGTGAGCAGCTCGGCGCTGAAGCGGTCGTACCGGGACCGGCTGCGGGCCGCCGCTCCCGGCATCGTCTTCGTGCACCTCACGGGCGACCGCGCGCTCATCGAGGGCCGGATGTCCCACCGCGAGGGCCACTTCATGCCGACGGCTCTGCTGGACTCCCAGTTCGCCACGCTCCAGCCGCTGGAGCCGGACGAGACGGGTGTCGCCGTGGACGTCGCCGGCAGCCCCGAGGAGATCACCTCGCGGGCCCTGAAGGCACTGGACGAACTCTCGGCCCGCTGAACCCGCTGATCATCCAGCGGTACGACGACGAGGGCCCACCCGCGCTACGAGGCGCGGGTGGGCCCTCTCGCGTCCTGCCGCTCACCGGCGCCAGAGCGAATGCTCCCGGTCGGCCCACTCCGGGCTCACCGAACCCGTCCGCATCCCCCGCCGTGCCTCCGGGTCCCCCAGGGCCATGCCGATGTGCCCCGCGAGGACGACGCCCATGGTCAGCGCCAGCCAGTCGTGGACGAAGGTCGCGCTGGTGCGCCAGCGGACCGGCGTGAGGTCGGTGAACCACATCAGCAGCCCGGTGCCGAGCATCACCAGCGTCGCCCCGGCGATCCAGGACGCGTAGATCTTCTGCCCGGCGTTGAACTTGCCCGCCGGGCGGGACTCCCGCCGCTTGTCCCGGCGCAGGACGGCCCGCAGCCAGTGCCGGTCGTGCGGGCCGAAGCGGTTGAGCCGGCGCAGGTCGGCGCGGAAGGCGCGGGAGGCGAGGCCGGCCAGGACGGGCACCGGCAGCAGCAGCCCGGACCACTCGTGGAGCAGGACCACCAGCGCGCGCCGGCCGACGAGTTCGGCGAGCTGCGGGACGTAGAGGCAGGCGGCGGTCGCCACGCACACGATCATGAGCAGGGCGGTGGTGCGGTGGATCCAGCGCTCGGCCCGGCTGAAGCGCCGGACACGCGCGGTGACCGCCGGGGCGGGCTCAGTTCGTAGGCTCATCGTCCCGCCCGTTCGACCTGCCGACCCAGGCGTCGACGTCGTAGCCGCGTTTCTCCCAGTAGCCGGGCTTTACGTCCTCGGTGACGGTGATGCCGGAGAGCCACTTGGCGGACTTGTAGAAGTACATGGGGGCCACATAGAGGCGGACCGGGCCGCCGTGGTCGTGGCCGAGGTCCTTGTCCTGCATGCGCAGGGCGACGAGGACGTCGTCGCGGCGGGCCTGGTCGAGGGTGAGGCTCTCGCTGTAGGCGCCGTCGAAGCAGGTGAAGCGGACCGCGCCGGCCTTGCCCTGGACACCGGCCGCGTCCAGCAGCGCCGACAGCCGCACGCCCTCGAAGGGCGTCTGCGGGACCCGCCAGCCGGTGACGCACTGGACGTCCTTGACCAGACGGGTCTGCGGCAGCGCCCTGAGGTCGGCCAGGGTGTAGGTGCGGGGGCGGTCGACCAGGCCGTCGACGGTGAGGCGGTAGGTGGTGGCGTTCCGGCGCGGGACCGAGGAGGTCACCGAGTAGTAGCGGAAGCCGCCGCCGTTGGGCAGCAGGCCGGTCAGGCCGGTGGGGTCCTGCTGCCCTACGTTGCCGAGGAACGTCTCCAGGCCGCGCTGCAGCGGGGGCGCGGCGACGAGGCCGAGGGCGCCCAGGCCGAGGGTGCCGAGGAAGACGCGGCGGCCGACCGGGGTGCCGCGCTCCTCCGGTGGTTCGGGATTCACCCGTCCATTCGAGCACCCGGCGGGCGGGCGGGACCAGGGGTCCGGGACAGCCGTCAGACTTCCGTCATCACTTCACGGGGCGATCCGTCATCACTTCACGGGCAGTCCGCCATCACTTCACGGGCGATCCGTCACCACTTCCCGTGGCGCTCCTGGCGGAATCACGGCGTCCGCGACAGAGTCACGGCGTCGCTGCCCAGCGCCCCCGCGCGCGCCGCCCGGAACGCCGCGCGCGGGTCCCGGTCCGGGTACGCCCACGGTACGGCGGTGGCGTGGTCGCCGATGCGCTGGAAGAGGGCGGCGGCCTCGGCACTCCGGCCCTCGCAGACCTTGGCGTGGGCGAGGAAGTTCAGGTCGAGCAGTCGGCGCGGGTGGCCGTCGTGCTCCCACTCCAGCCACCAGTCGAAGGCGGCCTTCAGCACCTCCCGGGCCCTGCCGTCCGACCAGTGGCCGGAGGTGGCCGGGTCGGCGGGTGCGAAGCCGTGGGTGGCCAGGACGCGGTAGCGCTCGGCGTGCGCGACGACCGGCAGGATGGCGAGCGGCGAGTCGGCGGGGGCCCGTTCGGCGGCCCAGGCGGCGAACTCGTACACCTCGTGCAGCGGGTCCGGGCCGGTGTCGCCGCGCCGTTCGGCGAGCCGGGCGACCAGCAGGTGGTGGGCCTGGTGGTGGTCGGGGCAGCGGGCCCGGACCTCCTCGAACAGCCGGATCGCCGCCGGGCCGCCGTCACCCTCCAGCATGAGCAGGCCCAGCCAGGGCGTGGGATCGGCGGGCGCGCGCTCCACCGCCTCCCGGCAGGCCGCGCGGGCCTGCTCGGGATCGTCCCGGCCCCGCAGCACCCGGTGGACCAGGGCGAGCCCGAGCAGGACGGAGGCGTCGGCGCTGCCGGGGTCGGCGCGCAGCCAGTCCCGGGCCCAGGGGACCGCGTAGGGGTCGGCGGCGAGGACGGTGATCCGGTGGCCCCTGCGGTCCCAGTCGTCACCGGTGCGGGCGAGCAGGGAGCGGGCGGCCCGCCGGCGGCCCTGGGCCTGCGCGGTCCGGGCGGCGCGCAGTTCGGCGTCGTCCAGGGCGTCGTCGAGTAAGAGAGGGGGTGGGGGCACCGCGAGGTTCCTCATCAGGGGATTTGGTGTCGGCGAGCGATCAGCCGATCACGCACAGCCAACCCCAGCCCATACTTACCGTCAAGTACCAAGAGCATGTGACGCATGCCAAGTACCTTGCGCTGGAGCCCACTTGAGCCGCATGCGGGGCGCCGGACCTGGTCAGGGGCGGCCCGGGTGTGACGTACGCCATAGCGCGTACGGGTCGGGGCCGCGACCATCGAAGACCGCCCCCCTTTCCGGACCCCAGGGCGTCGAGGGTGTGAGGCCGCCACAGTCGGCCCGTAGGCACCGCCGCCCGGCCCGGACGATCGAGGTACGCAGCGTGTCGTTTCTGGTCCTGATTCTCGCCGTGGGCGCCGCGTGCTGCCTCGGCTTCGGTTTCGTCCTCCAGCAGAACGCCGCGCAGCGGGCACCCCTCGGGGACTTCCTCTCGCCGCGCCTGCTGCTCGACCTGGTGCGGGTGCCGCGCTGGCTGGGCGGCATGGGCCTGATGGCGGCCGGCATGGCGCTGGGCGCGATGGCGCTGGGCCAGGGCGAGCTGTCCCTGGTGGAGCCGCTGCTGGCGACGAACCTGCTCTTCGCGCTCGCGCTCTCCCGCCGCCAGACCGGACAGTCGCTGGGCCGCCAGGGCTGGGCGGGCCTGGCGCTGCTGGCGGGCGGGGTGACCGCGTTCATCGTGGCGGGCGAGCCGCACGGCGGCAGCGCCAGCGGGGATCCGCTGCGGCAGTGGGTGATCATCGGCGCCATGCTGGGCGCGGCGCTGCTGCTCACGACGTACGCCAGGCGCTCCCGGCTGGGCTACGGGCCGGTGCTGCTGGCGCTGGCGGCGGGCGTGCTGTACGGCGTCCAGGACGCGCTGACCCGGCTCAGCGGCGAGCGCTTCGCGCACGGTGGCCTGGCAGAGCTGCTGACGAGCTGGCAGCCGTACGCCGTACTGGCGCTCGGGCTGACCGGCCTCATCCTGGTCCAGAGCGCGTTCGAGACCGCGCCGCTGCGCAAGTCGCTGCCCGCGCTGACCGCGGCCCAGCCGCTGGCCGGGATCATCTGCGGGGTCGGCTTCCTCGGCGACCGGCTGCACACCGACCCGGGCGCGCTGGCCTGGGAGGCGGCGGGGCTCGCCGGCATCGTCGTGGGCATCGTTCTGCTCGGGCTGCACCCGGCGATGCCGCAGGGCGCGGTGGCGCCCCGGCGGGTGCCCGTCCTCCAGGCGGCCTGACGGCGGCCGTCCGGTCCTGCTTGGATGGGCCGCATGAGCGCTGCTGACGAGATCCTCGACGTCGTCGACGAGCACGACCGGGTCGTCGACCGGCTCCCCCGCGGTCAGGTGTACGCCGAGGGCCTGCGCCACCGCTGTGTGTTCATCGAGGCCAGGGACGCCGTCGGCCGGATCTTCGTCCACCGCCGCACACCGACCAAGCTGGTCTTCCCGTCCCTGTACGACATGTTCGTCGGCGGAGTGGTCGGCGCCGGTGAGTCCTACGACGACGCGGCGCTGCGGGAGGCCGAGGAGGAACTCGGCGTCACCGGACTGCCCCGGCCCGCCTTCCTCTTCAAGTTCCTGTACGAGGACGGAGCCGGCCGCGGCTGGTGGTCGGCCGTCTACGAGGTGCGCTGCGCGCTGCCGGTCCGCCCCCAGGCGGAGGAGGTGGCCTGGCACGACTTCCTGACGGACGACGAGGTCGAGCGACGGCTGCCGCAGTGGACGTGGACGCCGGACGGGCTGGCTGCGTACGAGCGGCTCAAGGAGTTCCGGGCCGCCCGGTAGTGTCCTGGGCGTGATCGAGTTCGTACGGAACGTCCGGCTGTGGTTCGCGCCGGAGCGGGTGCGGCAGGAGGGCAGCACGCCCGACTACCGGTTCTCCCTGGCGAACGAGCGGACCTTCCTGGCCTGGCTGCGCACCGCGCTGGCGCTGATCGGCGGCGGTTTCGCGGTGGACCAGTTCCTGCCGGACCTGCGCTGGGGCTGGCGGGTCGGGCTGGCGCTCGCGCTGCTCGCTGCCGGTGTGCTGTGCTCGCTGCGCGCGGTGAACCACTGGGTGCGCTGCGAGCTGGCGATGCGCCGGGGCCAGGATCTGCCCGTGTCCCGGTTCCCGGCGCTGCTCGGCGCGGTGGTGGCGGTGGTGGCCGTGGCGATGGTGGTCGTGGTGCTCGTCGGGTGGGAGGGGTGAGCGACGAGCGGGATCCGGGGCTCCAGCCGGAGCGGACGCGGCTGGCGTGGCGGCGCACGACGCTCGCGGGCACCGTCGCCACGGTCCTCGCGGTGCGGAGCGCGCTGCACGGCGGGCCGAGGCCGGCCGGTGTCGTGGTGTGCGTGTTGTGCGGCGCGCTCTGGCTGGGGTTCCTCGGGGTGGCCCATCGGCGCATCCGGGAGCTGTCCGCCACCTCGCGCCCGGCCGTCCTGCCCGCGCGGCACGCGACCGCGGCGGTCCTGTGCACGGTGGCGATGGCGCTCTGCGCGGCCGCGCTGGTCTTCTAGGGCCCCCTTCTTCCTGCGTTTTCCGGCCGTCTCGTGCGTCGCCCCTCTGGGGTACTCGGACGACACGCAAGGTCGAATGTCCCGATATGATCCGTTTGCATGCTCTGTCTGCGTGGCAGCCTGCCTCTCATCGTCCCCTCCGCGCACACCCATACCCACGGCCCGGACTGCGGGCACACCGCGGTGCCGCACGGCGACCATGTCGACTACGCGCACGACGGCCATCTGCACCGCGAGCACGCGGGCCACTGGGACGAGTGCGAGCCCGGCGGTCACACGGCCCACGCGGAGCACGCGCACCGGCACGGCGAGGACTGCGGGCACCCGGGGGTGCGGCACGGCGACCACATGGACTACCTGCACGACGGACACCGCCACGCCGAGCACGACGGACACTGGGACGACCACTGAGGCGACGGCCGCGACGTCCCTCCGGCGACCGCGAAGCCCTTCCAGCGGCCGAAAAGCCCCTCCGGCGACCGAAAAGCCCTCCCGACGGCTCCCCGCGATTCCGCGCGGGGAGCCGTCGGCCTATCGTGGCCCCCATCACGTTCGCCCTCCCCACTGGACTACATACCGACCGGTCGGCATCATGAGTCGCGTCACGTTCAGCCGCCCGTAGGAGGAGCGACGCATGAGCCCCGCCGACCACCCGCCCGGACTCGACCTGGACCGGCTGCGCGCACTGCTCGACCGCGAGCGGCCCGGCCTGGTGCGCGGTCCCCTGACCGGCCGGCTGATCGAGGGCGGGCGCTCGAACCTCACCTACGCGGCCACCGACGGCACCTCCCGCTGGGTGGTACGGCGGCCCCCGCTCGGCCACGTCCTGGCCACCGCGCACGACATGCGGCGCGAACACCGGGTGATCAGCGCCCTGCACCCGACGGACGTACCGGTGCCGGCGCCCGTCCTGCTGTGCGAGGACGAGGAGGTGCTCGGGGCGCCCTTCTACGTCATGGAGTTCGTCGAGGGCACCCCGTACCGCACCGCCGACCAGCTCGTCCCGCTCGGCCCCGAGCGCACCCGGGGCGCGGTGCTGTCCCTGGTGGACACGCTCGTGGATCTGCACGCGGTGGACCCCGCGCAGATCGGTCTCGCGGACTTCGGCCGCCCCGAGGGCTTCCTGGACCGCCAGCTGCGCCGCTGGGGCAAGCAGCTGGACGCCTCCCGCAACCGTGAACTGGCCGGCATCGACGAGCTGCACGCGACGCTCGGGCGTCGGCTGCCCGTCTCCCCCGCCCCGGCCGTCGTACACGGCGACTACCGGCTCGACAACGTCCTGATCGGTGAGGACGACCGGATCAGGGCGATCCTCGACTGGGAGATGTCCACGCTCGGCGACCCGCTGACCGACCTGGGCCTGCTGGTGATGTACAGCATCCCGCTGGGCACGGCCGACTCCCCCGTCTCCACGACGGCCGAGGCTCCGGGGCACCCGGAACCGGCCGAGCTGATCGAGCGGTACGCCGCGCGCTCGGGGCGCGACGTGTCCGCCGTCTCCTGGTACACGGCGTTCGCCTGGTTCAAGCTCGCCGTGATCCTGGAGGGCATCCACTACCGGTACACGCTGGGGCAGACGGTCGGCGGCGGGTTCGACCGCATCGGCGAGCTCGTCCCGGTCTTCATCGAGCACGGACTGACCACTCTTCGAGAAGGACTCCAGGAAGGCTGAACGGCATGGATTTCGCGTTCGACGCGCGCACCGAGGAACTGCGCGGCAAGCTGCTCGCCTTCATGGACGAGTACGTCCACCCCGCCGAAGCGGTGGCGGAGGAGCAGCGGGCCGCGCTGGCCTCCCCCTGGGACACCCCGGCCGTGGTGGAGGAGCTGAAGGCCGAGGCCCGCCGCCAGGGCCTGTGGAACCTCTTCCTGCCCGACGAGGAGTACGGCGCCGGGCTGACCAACCTCCAGTACGCGCCGCTCGCCGAGATCACCGGCCGCTCCCCGCAGCTGGCGCCGACCGCGCTGAACTGCTCGGCGCCGGACACCGGCAACATGGAGGTGCTGGCGCAGTTCGGCGACGAGCGGCAGAAGAAGCAGTGGCTGGAGCCGCTGCTCGCCGGTGAGATCCGCTCGGCGTTCGCGATGACCGAGCCCGAGGTGGCCTCGTCCGACGCCACCAACATCACCACCCTCATCGAGCGGGACGGCGACGAGTACGTCATCACCGGCCGCAAGTGGTACATCTCCGGGGCGATGAACCCGGACTGCAGGATCCTCATCGTCATGGGCAAGACGGACCCGGACGGCGAGGACATCCGCCGTCAGCAGTCCATGGTCCTGGTCCCGAGCGACACCCCGGGCGTCACCATCAGGCGCGCCATGCAGGTCTTCGGCTACGAGGACCACTACCACGGCGGCCACGCCGAGGTGATCTTCGACCACGCGCGCGTGCCGGTCACGAACCTCATCGGCGAGGAGGGCGGTGGCTTCGCCATCGCCCAGGCCCGGCTCGGTCCCGGGCGGATCCACCACTGCATGCGGCTGATCGGCATGGCCGAGCGGGCGATCGAGCTGATGTGCAGGCGCGCGGTGTCCCGTACGGCCTTCGGCAAGGCGCTGGCCCAGCAGGGTGTGGTCCACAACTGGATCGCGGACGCCCGGGTCACCGTCGAGCAGCTGCGCCTGCTCGTGCTGAAAACGGCCTGGATGATGGACACCGTCGGCAACCGGGGCGCCCACACCGAGATCCAGGCCATCAAGATCGCCACACCCCGCGCGGTCGTCGACATCATCGACCGGGCGATCCAGCTGCACGGCGCGGGCGGCGTCAGCCAGGACTTCCCGCTGGCCGAGCTGTACGCGGCGGCCCGCACGCTGATGATCGCCGACGGCCCGGACGAGGTGCACCAGCGGTCGCTGGCGCGGCGGGAGCTGAAGAAGTACCTGTGACGAGGCGAGGGCCGGCCGGGGCACGCACCCCGGCCGGCCCTCCGCTACGGCCGGAGCGCCCGCAGCAGCAGGTCGGCCAGGTGGTCGGCGACCTGCTGCGGGCTGAGCGGTCCGTCGGGGCGGTACCAGGTGGACAGGTGGTGGACCGAGCCGAAGTGGTAGTCGACCACCAGGTCGGCCGGGGTCGCCGTCGAGAAGACGCCGGCCTCCTGGCCCTCCTCGATCAGCGCGCGGAAGCGTTCGTGGTAGCGCCGACGCTCGGCGCGCACCTGCTTGTTCTTCTCCGGGGACAGGTGGTGCATCGAGCGGAAGAAGATCGACGCGTCGTCGAGGTTCTCGATGGTCGTCACCACGACGTCCGCCGCCGCGTCCCGCAGCCGCTGCTCGATCGGGGCGTCCATGCCGGCGAAGTGGTCGAGGCGCTCCTGCTGGACGCGCAGCACGCGCGCGTACACCTCGTGCAGCAGGTCGTCCTTGGAGCCGAAGTAGTGGTACAGCGCCCCCTTGGTGACGCCGGCCGCCTCGACGATCTCCTGCACCGAGGTGCGGTCGTAGCCCTGCTCGGCGAAGAGCCGGGTGGCGGCGGCCAGCAGCCGCTGCGGCACGGGGGTCCCGCCGCCGTCCGTCGTCCTTGGCACTGCCGCCACCTGCCCTTCCGAGTTTCACTGACTGTCGTACACGGGGGAACGCGGTCCCCGACGGAGGATCTTGCCACTCGACGTGCCGGGCGCGTCGGGCAGGATCTTCACCCGCCGTGGCCCATGCATACCACCGGGTGGGTCATCGCTCGGCTTCCCACTTCTGCTGGATGTGGTTCATGTTGGTCAGCCAGCGGTCGGGGTCGGCGGCCCGCGCCTGGTAGAACCCGGCCACCTCGGGGTGCGGCAGGATCAGGAAGCGGTCCTCCGCCATGCCCTCGAACAGCGCGTCGGCGACGTCCCGCGGCTCGATCGCGGTCGGCTTGAGCACCAGGTCACCGGCGCTGCCGGTGGCGTCCAGCATGTCGGTGCGCACGCCCTGGGGGCAGATGGCGTGCACCTTGATCCCGCGGTGGCGGTACGTCAGCGACAGCCACTCGGCGAAGGCGTAGGCGCCGTGCTTGGTGACGCTGTACGGGGCGGCGCCGATCATCGTCAGCAGCCCGGCGGCGGACACGGTGGACACGAACCGCCCGCTGCCGCGCTCCAGCCAGTCGGGCAGCAGCGCGTGCGCCGCCCGGACGTGCGCCATGACGTTGACGTCCCAGGCCAGCGCCCACACCGCCGGGTCGGCGGCCTCCGTGCCGGCCGAGGCGACTCCGGCGTTGGCGCAGTAGACGTCGACCTGGCCGCCGAGGGCGTCGCGGGCGGCGTCGACGACGGCCGAGGCGTCGCCGGGCAGCGCGATACCGCCGATCTCACCGGCCACGGCCTCGGCCCGGCCCGCATCGAGGTCATTGACCACGACCCGGGCCCCCTCGGCGGCGAACCGGCGGGCCAGCGCGGCCCCGATCCCGCCCCCGGCCCCTGTGACAACGACTCCCGCACCCTGCACGGCTCCCACCACCGGCCTCCTTCGACACGACTCGACACGACACGACAGAAACGACGCGACACGCTCGGCTCGGCCGCCAGACTAACCAGTCGGTATGTTGAGAGGGAAGGGCTCGACCGTGACGTGACCTATGGCCATCCCACGCCGTTGGCAGGACTATGCGCGACATGGCTGACCCAGCGACCGCGACCCCCTACTGGGAGCTGACCTTCGACGCGGACGGCGACGTGAACCGCCGCCAACGCGACCGCCTCCTGACCGAGGCACCCCAACGCAGGCTGAGGGACCTCGTCGTCCTCTCGCACGGCTGGAACAACGACCGCTCCCTCGCCACCCGCCTCTACCACCGCTTCTTCGCCCTGATCCCCCCACTCGCACCGACCGCGAGGATCGGCTACGTCGGTGTGCTCTGGCCGTCCATGCGCTTCTCCGACGAGCCGATCCCGGACTTCCCGAGATCCGTGACGGACAAGGACACCAGGCAGGCCCTGCTGGAGACGTTCCCGGCCCGGGCCACGCTGGTGGAGCAGATCACCCGCATGCTGGAGCAACAGCCGCCGGGTGAGGCGGCGCTGGAGGAGTACGGCCGTCTGGTCCGCCTGCTCGTGGAGGTCGTACCGCCGGCCCCGCAGACGCCGTTCGCGGCGGACACCCTGGCGGACGGCGTCCCGCAGGACGAGCCGGAGATGCTGGGCGGCTCGACGGCCGCGGCCTGCGAGGAGTTCGCGCGGGCGCTGGCCGCCCTGGAGAACCGGGCCGGCACCGAGGGCTTCACGGTCCCCAACCCCTGGAACGGCGCCCAGGAACTCCTGCGGCAGGCGACGTACTACGCGATGAAGCGCCGTGCCGGCACGGTCGGCGAGCGCGGACTCGGCCCGGTGCTCGGCCGGTTGGCACGGGAGGCACCGCACCTGCGCGTGCACCTGGCCGGGCACAGCTTCGGGGCACGGCTGGTGTCGTTCGCGCTGGCGGGTCTGCCCCAGGGTGTTCGCACGGTGAAGTCCGTGACCCTGCTCCAAGGGGCCTTCTCGCACTACGCGTTCGCCGCCCGGCTGCCCCACGACCCGCGCGCGGGAGGCGTGTTGCGGGGACGGCAGAACCGCGTCGACGGCCCCCTGGTGTGCTGCCACTCCCGGCACGACTCGGCCCTCGGGACGTTCTACCCGCTGGCCTCGCGGATGGCGGGCGACGCCCGTGGTGCGACCGCCGGGTTCGGGATCGGCGACGCCCTGCGGGAGAAGTGGGGTGCGCTCGGATACGGCGGAGTGCGGGCCGTGCCGGGCACCCCTGCCCTGTCGCTCGCCGAGGCACTGCGCGGACCCCTGCCCGCGTCGGGTTGTGTGAACGTCGACGCGGCCCAGGTGGTCCGGCGCGGCGGCCCGCCGTCCGGGGCGCACAGCGACATCGTGCACCCCGAACTGGCGAGGCTGATCCTGGCGGCGGGCCGCGTCAACTGACGTGACCCGCCCCTGCGTTCACCGGTGTGTCACCGGCGTTCAGTGGTGTTCACCGGTGTGAGGTGAACTCCACCACCTGCTGGTAGGTGGGCCGGTTCTGCCAGCTGATCTTGTGGTGCTTGATGCCGCCCAGCGTGCGCTGGACGATCGAGTCGGCGCACCACTGGTCGCCGGCCGAGCACTGGGCGTCGCCCGGGTAGACCTGGGCGGCGGTCTTGCCGGCGGCCTCCTTCAGGGTGCTGATCAGGATGTTCCGGCAGGCGCTGAGGCTGCCGCCGCCGCAGTACGTCCGCGCCAGCGGTCCCTGTACGTTCTCGCCGAGCACGGCCCGGACGTCCTTGTCGACGTAGGACCACCAGCCGTACTGGAAGGAGCTTCCGGCGTGCGACCCGGTCGGGCCGTGGCCGGCCGACGGCGCCTCGTCGATCGGCAGGTTGCGGGTGATGGCGGTGTAGAGGTCGCTCCCCAGGCCCGGCTCGAACTGGGCCTTCACCAGCAGCGGCCACCAGGCGTCGAGGATGCGGATCGCGTCGGCGTCGGCGTACCTCTTGGAGCCGTTGGAGGTCTCGGTGCGCAGGCCGCCGGCCGTGAGCCAGGTCTGGAGCCTGCTCACCGCCGCCGCTGCGGCCGAGTCGGTGACCGGCGAACTGTTGATCACCTTCAGCAGGTCCGGCAGGACGTCCGTGGCCCGCAGATCGGCCAGGCCCGCCTCCGCCATCGCCTTGGTGAGCGACGCCCGGGTCACCCCGCCGGCCTGGACCATCTTCTTCACCCGGTCGTCCAGCAGATTGCCGCGGTGCACCGAGCCGTTGCCCCAGGGCGCGGCCGTGTAGTCCTTGGCCTGCTTGTTGTTCCAGGAGATGTAGTAGTCCTGGTCGATCGAGTGGGGGTGCTGCGAAGGCGGGGTGTACGAGGCGGTGTTGGTGGTCGGGTTCCAGTCGCGCCACTCGTAGGCGGGCGTCGCCCACACCGGGAACTCGGCGTCGACGCCGCTCGCCCGTACCGGGTTGTCGCCGCTGTTGTAGTACGCGGTGTGCTCGGAGTCGGCGTAGAACCAGTTGAAGGTGTAGTTGATGTGCTGCACCGCGCGCTGGAAGCTCTCCGGGCCGGTGACGTAGTCGGGGTCGTTCAGCATCTGGAAGCCGATGATGGAGTCGGCCTCGTGCAGGTAGGAGGAGCGCAGGGTGGTGTAGGCGACCTTCTTGCCGCCCACGGTCGCGCGGTGGGTGACGGGGCCGTACTTGGTGCGCCACACGCGCATCGTGTACGAGCCGGCCGCGGTGCCGTCGGCGGTGGTCGGCTTCCAGGCGTTCTTCTGCTCGACCTTCTCCATGGCCGTGCAGGTGCCGCGATACAGGTAGTGGTGGTCGTCCTGGCACAGCTCGACGGCGTAGGTGTCGATGATGTCCTGGCCGGAGGTGGTGGCGCTCCAGGCGTAGTCCTGGCCGCGGCCCAGTTCGACGTACATGCTCAGCCCGGCGAAGGAGGCGCCGCGGGCGCTGATGCCCGGGCCCTGGAGCTCCTGGAGCAGCAGCAACTGCGGGGCGAAGTAGCCGGTCTGCGGGCCGAAGACGGCGATGGGGTGGCCGCTGGCGGTGTGTTCGCCGCTGACGACGAGGGCGTTGGACATACCGCGCTTGGCGGAGGTGAGGGCGGTCGCGGCGGCCGTGGCGGAGGTGGTGGCCGCGGTGGCGGTGGCCGCGCTGCCGGTACGGTCGTACACCAGCGGTTCCTCGACGACCGAACCGGCGTCGGGGAGGGCGAGGCCCTGCGGGTTGTCGGGCCGGGTGGCGTACGGGAAGCTGCCCTCCCGGAGGGTCAGGACGGCCTCGGGGTCGTTGCGCTCGCGGAAGGACTCCCAGAGCCGGGTGCCCTCCTGGACGCCGTACTTCTCCTGCGCGGCGAGCAGCGATATCGCGTTGTTGACCTCGCCGCCGCCTCCGGAGCCGAAGAGCGCGCCGATGACCGAGCCCAGCGCCACCAGGTCGGTGATCTTGAAGTGCTCGATGGTGCCGGCGTTGGTGATCGAGTCCTTGTGGCCGGTGAGGACGTACTCGCCGGGGAAGTAACGGCCGCTGTCGGAGGCGTCGATGTAGGCGTTGATGCCGTCGAGGTAGGCGCGGGCGTCGGCGATGGCCTGCTGTCCGCGGGGGCCGTTGGCGGCGACGGCGTTGTCGATCTGGGCCTGCAGGTCGGCCTCGGTGTAGGGCGCGTGGCGCCAGAACTGCTGTTCCAGGCCCTGGTTGGCGGGGTCGCCGCCGGCGAAGCCGGTGAGCTGGCCGCGTCCCACGTGCCGGAAGACGTCCATCAGCCACAGCCGGTCCTGGGCGGCGGCATAGCCGGCGCCGAACTCGGTGCCGTAGCGGGTGGTTCCGGTGATGTGCGGCACGCCCGTCTTCTTGTCACGGACGATCGTCACATCGCTGCGCCCGGCCGGCTTCAGGGTGGAGGCGACCTGGTCGGCGGGGACGCCGAACGAGGCGTCGTTGAAGAACGTGTTGATGGTGGCGTTGGTCAGCGTGGGGTAGCCCTTGGCCAGGTTGGCGTAGGGGCCGAGCTGGTTCTGGGCGTTCTCGGGCTGGGTGCCGAACGCCTGGTTGAGGATGATCTGGGCCAGGGTGGCGTTGCCGTTCTGACCGGGCGGCAGGATGTCTGAGCACTGGTTGCCGCAGTAGTCGTTCACGGCGGTGACCTCGGCGGCCTGCGCCGGCTGGGTGAGCGGGGACAGGAGCCCCGCCATGAGCGCGCATACGGACGCGGTCTTCAGGAACCCGGGGAACGCGCCGGGAGTTCTCAGTCTGTCGAGAGTGGTGCGGGGAGTTCGCCGAGACATGGGCAGCTCCTAGCGACGGGGGTGGCGGGAAGGTTACCGCCGGTATCCCCGGGATTGAAGATGAACATGCGTCACTTTTCCAAGTCGGCATCGGCACACAGAGGTCGGGCGGAGAGCGGACGAAGACCGGACGGAGATCGGATGGAGCCGAATCGTCTGTCGATACGTCTATTCGACGACGCCGTGCGAAGTCCCGTGCGGTGACGCCGAAGTGACCGAAGTGCAGGTGCAGATGTGACGGAGGTGCAAGGCGATGGCCGGTTTCCGGAGTCTGGCGAGACAGGTGCGCGACCCGCGGTGCGATCTCGCACTACGGCGGTACTCACTGCGCAAGTGCCTTGAGCGGTTCGCGCCTTACGGGCACAGGGCGACCTGGGACCATCTGTGCTCCCGGGCCGGCTTCGGCCCGGAGGACCGCTCCCCCGACCCGGCGCGGCTCGTGGCCGCGTTGGAGGAGCTGGAGGAGGCACGCGCGGTGTGGCTCGCGTACGAGGGGGAGTTCGCCGAGCGGCGCAGGAAGGAGAAGCACGACGGGCTGCGCAGGCCGGGCAGTGTCGACGACTGGCACCGGCTGACCTGGGGCGGCTTCGGCGTGGCGTGGTGCGACGACCCGCGGCTCCACCCCCGTGAGCCGCTGGCCGAGGTACTGCGCCGGCTGATCGCCGCGCTGGAGCGTGAGCCGGGCTCGACATGCCCGGTGTGCGGCGGGGAACGGCTGCGGTGGACGTACGACCTGGACCACGAGCCGTCGGCGGGGCCCGTCTGCGCGGACTGCGGGATCCTGGTCCCGCGCCCCGTGCTCACGCCCGAGGCGCTGGCGTCGGCCCGGCGCGGACACCTGCTGGTGTCGGCCTGACAGTTCGAGGGGGGTGCGCCGGGGATGCCGCACCCCCTGCACGGACGCACCGCTGTCGGCGCCGAGGGGCGTGACGCTACCAGCCCCGAATTCCGTCGCACCAGCCCTTTCCCGTCCGCACAGTGGGGAGGCGATGCAACCGAACTGAGGAAGAAGTCGAGGAGTCCCCATGTCGACGCTGCGCGTCACCGCAGAAGTGCTGACCGTCCATGAGCATCCGAACGCCGACGCCCTGGAGCTGGCCCAGGTGGGCCTGTACCGGGCGGTCGTGGCGAAGGGCGCGTACCGTACCGGCGACGTGGCCGTGTACATACCCGAGCAGTCCGTGCTGCCGTCCGGGCTGATCGAGGAGCTGGGGCTGACCGGACGGCTGGCGGGCGGCAACTCGGACCGGGTGAAGGCGGTGCGGCTGCGCGGTGAGCTGTCGCAGGGGATCGTGTGCCGGCCGAAGGCGCTGGCCGGCGTCGATCTGGCGCGGGCGGCGAAGGAGGGGACCGACTTCGCGGAGCGGCTGGGAATCACCAAGTGGGTACCGCCGGTTCCGCCGACCATGAGCGGGGACGTCGAGCCCGCGCCCGCGCTGCTGCCCTGGGTCGACATCGAGAACATCCAGCGCTATCCGGGGATCTTCGAGCCGGGCGAGCCCGTGGTGCTGACCGAGAAGCTGCACGGCTCGGCCTGCCTGCTGACGTATGTGGCCGACGAGGACCGCGTGTACGTCACGTCCAAGGGGTACGGGGCCAAGTCCCTGGCGCTGAAGGAGGATCCGCGCAACCTGTACTGGCGGGCGGTACGCGGCCACGGCGTCGCCGAGGCCGCGGCACGGGTCGCCGAACGGCTGGGGGCACGGCGGGTCGGGATCTTCGGTGAGGTGTACGGGGCGGGGGTGCAGGACCTGACGTACGGCGCGGACGGGCGGCGGGACACGCTCGAGTACGCGGTGTTCGATGTGTCCGCGGAGATCGGGGGGCAGGTGCGGTGGCTGGACGCGGCGGAGGTGCTGGGCGGGGAACTGCCGCTGGTACCGCGGCTGTTCGAGGGGCCGTACGACAGCGAGGTGGTTTTCGCGCACGCCAGCGGTGGTGAGACCGTGTCGGGGCGGGGGCTGCATCTGCGTGAGGGTGTGGTGATCCGGCCCGCGGTGGAGCGGTACAGCGCCGTGACCGGCGGGCGGGCCATCGCCAAGGCGGTGAGCCCGGCGTATCTGACGCGGAAGGGTGGCACGGAGTACGAGTGAGCCGACGGGCTCGTCTGCCGTCTGCGGGCCGGTGGGGGCTGGTCGCGCAGTTCCCCGCGCCCCTGGGTAGCTCCACCTGGCCCCCCGCTACTCCCGTTACTCCCGTCGTTCCGCCAGTAGCCGGGAGCCCACCAGGCGGTTGCCGAACTCGTCGTCCGGGTTGGAGAGGACGCAACTGCTCAGCGAGAGGCAGCCGCAGCCGATGCAGTCGGTCAAGTGGTCCCGCAACCGGTTGAGCTGCATGATGCGCGCGTCGAGTTCCGCGCGCCAGCGTTCGGACAGCCGGGCCCAGTCCTCCCGGGTCGGCGTGCGCTCCTCGGGGAGTTCCGCCAGTGCCTCGCGGACCGTGGCGAGCGGGATGCCCACGCGCTGGGCTGCGCGCACGAAGGCGACCCGGCGCAGGGTGTCACGGGAGTACCGCCGTTGGTTGCCGGATGTGCGGCGGCTGGTGATCAGGCCCTTGGCCTCGTAGAAGTGCAGGGCGGAGACGGCGGCGCCGCTGCGCGCGGACAGCTGCCCGACCGTGAGCTCGTGGATCTTCTCGGGAATCTGGGGCACCCCTCGAAGCCTACCCACACCCTCACCCCCGCCTGCCGTTGACACCGGCCCCCGCCTCCACCATGCTAAGCAGTCGCTTAGACATCCGCGTCACGCGAGAGGCCGGGACATGGCAGAGCCGAGGATCTTCACGTCCGTCGACGACCTGAGGTCGGCGGTGGGCGAGCAGCTGGGGTACACCGACTGGCTGGAGGTCGACCAGAAGCGCATCGATCTGTTCGCGGAGGCCACCGGTGATCACCAGTGGATCCACGTGGACCCGGAGAAGGCCGCCGCCGGCCCCTTCGGGACCACGATCGCGCACGGCTATCTGACCCTGTCCCTGCTGCCGCTGTTCGGCCCCCAGCTGATCTCGGTCGAGGGCGTGACGATGGGCGTCAACTACGGCACCAACAAGGTCCGTTTCCCCGCCCCGGTCCCGGTCGGGTCCCGGCTGCGCGCCACGGCGGCCATCACCGGCGTCGAGGACGTGACCGGCGGCGTCCAGGTCACCGTCGCCTTCACCGTCGAGCGAGAGGGCGGGGACAAGCCGGTGTGCGTGGCGGAGTCGGTGTCGCGGTACTACCTGTAGCCCCCGACCGCCGGTGGCCCGCGGCTACTTCCCGGCGCCCACCATCCGCAGCACGAGGTCGGCGTACAGCGCGCCGACCTCGTCCGGCGTGCGCGGACCGTGCACGTTGAACCAGCGGGCGACGTCGATGCACAGCGAGAGCACCGCGAGCGTGGTGCCCTGCACGTCCAGCACGTCGAACTCGCCGGTCGCCACGCCGTCCTCGATGATCCCGCGGATCTCCGCGTTCACCTGGCGGCGCAGCCCCACGATCTCGGCGCGGGCCTCGGGCCCGAGGGAGTCGAGTTCGTACTGGACGACCCGCGCGGTGGTGCGGCCGCCCGCGTGCCAGCGGACGAAGGAGCTGACCGCGTCGGCGAGCCGCTCGGTCGCGGTGCCGTCGCGGCGGGCCGCCGTGCGCAGGATCTCCAGCGCCTTCTCGTGGCCGATCCGGCTGATGCGGTGGAGCAGCTCTTCCTTGGTCTTGTAGTGGATGTAGAGCGCGGCCGGGCTCATCCCGGCACGGCCGGCGATGTCCCGGGTCGTGGTGGCGTGGTAGCCGCGCTCGGCGAACGCCTCGACGGCGGCGATCAGCAGCCGCCGGGCCGCGTCAGGCGTGACCTCGCCCCACGGTTGCGCCTCGCCGCCGCCCATCTCCTCCGCCGTACTCATCGCGTCCTCGCCCCGATCCTCGTCACCGACAGGGTCACCACCATACCGCCGAAGGTGAGCGAGCGCTTAGCGAGGTCACTGGCCGTACGCGCTCACAGCTTCTCGAACGGGTCGTGCTCGGCGAGCAGCTTCTCCAGCCGGGCCTGGTCGACGCGGCTGACGATCTGCCCGGCCTCCTGCCGGTCGCGGACCACCTTGGCCAGGGTGAACGCGGAGGTCACCAGGTACAGGACGGCGATCGCGAGGAACGCGCGCACCCAGGCGTCGGTGTTCAGCTGGTAGATGCCGATGGCGGTGGCCGCCATGGCGATCCCGAAGGAGGCGACGGCCTGGCCGTAGAACGCGGCCGTGCTCTGCTGCTTGACCGGTGTGTCACTCATGCGCCCTACCCTGCGCGAGCGTGGCCGGCGGCACATCCGCCCGGATACTCAGGGGCGTACTCAGAACGCCGAGACGCCGGTCAGCGCACGCCCGATGACGAGCTTCTGGATCT
This sequence comes from Streptomyces sp. NPDC018693, assembly GCF_044391385.1. NCBI lineage: Bacteria > Bacillati > Actinomycetota > Actinomycetes > Kitasatosporales > Streptomycetaceae > Streptomyces > Streptomyces sp. NPDC018693. The sequence continues at coordinate 109,780 of NZ_JBIRZZ010000006.1, read as the reverse complement.
GGCTGGTGCCCTCGTAGAGGGTCATCACGCGGGCGTCGCGCAGCAGTTTCCCGGCCGGGTACTCGTCGATGTAGCCGTAGCCGCCGAAGACCTGGAGGGCGTTGTTGGCGGCGCGGACGGCGGCCTCGGAGGCGAACAGCTTGGCCTTGGAGGACTCCACGGCGAAGGGCAGCCCGCGGTCGATCAGGTCGGCGACCCGCCAGGTCAGCAGGCGGGCCGCGTCCACGTCGACGGCGATGTCGCTGAGCAGTTCCTGGACGAGCTGGTGGTGGGCGATGGTCCTGCCGAACTGCTCACGCTCGCCCGCGTACCGCACGGCCGCGTCCAGGGCGGCCTGCGCGATGCCGACGCACCCCGCCGCCACCGACATCCGCCCCTTGGCCAGCGCCGACATGGCGATCGTGAAGCCCCTGCCCTCCTCGCCGAGCAGGGCCGTGGCCGGCACCCGTACGCCGTCCAGGACCAGCTCGGCCGTCGCCTGGCCGCGCAGGCCGAGCTTGCCGTGGACGGTGCGGCGGGTGAGGCCGGGGGTGTCGGTCGGGACCAGGAAGGCGGAGACGCCCTTGTGGCCGGGGGCGTCCGTGGAGCGGGCGAAGAGGAGGACGACGTCGGCCCAGGTGCCGTTGGTGATGAACATCTTGGTGCCGTCGAGGACGTAGTCGTCGCCGTCGCGCACCGCGCGCGTCCGCAGGTTGCCCGCGTCGGAGCCCGTGCCGGGCTCGGTGAGGCCGAAGCAGCCGACCAGGTCACCGGCGGTGAGGCCGGGCAGCCACCGCCGCTTGTGCTCCTCGCTCCCCCAGGCGGCGATCGTCTTGGCGACCAGCCCGAGGGAGACCGAGACGATGCCGCGCACCGACGAGTCGCCCCGGCCCAGCTCCTCGGTGACCAGGCAGTACGCGAGGTGGTCGCCGCCCGAGCCGCCGTACTCCTCGTCGACGGTCAGGCCCAGGAAGCCGACCTCGCCGAGCTTCTTGACGATCCCCCGGTCCACTTCCTCGGCGCGGTCCCAGGCGACGGCGTGCGGGGCGACCTCGCGGGCCACGAAGTCCCGGGCGAGCTGCCGTACGGCGGTCTGCTCCTCGCTGAGCCCCAGGTTCACCACGAGATCACCCCACGGAGGTCGGTCTTGAGCGGCGCATCGGCGCATCCGGAAAGCCGCGCTTTAAATTAGCACTGCTAGTTTCTGGTGTGCAGCCCTACTATGTGCGCCATGGCCCGACCGCGCAAGCCCCTGCTGAGCACCGACCGGATCGTCGAGACGGCACGTGAACTCGTGGACGCGGAGGGCCTGGCGGCGGTCTCCACGCGTCGGCTGGCGGCCGAGCTGGGGGTGAGCGGGCCCTCGCTCTACAACCACTTCCGCACCAAGGACGAGATCCTGGAGGCGGTCGCCGACTCGGTGAGCGCCCAGGTCGATCTGTCGATGTTCGAGGACACCGGCCGGGACTGGCGGACGGCCCTGCACGACTGGGCCGTCTCCTACCGGGCCGCCCTGCGCGACCATCCGAACATCGTCCCGGTCCTGGCCCGCGGCCCCGGCCGCCGGCCCGCCGCGCTGCGGCTCGCCGACGCGGTGTACGGCGCGATGGTCGAGGCCGGATGGCCGCCCGCGCAGGCCACCTCGATCGGCGCGCTGATGCGGTACTTCATCATGGGCTCCGCGCTGGGCTCCTTCGCCGGCGGCTTCGTCGACGACGCCAGCGCCTACGACCCCGCCGACTACCCCCATCTCGGCCAGGCCCATCTCCTCGCCGACCAGCAGGAGAAGATCGACGAACGCGCCTTCGAGACGGGCCTGACGGCACTGCTGGACGGACTGGCGTCGCAGTACGAGCGGGCGACGCGGGAAGGGTGACGACGGTTCGGTGCCGGCCGAAGCGTCCCTGGCGCATGCTGGGGTCATGACCTCCAGGGATCCTCGGGCGGCCGGACTGGCTGCTCTTGCCGGGCTGTTCGCCGATGAGACGCGGGCCGGGTGTCTGCTCGCGCTGCTCGACGGGCGGGCGTGGACGGCGGGTGAGCTGGCCCGGCACGCGGGGGTGGCCGCGTCCACGCTGAGCGAGCATCTGGGGAAGCTGGTCGCGGGCGGGCTGCTGGCCGAGGAGCGGCAGGGGCGGCACCGGTACGTACGGCTCGCCGGCCCGCGCGCCGCCCAGCTGGTCGAGGACCTGGCCGCCCATGTCACCCCCGACCCCGCCGCCGTACGGCCCCGTACGCTGCGCGCGTCGAGCGCCGACTCGGCGATGGCCCGCGGCCGCACCTGCTACGACCACCTCGCCGGGCGCCTCGGCATCGCGCTCACCGACGCGTTCACAGGGCGCGGACTCCTGGGCCAGGACACCGGGTTCGCGCTGACGGACGCGGGCCTGCGCTGGTTCGCCACGGCCGGTGTCCCGCTCGACCGCTCGGCCCGCCGCCCTCTGGCCCGCGCCTGCCTCGACTGGACCGAGCGCCGCCCCCACCTCGCCGGCGTCGCGGGCGCCGCCCTGTGCCGGCACGCCCTGGACGCCGGCTGGTGCGTCCGCATCGGCACCGAGCGGGCGGTGAGGGTGACGGCGACGGGTGAGCGGGCACTGGCGGAGCTGCTGGGCCTCGACGCGGCCGCGCTGCGCTGAGCGGGGTCAGAACAGCACCAGCGCCCGGCCTCCCTTCCCCGCCAGCATGTTCTCGAAGGCCGTAGGGATGCCGTCCAGGTCGATCCGCTCGGTGACCAGCGCACTCAGGTCCAGGCGGCCCGCTCGGACGTGGTCGGCGAGTACGGGCAGGTCGCGGGCCGGGTCGCAGTTGCCGTAGACGCAGCCGGCCAGGGTGCGGCCCCAGTGGAAGATCTCCAGCGCGTTGAAGGTGACCTGCTGGTCCTTGCCGCCGATGCCCACGACCGTGGTACGGCCGCCGCGGCGGGTGGACTCCCAGGCGGTGCGGATGGTGACCGCGCGGCCGACGCACTCGACGGCGACGTCGACGCCCTGTTTTCCGGTGAGGGACCGGATCTCGCGGGCGGTGTCGTCGGAGGCGACGACGTAGTCGGTGGCACCGGCACGCCGCGCCAGCTCCTCCTTCTCCGGTGAGACATCGACCGCGACGATCCGTGACGCGCCCGCGATCCGGGCGGCCTGGAGGGTCGCGAGGCCCACTCCGCCGACGCCGAAGACCGCGACCGTCTCGCCCGCGCGGACCCGGGCCGAGTGGTGGACGGCGCCGTATCCGGTGAGGACCGCGCAGCCGAGGAGTGCCGCGTCGGTGAGGGGGATGCCGTCGGGGAGGGGCAGGAGGCAGGAGGCCGCCACGACCGTCTCCTCGGCGAACGCGGCGACGTTCAGGCCCGGGTGGAGGTCGGTGCCGGTCGCGGTGCGGGCGTAGACGTCGGCGGCGCCGTTCAGGGCGTTGCCGCACAGCCAGACCTCGCCGAGCGAACAGGCGTGGCAACTCCCGCAGGAGGGCGCCCAGTTGAGGACGACTGCGGCGCCCGGGGAGACCTGGGTGACGCCCTCGCCCACGGCGGTCACCGTGCCCGCGCCCTCGTGGCCGAGTACGGCCGGAACCGGGACGCGCATGGTGCCGTTGGACAAGGACAGGTCGGAGTGGCAGACCCCGGCGGCGGCGAGCCGGACCCGGACCTGGCCGGGGCCGGGTTCCGGGAGGTCGATGTCGGTGACCTCCAGCGGGGCGCCCAGGGCGGGCAGGACGGCGGCACGAACCACGGCGACGCTCCTCAGAACTGGAGGGACTTGGTGTGGAGGTACTCGGCGAGTCCGTGCGCGCCGAGTTCCCGGCCGACGCCCGACTGCTTGTAGCCGCCGAAAGGCGCCAGCGGATTGAAGCGGCCGCCGTTGATGTCGACCTGCCCGGTGTCCATGCGGCGGGCGAAGGCCACCGCCTCGGCCTGGTCGCCGGCCCAGACGGCGCCCGCGAGGCCGTAGACCGTGCCGTTGGCGATGCGCAGGGCGTCCTCCTCGTCGTCGTAGCGGAGGACGGACAGGACCGGGCCGAAGATCTCCTCCTGTGCGACGGTCATCTCCGGGGTCACGTCGGCGAAGACCGTGGGGCTGACGAAGTAGCCGCGCTCACGCGGTGGTTCGGTGCCGCCGGCCACCAGGCGGGCGCCCTCCTGGACGCCGTTCTCGATGTAACCGAGCACGCGGGCCTGCTGCTTGGCGTTGACGAGTGGTCCGATGCGGTCGCCGTACTTGGCGGCGGCGGTCCGCGCCAGCGCGACCGCTTCCTCGTACTGGTCCCTGTGGACCAGCATCCGGGTCCAGGCGCTGCAGGTCTGCCCGGAGTTGGCCATCACGTTGGCGACGCCGACGTTGACGGCGCGGGCGAGGTCGGCGCTCGGCAGGATCACGTTGGCGGACTTGCCGCCGAGTTCGAGGGCGACCTTCTTGATCGCGGCGCCCGCGACGGCGCCGATCGTGCGGCCGACGGCGGTGGAGCCGGTGAAGGAGACCAGGTCGACGCCGGGGTGCTCGGCGAGGGCCTGGCCCGCGACCGGGCCGAGGCCGGTGACGAGGTTGAGGACGCCGGCCGGGACGCCCGCCTCGTGGACCGCCTCGGCGAAGAGCTGGGCGACCAGCGGGGTGTCCTCGGCGGGCTTGAGCACGACCGTGCAGCCGGCCGCGAGGGCGGGGGCGGCCTTGGCGACGATCTGGTGGAGGGGGTAGTTCCACGGGGTGATGGCGGCCACCACGCCGATCGGCTCGTGGTGGACGGTGGAGTTGCCGACCTTCTCCTCGAAGGGGTGCGTCGCGGCCAGTTCGGCGTAGGAGCCGGCGACCGCGATCGGCACGGCGGCGTGGACCGCGCGGGAGAAGGCCGGCGGTGAGCCGAGTTCGGCGGTGACGGTCTCGGCGATCTCCTCCTCGCGGGCCGCGAGCGCGTCCCGCAGGGCGGCCAGCCGGGCGGCCCGCTCGGCCGGTGGCGTGGCCGCCCAGCCCGGCAGGGCGCGCCGGGCCGCCCGCACGGCGGCGTCGACGTCCGCGGGTCCGGCCGCCGGGACCTGCCCGATCACCTGCTCGTCCACCGGGTTCACGACGTCGATCAGGTCCCGGCTCAGGGCCGGGCGCCAGGCGCCGTCGAGGTAGATGCCGTCGTGTGCCTTCATCGCGTGGGTGCGTCCTTCCGGGCGGCCTGGTGCGTCCTCCGGACCCCAAACTAGCGATGTTAGTTTTCCGGCACCAGAGGCGATGTGCCGTTCGCTCGGCTCGCGGTGCGGGCAAACTCGGTGTCAGCCGCGGGAGCGCCGCGGGCATGGTCCGTCCGCCGCGAGTGGCGGGAGGAGTGCCCTACAGGCCGCCAACTGTCCCTCGGTGTACCCCTGTCGGGCCCGTGATACGTTCGGCGTCGCCGTGCGCCGCTTGCGAACCGAGGAGGTGAGACCGATCAACGCTGTGACAGGTCGGGGCTCCCTCTCTCGCATGGTCCGGGGAGTGCCCGCATAAGGTTCCCCGAAAGGCTTGAACCGCTGTGCGCTTCACCTCTGAGACATCGTTCGACGGCATCCGCGAACAGCTCTTCACCCTGGGCGAGATTCCCGGCGTGTTGTGGACGCCGGAAGATTCCGTGGGCACTCGTCCGCTGATCCTGATGGGACACGGCGGCGGCCGGCACAAGAAGGCCCCCGACGTGATCGAGCGGGCGTACCGCTTCGTGGCCGAGGGCGGCTTCGCGGTGGTCGCGGTCGACGTACCCGGTCATGGCGACCGGCCGAAGGACGAGGAGTACGACCGGATCGCGACCGAGAACCAGGCGCGGGTGGCGGCCGGCGCGGAACTGGCGCCGCTGATCGCGGGTTTCCAGGCGCTCGTGGCGCGGCAGACCGTGCCGGAGTGGCGGGCGGTGCTGGACGCGGTCCAGGGGCTGGAGCATGTGGGTGCCGGGCCGGTGGGCTACTGGGGTGTGTCGCTGGGGTGCGGACTCGGCGTACCGTTCGTCGCCGCCGAGCCTCGGGTCCGCGCGGCCGTCCTCGGCCTGGGCGGGGCCCTCGCCTCCGCCGAGGGAGCCGCGCGCATCACCGTCCCGGTGGAGTTCCTGGTGCAGTGGGACGACGAGCGGGTGCCGCGGGCCCAGAGCCTGGCGCTGTTCGACGCGTTCGCCTCCGGCGAGAAGACACTGCACGCCAACCCCGGACGACACGGGGAGATCCCGCTGCACGAGCTGGACAGTGCGGTGCGGTTCTTCGACCGCCACCTCCGCTGACGTCATCCCGGTGGCGGTTCCGTCAGTCGTCCGGTCAGTGGACGACTGACGGAACCGCCGGTGACGGGTTCTCGCGGCGGTTCCGGGCACGGGCGCAGGGACAAAGCCGGGGACGGGTCCGGGGACGGGGACAGGGCCAGGAGCAAGGCTGAGGACGGGGCAGGGGCGAAGCCAGCTCCGGGCCCGGGGACGGGGACGGGTCTGCGCCAGGTCCCGGCCCGGGGCCGGGCGGGGGCGAGGCTGGGGACGGGGCCAAGGCCGAGGGCGAGGCCAGGCCCGAGTCCGGGGACGACGAGCCCGGAGACGGATCCGGGTCCCGGTCCCGGTCCGGAGCCTCCGCCAGGGCAGGTCCTGGAACGAGGCCCGACCCGAGTCCGGGGGCCGGGACGAGGCCGGGAATGGCTCCGGGTCCCGGTCCGGAGCCTCCGCCAGGGCAGGTCCTGGAAACGAGGCCCGACCCGAGTGCGGGGGCGGGGGCGAGGCCGGGAATGGCTCCGGGTCCCGGTCCGGAGCCTCCGCCAGGGCAGGTCCTGGAAACGAGGCCCGGCCCGAGTCCGGGGGCGGGGACGAGGCCGGGCATGGCTCCGGGGACGAAGTCGGGTCCGGGGACGGAGCCTCGACCAGGGTCAGGTCCGGGGACGAGGCCAGGCCCGAGCGCGGGTGCGGGGATGGGTCCGGGAACGAGGTCAGGTCCGGGTCCGGTGACAAGGTCAGGGAGGGATCCGGGTCCGGATCCCGGCCCGGGGCCTCGACCAGGGGCAGGTCCTGGGACGAGGCCGGGGGCGGGTGGAGTGGGGTGCGCAAGGCTGTCCCCGCTGGCAGTAGGAGCAGGGCGCCGAGCGTGGTGAACGGGGCGGGCATTCCCTCCCGGGGTGGATCAGATGAGGCCGAACAGGATTCCGGCGCCGAGGATCACGAGCGAGGTCAGGGCGGCCCACTTCACGACGAACTTGGTGTGGTCGCCGAACTCGACCTTCGCCATGCCGACGAGGACGTACACGGCCGGGACGAGCGGGCTCGACATGTGCAGCGGCTGGCCGACGAGCGAGGCGCGGGCGATCTCCAGCGGCGAGACACCGTGCGCGGCGCCGGCCTCGGCGAGGACGGGCAGGACGCCGAAGTAGAAGCCGTCGTTGGACATGAAGTAGGTGAGGGGGAGGCTCAGTACGCCGGTGACCAGCGCCATGTGCGGGCCCATGCCGCCGGGGATGATGTCCACCAGCCACTTGGCCATGGAGTCGACCATCCCGGTGCCCTGGAGCACGCCGGTGAAGACGGCGGCGGCGAAGACCATGCCGGAGACGTTGAGGACGTTGTCGGCATGGGCGGCGAGCCGGGCCTTCTGGTCGGGTATGTGCGGGAAGTTGACGGTCAGGGCGAGCGCCGCGCCGAGCAGGAACAGCACCGGGATCGGCAGCCACTCCATGATCATCGCGGTGAGCAGGGTCAGCGTGAGCAGCGCGTTGAACCAGTACAGCCTGGGCCGCAGGGTGGGCCGGTTCGGGTCCAGACCCTGGAGGGTGCGGTCCTCCTCGCCCCCGGAGGGGTCGGTGCCGGTGCCCGCGCCCCCCGTGGACTTCTTGGTCAGGTCGACACCCTTGCCGTCGCCGGCACCGACCAGCACGGCCTCCGTCTCCTGCTCCTGCTCCTGCTCCTGCTCCTGCTCCTGCTCCAGGACCTCGTCGAGCGTGAGCGTGCCGAGCCGCTTGCGCTCACGCAGACCGAGACCGTACGAGAGGAGGAGGACGAAGAGCAGACCGACCGCGAGCGCCGGGATCATCGGCACGAAGATGTCAGCGGCGTCCAGCTTGAGCGCGGTGGCGGCGCGGGCCGTCGGCCCGCCCCAGGGCAGGGTGTTCATCACGCCGTTGGCGGTGGCTGCGACGCCGGTCATCACCACGAGGCTCATCTTCAGGCGCTTGTACAGCGGGTACATCGCCGAGACGGTGATCATGAACGTGGTGGAGCCGTCACCGTCGAGCGAGACGATCGCGGCGAGCACGGCGGTGCCGACGACGATGCGCAGCGGGTCGGCCTTGCAGAACCGCAGGATGCCCCGCACGATCGGGTCGAACAGACCGACGTCGATCATGACGCCGAAGTAGACGATGGCGAACATCAGCATCGCGGCGGTGGGCGCGAGCTTGCCCACCCCCTCGATGACGTAGTCGCCGAGGTGGGCTCCCTTTCCGACGAACACGCAGAAGAGTGCGGGGATCAGTACGAGCGCCGCGATCGGCGACATCTTCTTCATCATGATCAGGACCAGGAAGGTCGCGATCATGGCGAAGCCGAGGATGGTCAGCATGAGTGGATACCTAACGTTCGCCCTTGAACATCCCACCTGGGGGTCGGCGGTGCGATGACGTTAGGTCCCGTCGTGCGGCGTTAACAAGACGTCGACGTGCGAGCAATAAGCGCAAAACTCCAGGTCACAGGCTTGCGGCGAGTTCGACCGGCACTCCGTTGAGGACCGCGTTGCCCGACAGGGGGTCGAGCAGGCTGCCGTCGAGCAGCTGGTTCACATTGACGCCGGGGTCGGTCGAGGCGTGGCTCAGCCGGGTGCCGGGCCGGTCGTGGCCCCAGCCGTGCGGCAGGCTCACCACACCGGGGCGGATGGCGTCGGTGACCTCGGCGGGGGCCGTCACCTCTCCCCCGGCGCCCTTGACGCGTACGGGCGCTCCGTCCCGTATGCCGAGCCGCTCGGCGTCGTCCGGGTGGATGTGCAGGGTGCAGCGGTTGGAGCCGCCGGTGAGGGCCGGGACGTTGTGCATCCAGCTGTTGTTGGAGCGCAGATGACGGCGGCCGACCAGGAGGAGTCCGGCGGGGAGTTCACCGAGGCCGCGCCGCAGACGCGGCAGGTCGTCGGCGATCGGCCGGGGCAGCAGCTCGACCTTGCCGCTCGTCGTCCTCAGCGGCTGCGGCAGCCGGGGCCGCAGCGGGCCGAGGTCGATGCCGTGCGGATGGGCGAGCAGCTTCTCCAGGGTCAGCCCGTCCGGTCGAACGCCGAAGCCGTCGCCGTACGGGCCGAGGCGGAGCATCATGTCGAGCCGGCGCTCGGGCCCGGTCTCGCCGGTGAGCTGTGCGGCGAGCTCCTTCGGGTCGCGGCCGTGCACGGGCGAGTGCGGCTCGCGGACGGCCTTGCCGAGGGTCTGGTCGACGACCAGCGCGTCCACGGCGGACGGGTCGGCGCCGTGCATGCCGGTGACCGCCAGCGTCAGCCGGGCGAGGATCTCCGACTCGGCCATCCTGCCGGGCTCCAGCGGGACGGCCGGGCGGGTGTAGCGGACCTGGTTGCGCACGGCGAGGGTGTTGAAGGCGAAGTCGTGGTGCGGGCTCTGCGAGGGCGGGGGCGGCGGCAGGACGACATCGGCGTGACGGGAGGTCTCGTTGAGGTAGGGGTCGACGCTGACCATGAAGTCGAGGGAGTCCAGCGCCTTGTCGAGCCGGTCGCCGTCGGGCGCGGACAGCACCGGGTTGGCGGCGACGACGATCAGCGCGCGGATCGGCTCGCCCTCCTCGGTGGCGGTGTCGATCTCCTCGGCGAGCGCGGACAGCGGCAACTCGCCCTTGGCCTCCGGGTGCCGGCTGACCCGCGAGCGCCAGCGGCCGAGCTGGAAGCCGCGGCCGGGTCCGGCGGGCCGGGGCGTCCTGTCGGTGGCGGCCTGTGGGAAGAGGGCGCCGCCGGGGCGGTCGAGGTTGCCGGTGAGGATGGTGAGGACGTCGACGAGCCAGCTGGCGAGCGTGCCGTACGGGACGGTGCAGCTGCCGATACGGCCGTAGACGGCGGCCTTCGGCGCGGCGGCCAGCTCACGGGCGAGCGTGCGGATCAGCGGCGCCTCGACATCACAGGCGGCGGCCACCGCCTCCGGGCTGAAGTCCCGTACGGCGTCCCGGAGTTCATCAACCCCTTGGAGGTGCGGCGCCAGCTCGCCCGTGTCGGCCAGGTCCTCCTCGAAGAGGACGTACGTCATCGCCGCGAGCAGCAGCGCGTCGGTGCCGGGGCGGATCGCGAGGTGGCGGTCGGCGAGCCGGGCGGTGCGGGTGCGGCGCGGGTCGATCACGGTGAGCGTGCCGCCGCGCGCCTTGAGCGCCTTGAGCTTGCCGGGGAAGTCGGGGGCGGTGCACAGACTCCCGTTGGACTCCAGGGGGTTGGCGCCGATGAGCAGCAGATGGTCGGTGTGGTCCAGGTCGGGCACGGGAATCGCGTTGGCGTCGCCGTAGAGCAGGCCGCTCGACACGTGCTTGGGCATCTGGTCGACCGTGGAGGCGGTGAACAGGCTGCGGGTGCCGAGGCCGGCGAGCAGGACCGGCGGGTAGAGGGCGCCGGCCACGGTGTGCACGTTGGGGTTGCCGAGGACGACCCCGACGGAGTTCGGCCCGTGCCGCTCGACGAGGGGCCGGATTCCGGCGGCGACCGCGTCGAACGCCTCGGCCCAGCTGACCTCTCGCAGCTCGCCGTCCTTGCGCAGGAGGGGGGCGCGCAGCCGGTCGGGGTCGCCGTCGACAGCGCCGAAGGAGGCGCCCTTGGGGCAGATGAACCCCTTGCTGAACACGTCCTCGCGGTCACCGCGGGCCCCGGTGACCGCCGTGCCCTCGATGGTCAGGGTCAGCCCGCAGGTGGCCTCGCACAGGGGGCAGATTCGCAGGGCGGTGCGGGACACGGGTCCTCCCGGTGGGACGCGGCGACGGTGACGTGGTGCGTGGGACTGGGCCCCGGAGGGAGCATACCGACCGGTATGAACGGTGGGGAGTGTCTGGCAGTACCTGTCAGCCGAGCCGGTCGGAGAGGATCGGTCCGGCGCGGTGTTCGGCCACGCACGCCGGCGGGACGTTCCCGGTCAGTCCAGTACGCGGGCCAGGTAGGCCCGTAGCAGGGTGCGCATCTCCTCGATGATCTTCTCGTCGCCCTGGGGGTCGACCCGGAAGGCCAGGTGGACGAGGGTGTCGGCGGTCTCCACGGCGACCAGGAAGGTGCGGCGCAGGTCGTCGTCGGGTTCGAGGTCGAGGTGTCCGGACAGGAGGGCGGTGAGGCGGTCGGCGACGCGGGTGTTGGGTTCGGTGTGGCGGGAGCCGACCGGGATCTGGTTGCCGAAGTCGACGAGGGAGAAGCCGGGCGCGGTGCGTTTCATCGCGAGGTACTCGTCGAGGACGGCGTCCATGACGGCACGCCAGTCGCCCCGCCTGGCCTCCTTGAGGCGCTCGGCGACCCGCTCCGACCAGCGCTCCAGGTTGCGCTGGGCGAGCGCGTCGGCCATCTGCCGCTTGTTGCCGAAGAAGCGGTAGACCGAGCCGATCGGGACGCCGGCGCGCTGGGCGACGGCGCGGGTGCTGAGCGCGTCGTAGCCGACCTCGTCGAGCAGGTCGGCGCAGGCGTCGAGGATCCTGGTCAGCCGTTCGGCGCTGCGCCGCTGCACGGGTGCGCGACGGAGCGGTGTCGCTGGGGGCACGGCCTTCATGATGTCTTCAGGGTGCCTTTCGGTCGGGATCCGGGGAAGCGGATGCCGAGGCGGTCCCGGAGGGGGTGGCGGCCGGTGATGTCTCCTGCGGCTCGGAGGCCGTGATGTCCGCCGTGCTCTCGACCGGCTTGCCGTCGATCGCCCACACCGTGCCGTCGTCGGCGTACAGGCGCACGGTGACGTGGTGGGTGCCCTTGGGCAGGAAGCCGACCGGGATCCGGTACTCGGGGGTGCGCAGGTCGGCGACGGCCTGCTCGTCCACGAAGAGCCGGGCGATGCCGCGCCCGGCGGCGGCCGACTCCCCGGTGCCCTCCGGGGAGAGGGTGAAGTGCCGCAGGGTGAGCCGTACGGCCCAGCTGCCGTCGCTCGTGTCCGGGGTGACCTCGATGCCGACCTCGGGCACCGCCTTGCCGTCCACCTCGCGGTAGCGGCGGCCTTCCTCGTCGGTCTGGTCCAGGAGCTCGCCCACGGGGGTGACCGACGGGCTGTCCGCCCCCCGCTGGGCATCACTGGAGCCGCAGCTCGCGGATCCGGTCAGCAGCAGGACACAGACCACGAGCGCGGCGAGGCTTCCGCGCGTCCACGACATGCCGGGAGCGTAGAACACGGGTCCGACACAGGGATCCCCCTGGGGTCTGGTTCCGGTCCGCGGTGATCGTCCTTTCGGACGACGAAGCGCGTGCCTCTTGCGCCCGCGAAAACGCAATCCTACGGTGTTGCATAGGAATCAGACGCAAGGGAGCGATGATGAGCGGGGACGCGCGCAAGACCGCCGAGGGGCTGACCTACCTGCGGGGATTCGGCAACGAGCACAGCTCGGAGGCGGTGCCCGGCGCCCTGCCCGAGGGCCGCAACTCCCCGCAGCGCGCCCCGCTCGGGCTCTACGCGGAGCAGCTGAGCGGTTCCGCGTTCACCGAGCCGCGGGCGCACAACCGCCGCTCCTGGCTGTACCGGATCCGCCCGTCGGCCGCGCACCCGGCGTTCACCCGCACCGACAACGGGTCGATCCGCACGGCCCCGTTCACCGAGACCGTCCCCGACCCCAACCGGCTGCGCTGGAACCCGCTGCCGCAGCCGCCGGAGGGGACCGACTTCGTCCAGGGCCTGTGGACCCTGGGTGGCAACGGCGACGCCACCCAGCGGGCCGGCATGGCCGTGCACCTGTACCACGCCAACGCCTCCATGGACCGCGTCTTCAGCGACGCCGACGGCGAGCTGCTGATCGTCCCCGAGCAGGGCGGCCTGCTGCTGCGCACGGAGTTCGGCCTGCTGCACGCGGAGCCCGGCGACATGGCGTTGATCCCGCGCGGGGTCCGCTTCCGCGTGGAACTCCTGGACGCCTCCGCCCGCGGCTACGTCTGCGAGAACTACGGCGCCCCCTTCCACCTCCCCGACCTCGGCCCGATCGGCGCCAACGGCCTCGCCAACCCCCGCGACTTCCGGGCGCCCGTCGCGGCCTACGAGGACGTCGAGGGCCCGGTGGAGGTGGTCAACAAGTACTGCGGCAACCTCTGGCACGCCACCTACGGCCACTCCCCGCTCGACGTGGTGGCCTGGCACGGCACCCATGTGCCGTACGTGTACGACCTGCGCCGCTTCAACGTCATCGGCTCGATCTCCTACGACCACCCGGACCCGTCGATCTTCACGGTGCTGACGTCGCCGTCCGACACCCCGGGGCTGGCCGGCGTGGACTTCGTGGTCTTCGCGCCGCGCTGGCTGGTCGGCGAGGACACCTTCCGGCCGCCGTACTTCCACCGGAACGTGATGAGCGAGTACATGGGCCTGATCGAGGGCGCCTACGACGCGAAGACGTCCGGTCCGGGGGGCTTCGTCCCCGGCGGCGGCTCGCTGCACAACATGATGTCGGCGCACGGCCCGGACCGGGAGACGTTCGACCGGGCGAGCGCCGCCGAGCTGAGGCCGCAGAAGGTCGACGACGGGCTGGCGTTCATGTTCGAGACCCGCTGGCCGGTCACGCTGACCGGGCAGGCGGCCGGCGCGGACCACCTCCAGCGGGGCTACGACGACGTGTGGCAGGGCCTGGAGCGTCACTTCCGCGCCCCGCACCAGCCCTTGCACTGAAAGATCCCCTCCCGGTACGGATGGCCCGTGACCTCCTTCGCCCCGGACTCCATCGTCCTGAACCGCAAACTGCCGCTGTGGTACCAGGTGTCGCAGTCGCTGCGCGCCTCGATACTCGGCCGCTCGCCCCACGACCCGCTGCGCCTGCCCACCGAGGAGCAGCTGGCGGGGCACTACGGCGTGAGCGTGCTGACCATGCGGCAGGCGCTGAAGGAGCTGGAGGACGAGGGGCTGATCACACGCCACCGCCGCCGGGGCACGTTCATCGAGCCGGACGCCCGCCGGGGCGCCCCGGTGCGGCTGCTCGGCTCGGTGGACGCGATCGTGGCCCAGCAGTCCGGCATGACGACCGAACTGCTGGAGCACGGGCGCGTCCCCGTGCCGGGCGAGCTCACCGAGCACTTCCCGGATGTGGGTGAGGTGGCGACGTACCACCGGCTGCGCAGCGACGACACGACGGGCGAGCCGACGAACCACGCGCGCAACTGGGTACGGGCCGAACTGGCCGACCGTATCGACCCGGAGGACCTGGTCCGCTCGCCGATGACCAAGGTGCTGCGGGATGTGGTCGGGGCGGACATCAGCCGCATCACGGACACGGTGGAGGCGCGGCTGGCCGATCCGGAGACGGCTCGGCTGCTCGACGTTCCGCTGCTCAGTCCGATCCTGCACTACACGGGGGTGACGTATGACGCGGGTGGGCGGGTGCTGGATGTGGCGGTCATTCACTATCGGGGGGACCGGTTCTCGTTCACGGTGACCCTGGACGCGTGAGCGCTCCGCTGGGGGTGCCGTCTATGCCTGCGGGCCGGTGGGGGTGTTCGCGCAGTTCCCCGCGCCCCCGGGGGGTGCAGGAACGGTTCTCGTCCACCGTGACCCCGGACGCGTAAGCGCACCTGCGGGCCGGTGGGGGTGTTCGCGCAGTTCCCCGCGCCCCCGGGGGGTTGAAGGAACGGTTCTCGTCCACCGCGACCCCGGACGCGTAAGCGCACCTGCGGGCCGGTGGGGGTGTTCGCGCAGTTCCCCGCGCCCCCGGGGGGTGCAGGAACGGTTCTCGTTCACGGTGACCCTGGGCGCGTAAGCGCACCTGCGGGCCGGTGGGGGTGTTCGGGCAGTTGTCCGCGCCGCTGGGGGTGGGCGCGTCGTACGATGCACCGCGTGACGCACGACGACGCTCCGCTGCTGGCGGACCTCATGCCGTGGTCCGTCGCACCGCCTCGGGTGGGTCGGGGGTGGCCGGCGGGGCCCGATGCGGGGTCCCTGAGGGCCCGCTGGGACGCGCTGATGAAGGCCGAGGACCGGGAGGCCCTGTTCGAGGCGACCCGTGCCCGCACCCTGAACTCGGCGGTCGGGCAGCTGCCGGGGCAGTCCACCGGCACCGAGCGGCTGGCGCGGGCCGCCGGTCCCTGTGCGGAGCCGGTACGAGTCCTGCGCGCCCCCTTCGACGAACAGTGGCTGATCCCCGACCACCGGCTGATCGACGCGGCCCGGCCCGAGCTGTGGCGGGTGGTGGACGAGCGGCAGGTCTTCCTCGTCGAGACGCCCGGCGCGGTCTACGCGACCTCGGCACTGCCGCTGCTGCGCCCCGCCCGCGTCCGCCCCCTGTTCCGCCGCCCGGGCGGCGCGGAGCCGAATCTGGTGCCGGGTTTGCGGGAGCAGCTGGCGGCGCGGCTGGGCCACGTCCCGGAGCCGCTGGACGTCCTGGCCTGGATCCTGGCGGCGGCCCGGCCCGACCTGACCGTCCCGCTCACCGGGGACCCGGAGCCGTGGGCGCGCGGTGTGGAGCTGGGCCGCCGCATCCTGTGGCTGATGCGACGCGACGGCGAGCGCCCCAAACTCCCCGGCGGACGCCGCCCGTACGTCCGCGCCCCGCTGCCCACCCGCCCCCTGACCCTGCACTACGACCGCGACGAGGAGGCGCTGCACCTCGACGAGGGCCGTATCTCCCCGGTGCCGCCGGAAGCCTGGGACTTCGAGGCCGACGGGGTGCGGGTCCTGGAGCAGTGGTTCACCACGAGGACGGCGCGGGCCGAGCCGGGCACGCTGGCGGCGATCCGCCCGGCGACCTGGCCGCAGTCCTGGACGTCGGAGCTGCTGGAGCTGATCACCGTCCTGGCGCTCCTGGCGGAACTCCGGCCGCAGCGGGAGGAGTTGACGGTGACGGACCCGGTCACGGCGAGCGCGCTGCGCAAGGCGGGCGTGCTGCCGGTTCCGGAGGCCGCCCGCCGTCCGGCCTCGGTGCTGGACCACCAGGAGGAGGGGCCGGAGGGTCAGTTCACTCTGGTCTGACGAACCCGTCCAGCACCTTGTGCAACGCCGTCTCGAACACGGCCTCCAGATCGATCGGCCCCGGATCCTCCGCGAACGCCGCCGCCATCCTCGGATACGCCCCACTGGCCACCTGGCTGCCCAGGTAGGCGATCCGCGCCGCGTGCTCCTCCTCCGCGGACCACGGCAGCGCCCTGGCCCGCTCGGCGGTGGCCAGCTCGTTGCTGACGTAGGTAGTCACCACGCCGTTGAGCATGCCGAGGAGCTGCATCTTCATGCCGTACGACAGGTCCAGTGGATCCATGCAGGCCAGGCAGTGCTCCAGATAGCGCAGGGCGTTCGGGCTGAACCCGTACACCGGTGACATCAGCCGCGGCAGCCAGGGATGCCGGTGCATCAGCTCCCGCGTCCGGCGGCCCACCCGCAGCATGTCGGCCCGCCAGTCCCCGGTCGGCTCCCACAGCTCGTGCTCCCCGCTGACGGCGTCCACCATCAGCTCGTACAGGTCCTCCTTACGGGGGACGTAGTTGTACAGCGACATGGTGCCGCAGCCCAGTTCGCCGGCGACATGCCGCATCGACACCGCGTCGAGCCCTTGCGCATCGGCGATCCGCACGGCCGCCGCCGCGATGTCGGCCCGGGTGTACGCCGGCTTCGGTCCCCGTCCCGTCCGCTCGGGGCGGGACCAGATCACTTCGGGTACGGCCGCTCGGCCCGCCATCGATCATCACCTCGCCCACCATCGTAGTTACGTACACCGTACGTAGTGCGCTATGGTCGCTCCATGACTACTACGTACGGTGTACTTAGTGAAGGACTGGCGAAGCGCTTCGGGGACGTGCACGCCCTGCGGGGACTGGACCTGGCCGTCCCCCGGGGCACCGTGTGCGGGCTGCTCGGCCCGAACGGCGCGGGCAAGACCACGGCCGTCCGTCTGCTCACCACGCTGCTCCGGCCGGACGCGGGCTCGGCCCGGGTCGCGGGGCACGACCTGGTGCGGGAGGCGGCGGCCGTGCGCCGCCGGATCGCCGTGACCGGGCAGTACGCGACGGTCGACGGGGACCTCACCGGCCGGCAGAACCTGCGCCTGTTCGCCCGGCTGCACCGGCTGCCGGAGCCGGGCGGCCGTGCGGCGGAGCTGCTCGACCGCTTCGGGCTCGGCGAGGCCGCCGACCGGCCCGCGTCGACGTACTCGGGCGGTATGCGGCGCCGGCTGGACCTGGCGGCGAGCCTGGTCCGCCGCCCGGAGGTGCTCTTCCTCGACGAACCGACGACCGGCCTGGACCCGGCCTCCCGGTCCCGCGTCTGGGACGCGGTGCGCGAACTGCGCGGCGAGGGTACGACGGTCGTGCTGACCACCCAGTACCTGGAGGAGGCCGACCAGCTCGCCGACGAGATCGCCGTCGTGGACCGGGGGCGCGTCGCGCACACGGGCTCCCCCGAGCACCTCAAGGCGCTCATCGGCTCCTACGCCGAGGTGGTGGTCGCCGACCCGGAGTCCCTCGTCAGGGCCGCCGCCGTCCTCGATCGACTCACCGGATCCGAGCCGTCGTTCGACCAGGAGCGGCACGCCGTCGGCGCGGTCAGCCGCGACACCACCCTCACCCTGCCCCGCCTGGTGCGCGAACTCGACGCGGCGGGCGTGCCGCTGCTCGACGCGAGCCTGCGCCGGCCCACCCTCGACGAGGTGTTCCTGTCCCTCACGCAGGGGGTGGCGGCATGAGCGCGCTCGCGTACGACGGGACGGCCATGCTGGGGCGCCAGCTGCTGCGCGTCCGCAACAACCCGGCGCTGGTGGTCCTGACCCAGACCATGCCGATCACCATGCTGCTGTTCTTCGGCTATGTCTTCGGCAGCGCGCTGGCCATGCCCGGCGCCGAGTACCGCTCCTTCCTGGTGCCGGGCCTGCTGGTGGCGACCGCCGCCAACGGGATCATGACGGGCATGTTCCAGTCGGCCCAGGACGTCCACCGGGGCGTGACCGACCGGCTGCGCACCCTGCCGGTGAGCCGGGCGGCGGTGCCGCTCGGGCAGTCGCTGGCCGACCTGGTCGTCACGGCCGCCGGTACGGTGCCGTTCCTGCTGGTGGGGCTGGCGGTGGGCTGGCGCGTCGAGGGGTCGGCGGGCGGGGCCGTGGGCGCGGTGGCGCTGCTGCTGCTCTTCCGGTTCGCCTGCACCTGGGTCGGGGTCTTCCTCGGACTGCTGTCCCGCAGCGAGGAGGCGGCCGGTCAGCTGGGCAGCGCGACCTTCATGCTGCCGCTGCTGTCCAACGCCTACATCCCGACCGGCAACCTGCCCGGCTGGCTGCGCGCGCTCGCCGAGTGGAATCCGATCAGCGCGGTGACGACGGCCCTGCGCGACCTCTTCGGCAACGCGCCCGGCCCGGACGGCGCGGCCTGGCCGGTGGCGCATCCGATCGCCGGGTCGCTGGGGTGGTGCGCGGTGCTGATCACCGTGTTCGCACCGCTCGCGGTCCGCCGGTACGGGCGCTGAGCCACCGGCAGAGACCGGGGTCGTACTGACAAACACGGGGGTCGGGGGACATGATCCAGCTCATGCACGGACTCCCCCTGCCCCTGGAGGGCATCACCGTCGTCGCCGTCGAACAGGCCGTGGCGGCCCCCTTCGCCACCCGTCAGCTCGCCGATCTCGGCGCTCGGGTCATCAAGGTGGAGCGGATCGACGGCGGCGACTTCGCGCGCGGATACGACACGGCGGCCGCCGGGCTCGCCTCGCACTTCGTGTGGTGCAACCGCGGCAAGGAGTCCATCGCGCTGGACCTGAAGGACCCGCGCGGCCTGGACGTCGTACGGCGGCTGGTCGCGGACGCGGACGTGTTCGTGCAGAACCTGGCGCAGGGCGCGGCCGCCCGGCTGGGTCTGGACGCGGCCACGCTGTGCGCGGCGCACCCGCGGCTGATCGCCGTGGACATCTCGGGATACGGCAGTGGTGGGCCGTACGCGGACAAGCGGGCGTACGACATGCTCGTGCAGTGCGAGGCGGGGCTGGTGTCGGTGACGGGGACGCCGGAGCAGCCGGTGAAGGCGGGGATCCCGGCGGCGGACATCGCGGCGGCCATGTACGCCTTCTCCGGGGTGCTGGCGGCGCTGGTGCGGCGCGGGACGACGGGGCGGGGCGGGCCGGTGGAGATCTCCATGCTGGAGGCGCTGACCGAGTGGCTGGGACATCCGCTGCACCACACGATGCACGGGGGCACCGCCCCGGCGCGCACCGGGCTGGCGCACGCCGTGATCGCGCCCTACGACGCGTACGCCACGGCGGACGGCGGCCGGGTGCTGCTGTCGGTGCAGAACGACCGGGAGTGGCGGCGGCTGGCCGAACACGTGGTCGGCCGACCGGAGTTGGGGACGGATCCGGCGTTCGCGACGAACGCGGCACGGGTGGCGAACCGCGAACGCACGGACGAGCTGGTCGGCAGGGCGCTGGCGCTGCTCAGGGCCGTCGAGGCGCTGGCGCGGCTGGAGGAGGCGGGCATCGCGTGCGCCCGTCTGCGGGATCTGCACGAGGTGGCGGAGCATCCGCAGCTGGCGGCCCGGGAGCGGTGGCGGGAGGTGGGGACTCCGGTGGGGCCCCTGCGGGCGTTGCTGCCGCCGATCACCTTGCCGGGAGGTGCGGGGCCGCGGATGGGTGAGGTGCCCGCGCTGGGGGAGCACACCGGGGCGTTGCTGCGCGCCGTGGGGATGACGGACGGCGAGATCGCAGCACTGCGCCGGGACGGTGTGGCCGCCTGAACGCGGGCCCTCGGTGACTCAGTGCCGGTGGCCGCCGAACAGGGAGCGGCGCAGTCGGCGCAGGGGGGCGAAGAGCGAGACGCGGCGCACGCGGCTGCCCCGGTCGCTCGGCTGGTGTGTGGTGTCCCGCGCGGTCAGCTCCCGCATCAGGGACGTCGCCTCGACCGTCTCCCGCTGCGG
Organism: Streptomyces sp. NPDC018693; assembly: GCF_044391385.1. Lineage (NCBI taxonomy): Bacteria > Bacillati > Actinomycetota > Actinomycetes > Kitasatosporales > Streptomycetaceae > Streptomyces > Streptomyces sp. NPDC018693. The sequence goes on along the minus strand of NZ_JBIRZZ010000006.1, from coordinate 89,841 downwards.
TATGGCGGGGCCCGCCAGCACCGAGAGATGGCGGTCGAGCCGCGAACTGCTCGCGCTGCTCCCGCAGGTGATCGCAGGGACCCTCGCCCTGCTGCGCACTGTTATCTGTTCCATGTCACTCCCCACCCGTACGAGTCCACCCGGCCCGGGCAGGTTAACCCTATCGCCCCGTCGGGGCACCCGTGTATCGCGGTCACAGGATTCACCTTCCCCGCAAGGGGGTTGACGACCCGTCGTTGACTACTCTCCGAATCCAACCGATTCCAGGGCGAGTTGGACAATGGGCTGAGTGGTGGGCTGAGCTGACCCCCCGTCGGGTTCGACGGTCACAGCGAGTGACGTGGCTCTGCTGTCGAGACCGGTCGCGACCAAGGGCGTGTCGCCGTCGAGGAGCCCGAGGGAGCGCGGCGGCGCGGCGGGGCGCATGAGCCACAGCTGGTGCGCCTTGCCGCTCGGGAGATCGTCGTACCCGCTCAAGGTGATGATCGCCTCCCCCTCGGATACGGAAGCGATTACTCCGATACTTCGGCCCCGCGCGTCCCGCCCGGTGCTCGCTCGGGCGTCCGGAGCTGCGAGAACGTGGGCGATCTCACGCGCCCGGTCCCGCTCGGCGGCCAGCTCGTCCCGGGTGCGGTCGGCCTGCACGGCGAACAGCGCGGCGACGACCATCGCGGCCGCGGCGGTCGCGGTGGCGAACGGCACGAACAGGGGACGGCGCGGCCGGGGCGCACGGACGCGTCCGGGCGGCGGCTGCGTGCCCCAGACGTGGGGCGGCAGCTGGGGCGTGCGCTCACGCACCGGCGCGGCCGGCTCCTGCGGAGTGGCGCGTACGGCGGCCAGGACGCGGTCGCGCAACTCGGGCGGCGGCGGGGCGGCCGTGGACCAGGCGAGCCGGACGGCGTCCTCGGACAGCGCCCGCACCTCCTCGGAGCAGCGCTCGCAGGACCGCAGATGGCGCTCGAAGCGGAGCCGCTCTTCGGGGTCGAGGGCGTCGAGGGCGTAGGGCGCGGCCAGCGAGTGCGGGTCCTCGCGGCGCAGCCGGTCGAGCAGGCTCATGCGGCACCTCCCAGGCAGTCGCGCAGCCGCGTGAGCCCGTCGCGCATCCGCGTCTTGACGGTGCCCAGCGGCAGCTTGAGCCGCTCGGCGACCTCACGGTACGTGTAGCCGTCGTAGTAGGCGAGGGTGACCGACTGGCGCTGCAGCGCCGTCAGCCGGTCCAGACAGCGGCGCACCCACTCCCGCTCCAGGCCCGCCTCGACCTCCTCCGACACCTGGTCGAAGGCGGGGTGGTGGGCGCGCCGGGCCTCGCGTTCCTCGCGTTCGCCGGCCGCGCGGGCGCTGCGCACCCGGTCCACGGCGCGGCGGTGGGCGAGGGTCAGGATCCAGGACAGGGCGCTGCCGCGACCGGGGTCGTAGCGGCCGGCGGTGCGCCAGCACTCCAGCAGCACCTCCTGGGCCACCTCCTCCGACTGCGCCGGGTCGCGCACCACCCTCCGTACGAGCCCGAACACCGGTCCGGACACCAGGCCGTACAGCCGCTCGAACGCCCGCTGGTCGCCGCCGGCCACGCGCACCAGAAGCTCGTCCGCCTCCATGCCGTCCCCCTCTCCCCAGGGATCTCCCCACGGACACACCTCCGGTGGAGGTACGGATCGGAGGCCCGAAAACGCGGGTGGCCGGGCAGAAAGATTTTTTTGTTCTCAGACCCATCCGATCGGGTGGTCCGCTCCGTATACCCGTCCGTCAAGGCAAGTTGGCACTGAGGACGGACGGCATGACGACACCTAATTCCAGGAGCGGCGCGGGGCGCGGGAGCACGGCGGGGCGCCGGAGCGTCGCGACCCTGATCTGCGGGGCGCTGGCCACCGGGGGGCTCGCGGCCGCCGGCGTGGCCACGCTGGAACCGGGGGCGGCCTCCGCCTCCAGCCACCGCGAGGCCCCGCTGATCTCCGGAACACCGCAGTACGACAACACCGACGTGTACGCCTTCGTCAGCCCGGACAAGCCGGACACGACGACGATCATCGCGAACTGGATCCCGTTCGAGGAGCCGGCCGGCGGCCCGAACTTCTTCACGTTCGCCGAGGACGCGCGGTACGAGCTGCGCATCGACAACGACGGGGATGCCAGGGAAGACCTGCTGTTCCGGTACACCTTCAAGACGCATGTGAAGAACAAGAAGACCTTCCTGTACAACACGGGCGCGGTCGAGAGCCTGGACGACCCCGACCTGAACGTCACGCAGACGTACGACCTGGAACTGGTCAAGCTGAAGAAGGGCAAGGCCGTCCACCGGACGAAGCTGGCGGACGACGTGCCGGTGGCGCCCTCCAACGTGGGCAAGGCGTCCATGCCGGACTACGCCAAGCTGCGTGAGCAGGCGGTCTACAAGCTCTCCAACGGCGCGCAGACCTTCGCCGGGCAGGCCGACGACCCGTTCTTCCTGGACCTGCGCGTCTTCGACCTGCTGTACGGCGGGAACCTCTCCGAGGTCGGCAACGACACGCTCAAGGGCTACAACGTCAACTCCATCGCCCTTCAGGTCCCCAACGACCTGATCACCCAGTCCTCGCACCAGCCGGTCGTCGGCATCTGGTCCACCACGCAGCGGCGCACCGCGCAGGGCAACTTCACCCAGGTGTCGCGGCTGGGCAGCCCGCTGGTCAACGAGGTCGTCAACCCCATCAAGGACAAGGACAAGTTCAACGCGTCCCAGCCGAAGGACGACGCGCAGTTCCTGAAGAACGTCACCGAGCCCGAGCTGCCGAAGCTCATCGAGGCGATCTACAAGATCAAGGCTCCGGCGGAGCCGCGCAACGACCTCGTCGACGTGTTCCTGAAGGGCGTGAACGGGCTGAACCAGCCCCCGCACGTCACGCCGTCCGAGCAGCTGCGCCTGAACACCTCCATCAAGCCGGCCGCCGACCCCAAGCGGCTCGGCGTCCTCGACGGGGACAACGCGGGCTTCCCCAACGGGCGTCGGCTCACCGACGACGTGATCGACGCGGCGTTGCAGGTCGTCGAGGGTGAACTGGTGGGCGCGCCGAACGACCTCGGCGACGCGGTCGACAAGAACGACAAGGAGTTCGAGAAGAGCTTCCCGTATGTGGCCCTGCCCACCGAGGGTTCGCGTGGTCCCCTCGCGAAGGGGGTGTCGAGCGGCAACGACGTCCGCAACCAGCTGGGCGACGCGATTCGCCCCGCGGGCTCGGCCGGTGACTCCAACACGGCCCTGATCGCCACCTCCGCGGGTGCCGGTGCCGCCGGGATCCTGCTGATCGGCGGGGGGCTGATGTGGTGGCGGCGGATGCGGGGGCGGGCCTACTAAGGCCGACTGTGCCGCTACGGCCGTCGCTTCTCTGCGGGTGCGTCGTGGCTGGTCGCGCCCACGCGGCGGAGCCGCATATCGGCACAGCCCCGCGCCCCGTGACGGCGCTGCCCGACGGCACCCTGCCAACGGACCTTTTGCCCAACCGAGGAGACACATGCCCACGTGCCACGACCATGGCCCCAGCTGCGGGCAGACATGCCACCGGCGCGGGGCCCACCCGGCAACGGCCTTCCTCGGCTGGCGCAACCGCAGGCGGACGCACCCCTGGGGCGGCGCCCACCCGGCAGCGGGTCTCTTCAGCCGGCGCAGCCGCGGGCAGTCGTGCCTCCCCCAGTGCCTCAAGGGTCTGGGAGGTGCCCCCAGGGGCGGCACGGGTGGGCGCGGCGGCACCCCGCGAGTGCGGGTGAGCGGATCCGTTCGGCGGTTCGCTCAGCTGGGGTTGTGTGCGGTGCTGTTGGCGGTCGCGCTCACCGGTGGTGCGATCGCCCTCGGGGCCGCCAGTGACAGTGGGCGGGGGGCGGCCGTGCCGGCGGTGGCCACTGTCGACCCCGCTCTGCTCAGTACCGGTGATCTCAACGCCGGCATCACCTCCCTCCAGGCCCACCTCCGCACCCAGCCCAAGGACTCCACCTCCTGGGCCACCCTCGCCCTCGCCTACGTCGAACAGGCCCGCACCCAGGGCGACCCCTCCCGCTACCCGCTCGCCGAGCAGGCGCTGAAGCGCTCCCTCGCCCTGCACCCGGACAACGACCAGGCCCTGTCCGCCCACGCCGCGCTGGCCGCCGCCCGCCACGACTTCAAGTCGGCCCTGACCTACGCCGACCGGGCCCTGGAACAGAACCCCTACAGCGAACGCGCCCTGTGCTCACGTATCGACGCCCTGGTCGAACTCGGCCGGTACGACGACGCGTTGGCGGCCGCCAGAACCGCGGACACCCGCCGCCCCGGCATCCCGGTGTTCGCCCGCTACGCCTACGTGCACGAACTGCGCGGCGACACCACCACCGCCCGCCGCGTCCTCACCCAGGCCCTCACCACGGCGACCACCCCGGGCGACATCGCCTACGTGGCCACCCAGCTGGCCCAACTCTCCTGGAACCAGGGCGAGTACGAGACCGCCTTCGACCTGTACGCCCGCGCCCTGGCCGCCGACGAGAACTACCTCCCCGCCCTCGAAGGCCGAGCCCGTGCCCAGGCCGCGAACGGCCGACAGGCCGAGGCGATCCGGATGTTGGAGACCTTGGTCGCCCGCACTCCCCTGCCCGGCCCGCTCGTCGCGCTCGGCGAGCTGTACGAGGCCCGAGGGCAGGACGGCGACCAGGCGAAGGCCGCGAACCAGTACGCGCTGGTCGACGCCTGGACCGCCCTCGCCCGCACCGGCGGCGTCAACGCCGACCTGGACACCGCCCTCGCCGCGGCCGACCACGGCGACAGGGCGGAGGCCCTGCGCGCGGCCCGCGCCGAGTGGTCGCGCCGGCACACCGTGCACACCGCCGACGCCCTCGCCTGGGCCCTGCACGTCAACGGCCGCAGCGCGGAGGCCCTCCCGTACGCCCGCCAGGCCAACGCCACCGGCTACCGCAACGCCGCCTTCCTCCACCACCTGGGCGTGATCGAGGCCGCCACGGGCCACCCCGAGGACGCCCGAGCCCATCTCTCGGCCGCCCTGGAACTCAACCCCGGCTTCTCACCCCTGGCCGCCCGCACGGCCCGGACGACCCTGCAGACCCTGGAGAAGACGAACCAGTGAACCCCCGCCGCCTGCTCGCCTCCTGCGCGGCCGCGCTCACGGCCGGATGCGCGCTCGCCCTGCTGCCCGCCGCGCCGGCGAGCGCGCACCCCCTCGGCAACTTCACCGTCAACCGCTACGACGGCCTCGTGGCCGCCCCCGGCCGCCTGCTCGTCGACCACGTCGAGGACCTCGCCGAGATCCCGGCGACCCAGGCCAGGCCCGACATCGAGCGGCTGGGCCTGGACGCCTGGGCCCGGCAGCGCTGCGACACGGCCGCCACCGACAGCCGCCTCACCGTCGACGGCAGCCCCGTCGCGCTCACCGTCACCGCCGCCCGGGCCGCCGTAGGCCCCGGTCAGGCCGGTCTCGACACCCTCCGCGTGGAGTGCGGCCTCACCGCGCCGCTGCCGTCCGGCGACAGCGTCGACCTCACCTTCCGCGGCGCGGGCGCCTCCTCCGGCCCGGGTTGGCGGGAGATCACCGCGCGCGGCGACCGGATGACGCTCACCACGACCGACGTACCGACAACGTCCGTGTCGCGTGAACTCACCGACTATCCCCAGGAGTTGCTCTCCTCTCCCGCCGACACCGCGACCGCGTCCCTGCGGGTGCGGCCCGGCGGCCCGGCGCTCGCCGAGGACGAACGGACGGAAGCGCCCGCGGCGTCCGTCCTGCCGCGCGGCGCCGACCGGTGGACCCGGGCGCTGGACAGCCTGGTCGCCCGTCAGGACCTGACGATCGGTTTCGCCGCCCTGGCCCTGGTCCTCGCGGTCGCGCTCGGGGCGATGCACGCGCTCGCACCGGGCCACGGCAAGACCCTGATGGCCGCGACCGCCGCCGCCCGGGGCGGCAGGGCCCGCCTGCGGGACGTCCTGCCCCTGGCCGCGTCGGTGACGGTCACCCACACCCTCGGCGTGGTCGCCCTCGGCCTCCTGGTCACCGCCGGTTCGGCCGCGGCCCCCTCGGTGATCGCCTGGCTGGGCCTGGCCAGCGGCGCCCTGGTGATGCTGGCGGGCGCCACCCTCCTACGACGCGCCGTGCGCGCCCGGCGCGCGGCGCGGGTACACGGCCATGTGCACCACCCTGCGCCCGTCAAAGCCCCCGAGCGCCGCCTCGCCCTCGTCGGCGCGCCCGCGCACCACCACGATCACGATCATCCCCACGATCACGACCACCACCATCACGACGGCCACGGCCACCCGCAGACCCACACCCACACCCACACCCACGGCGGCGTGACACACTCCCACCCCGTCGCTCCCACCGTGCGCGGCACGATCCTGCTCGGCTTCGCCGGGGGGCTCGTGCCCAGCCCCTCCGCCGTCGTCGTGCTGGTCGGCGCCGCCGCGCTCGGGCACGCCTGGTTCGGGCTGCTGCTGGTCGTGGCGTACGGCGTCGGGCTCGCCCTCAGCCTCACCGCGGCCGGCTTCGCGGTGGTCCGGCTGGGGTCGGGGGTGACCCGGGTGCTGGACCGGCGCCCGCGCTGGAGCGCGCACCCCGCGGTCACTGCCGTGCGCCGGGCCGCGCCCCTGTGGTCGGCGCTGGTCGTCGTGGTCCTCGGCGCCGGACTGGTGTTCAAGGGGGCGGCATCCGTACTCGGCTGAGCTACTTTGGGGAGATATCGCGCGGAGTGCGAAGAGGGGGCGGCCGTGTCCGAGGAAGCGGGCAGTGAGCGTCTGATCGCGGGGCGGTACCGCCTGCTGTCCGCGCTCGGCCAGGGCGGCATGGGCACGGTGTGGCGGGCCCGGGACGAGGTGCTGCACCGTGAGGTCGCCGTCAAGGAGGTGCGCGCGCCGGCCGGACTGCCCTCGACGGAGGTCGAGCGGATGTACGCCCGGCTGGAGCGCGAGGCGTGGGCGGCGGCCAGGGTGGCGCACCGCAATGTGGTGACGGTGTACGACGTGGCCACGCAGGACGGCCGGCCCTGGATCGTGATGGAGCTGGTCCGCGGGATCTCGCTGGCCGAGCTGCTGGACGCGGAGGGGCCGGTCACCCCGCAGCGCGCCGCGCACATCGGCGCGGAGGTGCTGGCCGCCCTGCGCGCCGCGCACGACGCCGGGGTGCTGCACCGGGACGTGAAGCCGGCCAATGTGCTGATGGCGAACGACGGGCGGGTGGTGCTCACCGACTTCGGCATCGCCCGGGTCGAGGGCAGCTCGGCGCTGACGATGACCGGCGAGGTCATCGGTTCCCCCGAGTTCCTGGCACCGGAGCGGGCGCTGGGCCGCCGGCCGGGTCCCGAGTCGGACCTGTGGTCGCTGGGCGTGCTGCTGTACGCGGCCGTCGAGGGCAACTCGCCGTTCCGCCAGAACACTCCGCTGAGCACCCTGCGCGCGATCGTCGAAGAGGAGCTGCCCGCGCCGCACCGGGCCGGTCCGCTCACCCCCGTGATCGAGGGGCTGCTGCGCAAGGATCCCGCCGACCGGCTGCCCGCCGAGCGGGCCGAGCAGGAGCTGCGGATCGTCGCGGCTGGGGGCGCACCCTCCGGGGGAGGGACCCCGCAGGCCGGGACCGTGCATGCGGCACCGCCGCCCTATCCGCCGACGGCCGCCACCGAGCCGCTGCGCCAGGAGCCGCCGACCCCGCCCCGGCCGTACTCCGCGGCCGCCACCCAGCCCTCCTTGGCGACGGCCACCGCCCCGCGCCGCGACCGGCGCACCGCCACCGTTCTGATCATCGGAGCCGTCGTGCTCGCCCTGGCGGTGGCGGGACTGACGTACGGCCTGCTGAACCGCGACGGCGACGGCGGCGGTGGAGCCGGTGCGGCGGACAGTGAGGGCCCCGCGACGCAGGTGAGTTCGTCCGCGTCGCCGACCCCGACCGGCGGCGAGACCTCCGGGGAGCCGAGCCCCTCCCCCAGCGACAGCCCGACGACGGCCACTCCGCCGCAGTCCGTGTCGGTGACCGTCACCGGCGCGCACACCGACTACTCGGGCACCTGTCCGCCGCCCGACGAGCAGGCGCCCGCCTTCACGGCGACGTTCACGGTGGGCCGGCTGCCGGCGGAGGTCACCTACCGCTGGGTGACCAGGGACGGGGACGTGATGGACCCCGGCTGGAAGACGCTGAGTTTCCCGGCGGGTGGCGGGCGGACGAAGCAGGACCGGGTGTTCGTGACGACGTACGCCGAGAGCGGGACGTATCAGAACGCGCTGGAAGTGGAGGTGCGTGAACCCCGGCGCGGGACCTCGAACTCGGTGCCGTTCTCGGTGACCTGCGTGACGGAGACCCCGACGGACGGGGCCTCCTCCCCTTCTCCCTCCGACTCGGTCAGTCCTCAGGGACTGTCGGGGCTGTCCTAGTCGTTCCTAGTCGTTGGCGTTGAGCACCGGGAGATAGCCGCCCGACTGGCCGTTCGCGGTCGGGTGGTAGGACTCGCCGATGTTGAACCAGTTGACGCTGTGCAGCCAGGAGCTGCCGGAGCAGATCTCATGGCCGGTGAAGGCGGACCGGACGTCGCCCCAGACGAAGCCATGGGCGGCGGCCCGTTTGGCGATCGCCGCGGCCAGGTGGTCCGAAGCGTCGTTGATGGCCTTGCGCTTGGTCTCGGACAGGCCGACGCAGGTCGTGCCGAGCTTGTAGAAGCGGGGGTAACCCAGCACGACGACCCGGGCGTTGGGTGCTCTGCTGCTGATCGCGTCGTAGACGGTGTCGAGCTTGCCGGGCAGCGTCGAGTCGACGTACGCGCGGGCGGTGTTGATGCGGGAGATGCAGGTGCTGTCGGAGCTGGTCACGCAGGTGGTCATGACGTCGGCGAAGCCGGCGTCGTTGCCGCCGATGCTGATCGAGACGAGGCCGGTGGACGAGTTGAGGCCGCCGAGCTGGTTCGCCAGAACATCACCCGTTCGAGCGCCCGAGCAGGCCGCGAAAGTGAACGACGAGGGGGAGTGGGCGGCGTTCCACAGGTAGGGGTACGCCTTCGTGCTGCGCTTGCAGTCGCCGCTGGAGCTGATGTAGCTGCCCGCGCCGACGCCGGACGAGTAGGAGTCGCCGAGGGCCACATAGCCGCCGGTTGCGGCGAGTGGGGACGCCTGCGCCGTCGCGGCCCCGGTGAGGGCGGTGCCGGCGGCGAGGAGGACTGAGCTGACGAATGCCGCGATTCGGGAACGTCTCATGGAACCTCCCTTTAGCAGGATCTCTGCCACAACTGTCGTAGCAACTACGCGTGTTGACGGGAAGTGTCCATGCCAAGACTTTCAGGGCATCCACACATCTGTTCCTGTGGGTCGCCTGTGCGTTCTGTTACGCGTTCATGACAAGTTTGTTGACGGCAGCTCAACTCTCTTGATCTACCCACGTAGACGGCCGACTCTTTACTCCAGCCCCAAGCGGAACGCGACGCTTCGGGGCCGTGCGCGCGCAGAGCGCGCACCCCCCACAGACGCGCGCCCCACCCCGGCGCGCGCCCCGCCTGAGGAGGACTCCCTCGTAATGGCACAACTGCGTAGCAGCAAGCTCCGGTTCGCCGCGATCACCGGTCTGGCGACCGCCGCCCTCGTGGGCGGGTTGACCGCCCTGCCCGCCCAGGCCGCCCCGGCCGAGGGCAGGGTCCTTGCCGCCGACTCCCCCACGGCGATCAAGGACAGCTACATCGTCACCCTGAAGCAGGGGACGGGCCTCAAGGCCGCTTCGAGCAAAGGCAGGAGCCTGGTCGGCAAGTACGGCGGCAGCGTCGACAAGACGTTCGGCGCCGCGCTGAACGGTTACACCGCCACCCTCTCCGCGGCCGAGGCCAGGAGACTCGCGGCCGACCCGGCCGTGGCCTCGGTCGAGCAGAACCAGACCGTCCGGATGGACGCCACGCAGTCCAACGCCCCCTGGGGCCTGGACCGCATCGACCAGACCTCGCGTCCGCTGTCCGGCACCTACACCTACCCGGACAGCGCGGGCAGCGGTGTGACGGTGTACGTCATCGACACCGGCGTCCGCATCAGCCACAGCGACTTCGGCGGCCGGGCCCGCAACGGCTACGACGCCGTCGACAACGACAACGTCGCGCAGGACGGCAACGGCCACGGCACCCATGTGGCCTCCACCGTCGCGGGTACCACCTACGGCGTCGCCAAGCGGGCGAACATCGTGGCGGTCCGGGTGCTGAACAACAGCGGCTCGGGCACCACGGCGGGCGTGATCGCCGGCATCGACTGGGTGACGGCGAACCACTCCGGCCCCTCGGTCGCCAACATGTCCCTCGGCGGCGGCGCCTCCGCAGCCCTGGACACGGCCGTACGCAACTCCATAGCGAGCGGCGTCACCTACGCGGTCGCGGCCGGCAACAGCAACACCAACGCCTCCTCGTCCTCCCCGGCCCGGGTCACCGAGGCGATCACCGTCGGCGCCACCACCAGTACCGACGCCAGGGCGAGCTACTCCAACTACGGCTCCGTCCTTGACATCTTCGCGCCGGGCTCGTCCATCACGGCGGGCTGGCACACCAGTGACACCGCGACCAACACGATCTCCGGTACGTCGATGGCGACCCCGCATGTCGCGGGCGCCGCGGCGGTCTACCTGGCCGGCCACACCTCGGCGACGCCCGCCGCGGTGGCCACGGCGCTGGTCAACGGCGCCACCACCTCAGTCGTCACCAGCCCGGGCTCCGGCTCGCCGAACCGGCTGCTGAGGCTCGTCCCGTAACGTCCCGCACCTCCCCCCACGACATCCCCCCACCGCTCCCCGGAGGCGTCCGCCGCTTCCGGGGAGCCTTCTTATTTTCCGAAAAGCAGGGAACCATGACGGGACGAGCCGTAGTGTAACGGTCAAAAGAACGAAAAGGTGAGCCTCGTCCCTGGTCTTGCCATACGGGCTCAATCATCAATACCGTCATACATCTCACCCGCATCGGTCCGTCAGCACGCGGTTCCAGGGGAGGGCTCAAGGACCGCGACGGATCCCGGCGCGGGGCGCGGTAGGGGGGTGCCGTGCTCGGTGACCGCACATGTGACCGAGCCGTGCCGCGCGACCGGCGGCCGTTTTCCGGAGCCGGTCAGCTTTGCCAGCTCACCCGGCGTGCGCGGAGACGGCCTTGCCGTGCCCGTGAGCGCGACGGGTGAGAAACCCCCCTTTCGAACCGGACATGGACCGGGCTGCCCAGGGGCGGGCTGCCCACCGGACGAGAGGGACCAGACTCATGAGTTCCGTTCTGCAGCCGGCGACATCGGACCAAAATCACCGCGACGGGGATCTCCGTGACGGGGATCTCCGCGACCTCGATCACCAGGACCACCGGGATCCGTCGACCGCCGGCAAGTACCGTCCCATCTCCTCTCACCTGGCGATCGCGCCGCCGGTGAGCGTCGTCATCCCCGCCATGAACGAGGCGGAGAACCTCCCGTACGTCTTCAAGACCCTGCCGGACTGGATCCACGAGGTGGTTCTGGTGGACGGCAACTCCACCGACAACACCGTCGAGGTCGCCCGTGAGTTGTGGCCCGGCGTGCGGGTGGTCGGCCAGGAGGGCAAGGGCAAGGGGGATGCCCTGATCACCGGGTTCGCGGCCTGCACCGGCGACATCATCGTGATGGTCGACGCGGACGGCTCGGCCGACGGCAACGAGATCGTGTCGTACGTCTCCGCGCTCGTCTCGGGCGCCGACTTCGCCAAGGGCTCCCGCTTCGCCAACGGCGGCGGCACCGACGACATGACCTTCATCCGCCGGCTGGGCAACCGGGCCCTGTGCGCCGTCGTCAACCGCAAGTTCGGCGCCCGCTACACCGACCTGTGCTACGGCTACAACGCCTTCTGGCGGCACTGCCTGGACAAGATCGACCTCGACTGCACCGGCTTCGAGGTGGAGACGCTGATGAACATCCGGGTCGTCAAGGCGGGGCTGAAGGTGCAGGAGATCCCCAGCCACGAGTACCTGCGCATCCACGGCGTCAGCAACCTGCGTGCCGTGCGGGACGGGCTGCGCGTGCTGCGGGTCATCCTCAAGGAGCGCTCCAACCGGCGGGCTCTGCGCCGCCGTCCGCACCACTCGCCGCTGCTCGACTCGGTGCGGGGAGAGGCACATTGATCCCGATCGACATCTCGGTGGTGATCTGCGTGTACACCGAGGACCGCTGGGAGGACATCCTCGCCGCGGTCGCCTCGGTGCGCGCGCAGAGTCACCCGCCGCTGGAGACCCTGGTGGTCGTCGACCACAACCCGGTTCTCCTGGACCGGCTGGTCCGGGAGTACAAGGAGGACGACGAGGTGCGGGTGCTGCCCAACGCGGGCCCGCGCGGGCTGTCGGCCGGACGCAACACCGGAGTCGCCGCGTCGCGCGGTGAGGTCATCGCGTTCCTCGACGACGACGCCGTCGCCGAGCGGGACTGGCTGCGCCGCTTCGCCGACCCCTACACCGACCCGCGGGTGCTGGCCGTCGGTGGAAAGGCGCAGCCCGTGTGGTCCTCCGGGAAGCGGCCCGTGTGGTTCCCGGAGGAGTTCGACTGGGTGGTCGGCTGCTCCTACCGGGGGCTGCCACCCGGCCGGGTGCGGGTGCGCAACATCCTCGGCGGCAACGCCTCCTTCCGGCGCACCGCGTTCGACCTGGTCGGCGGCTTCGCCACCGGCATCGGCCGCGACGGCGACAAACGCCCGCTCGGCGGCGAGGAGACGGAGCTGTGCATCCGGCTCAGCCACGCCAGACCCGACGCCGTCCTGCTCATCGACGACAGAGCCGTCATCCACCACAAGGTCCCCGCGGGACGCGAGCGCTTCGGCTACTTCCGCACCCGCACCTACGCCGAGGGCCTCTCCAAGGCCCTCGTCGCCCGCAGCGTCGGCACCGGCAAGGGCCTGGAATCCGAACGCCGCTACACCACCCGGGTCCTCCCGGCGGGCGTGGTCCGCGGCCTGCGCGACGCCGCCCTGGCCCGCCGCGGCGGCGCCCGCCGCGCGGCCGCCATCGTCACCGGCGTCCTCACCGCCGCCGGCGGCTACCTCGTGGGCACCCTCCGTGCCCGGCGCAACGGCACCACCTTCGCCGTCGTACCCATCGATCCGAAGGCCGTGGCGGAAGGGGCAGAGGAAGGGCTGGAAGAAGAAGCGGAGGAAGGAGCGGAGAAAGGAGCGGAGTCGACGAGCACCGGCAACGCCGGCGCGGCGGGCGCACGAAGAGCACCGGACAAGCCGAACCCCACGGCCACCGGACAGCCGGACCCAGCGGTCCCCGCAAGCGAAGGCGCGACAGGCCGGCCGAACCCTTCAACCACCGCGCAGCCGGACACGGCGGCCGAGCCGGTTGCCACAAGTGAAGGGGCGGCAGGCCGGTCGGCGGAGGTGGATGTCGTATGAGCCGCGCGGGGGTGCCGATCCTGATGTACCACGCGGTGTCCGTCGAGCCGAACGACGCGACGCGCGCCCTGTCGGTGACGCCGGAGGCGTTCGCGGAGCAGATGGGGCGGATCGCGGAGCGCGGGCTGACCCCGCTCACCACCGCCGCCCTCGCGGCGCGGTGGCGGGCGGGCCGGCCCCTGCCCGCCGGCCCGGTCCTGATCACCTTCGACGACGGCTACGAGGGCGTGCACCGGCACGCCCTCCCCGTCCTGGCCAAGCACGGCTTCCCGGCCACCGTGTTCGTCTCCACCGGCTGGATCCGGGGTCCGTACGACACCGGCGGCGGCCTGGACACCATGCTGGACTGGCGGCAGGTGCGCGAACTGGCCGCCGCGGACGTCGAGATCGGCGGCCACAGCCACACCCACCCCCAGCTCGACCAGCTCGGCGACGGCACCCTGCGCGCCGAGCTGGCCCGCTGCCGGGACATCGTCGCCGACGAACTGGGCGCCCTGCCGGTGTCGTTCGCCTACCCGTACGGCTACTCCAGCCGCCGGGTGCGCGCCGCGGTGCGTGAGCACGGCTTCACGCAGGCGCTCGCCGTCGGCAATGCCCTGGCCCGCCGGCCGCAGGGACCGTACGCCCTGCGGCGGGTGACGGTACGGCGCAGCACCACCGGCGAGGAGTTCGAGCGGCTCCTCGACGGCCGGGCGATCGCCCGCACCTTCGCCAGGGACCGCGCCCTGACCAAGGGGTACGCGGTGGTCCGCAGGACCCGGCGGGCGGTCCGGCTCGCGGCGGACGCCGTGGGCTGACGCGGCGGTTCCGTACCCGTCGGGACGCCCGGCGGGTACGAGACCGCGCGCACTCCGGGCGCACGGCGCGGTTCCCGACACACCGGACGCACCACGGAAACCGGGTGCACAGGGGCCTCCTGTGCCCGATCATGGGCGGCATGTCTGCCGCACACCCACACGACGCTCTGCCGATCCGGCTCACCGTCGACGACTCCGACTCGCCGTCCGACGTCGTCGACGCGCTGTTCCTCGGCCGCTTCGCGACAGGCGAGCAACCGTTCTCGCACGCGGCGAACATCGACCGCGTACGCACCGGTGCGACCCTGCTGCCGCCCGAGGCCCGGGTGCTGCGGGTCGCCCGCGACGACGACCGCAGCGCCACGCTCGCCGAGGGCGACGGCTGGACGCTGCTGATCTCCCGCTGGAACCGCGGCGCCGACGTCACCGTCACCGCGACCAGCGCCGAACTGGCCGCGCAGGTGCTCGACGAGGCGACGGACGGCGCGGCGGACGAGCCCGAACCCCAGCCGGAGAACGTGACCATGGGCTTCTGGTACGTCTCCCCGCGCCGGGGCCCGCACCGCACCACCCGCCAGATCTCCGCGGGCACCTGGGACGAGGTGCGCGCGAACTACACGGCGCCGGTGGCGGACGCCATGGACCGCCTGATGCGCACCACCCCGGAGGACATCGCCGGCCGGCTGCTCCTGCTGCACGGCCCGCCCGGCACCGGCAAGACCTCCGCGCTGCGCACCCTCGCCCGCTCCTGGCGGGACTGGTGCCAGGTCGACTGCGTCCTGGACCCCGAGCGGCTCTTCTCCGACGTCGGCTATCTGATGGACATCGCGATCGGTGAGGACGACTCCACCGGCAAGGGCCGCTGGCGGCTGCTGCTCCTGGAGGACTGCGACGAGCTGATCCGCGGCGAGGCCAAGCACACGGCGGGCCAGGCGCTGTCCCGCCTCCTCAACCTCACCGACGGCCTGCTCGGCCAGGGCCGCAACGTCCTGGTCGGCGTCACCACCAACGAGGACCTGGAGCGCCTCCACCCGGCCGTCGTCCGCCCCGGCCGCTGCCTGGCCCGTATCGAAGTGGGCCGGCTGACCCACCGGGAGGCGGTGGACTGGCTCGGCAGTGAGGCCCACGGCCGGGAGGATGCCGTCGGGCGGGACGGGGCGACGCTGGCGGAGCTGTACGCCCTGCGCCGGGGCACGTCCCCGACGTCCCTGCCGGAGCCGCGCGCCGGCGCGGACGCCGGCCTGTATCTGTAGTCCTGCAGTGCTTTGATGGGGGTATGCCCCTGTACGTCGGCACCTCGGGGTGGCAGTACAAGGACTGGAGAGGCGTCCTGTACCCGCCGGAGCTGCCGATGCGCCTCTGGCTGGAGGAGTACGCCGCGCACTTCGCCACGGTCGAGATCAACAACGCCTTCTACCGGCTGCCGACGCGGGAGAACTTCGAGGCGTGGCGGGACCGGGTGCCGCCGGACTTCGTGGTGGCGGTCAAGGCGAGCCGCTATCTGACCCACATCAAGCGGCTGCGGGACCCGGAGGAGCCGGTGGACCGGCTGATGAGCCACGCGCAGGGTCTGGACGACCGCCTCGGCCCGGTCCTGCTGCAGCTCCCCCCGACCCTGCGCGCCGACCCCGCCCTCCTGGACACCTGCCTGTCCCGTTTCCCGCCCGGCACCCGGGTCGCCGTCGAACCCCGCCACGACTCCTGGTGGACCCCGGCCGTCCGTACGGTCCTGGAGTCCCGTGGCGCGGCCCTGTGCTGGGCCGACGCCCGCTCCCGCCCGACGACCCCCCTCTGGCGCACGACCACCTGGGGCTACCTCCGCTTCCACGAGGGCCTCGCCCACCCCTGGCCCCACTACGGCCGCCGAGCCCTGGAAACCTGGCTCGACCGCATCGCCACCACCTGGCACACCGACGACGACGTCTACGCCTACTTCAACAACGACCCGGGCGGCGCCGCCGTGCGAAACGCACACGCGTTCGCGAGAACGGCGACACGAGCGGGCCTACACCCGACCCGCGCCCTTCTCACACCGACGCCTTGATTCCGCCGCCCCCCATTTTCCGCCGCAGCGGTGCTCAGCCACGACGGCGCGATCCGGCGGTGCCGAACCCTGTTTCAGCCCTCCCCACGAGCCGCCCGCAGGGCATCCCGCACAGCGGCCGCCGCCGCCTCCTCCCCCACCCCCAACCGCCGAGCCCGCTCGGCATATGCCTGCGCCGCCGCGGCCAGCTCCCGCTCCGCGGCCGAGCCCGCGGCAGCGACGAACGTGCCGTTGCGCCCCCGTGTCTCGATCACCCCGTCCGTCTCCAGCGCCCGGTACGCCTTGGCCACGGTGTTCACCGCCAGCCCCAGCGACTCGGACAGCCCCCGCACCGTCGGCAGCCGGTACCCCACCGGCAGCTCGCCCGACCGCGCCTGTTCGGAGATCTGCGCCCGCACCTGCTCGTACGGCGGAGCGGCGCCCTCATCGATGTGGATCTTCAAGGTCACGCCCCGATTCTCCCCGTCCCCGCCGGAAAATGGGAGGCACCCCGCACGCCTCCGCCGTAGCGTCCACTCACATGACCATCATCGTCCGCGACCTGCGCCCGGGCGTACGCGCCGACGCGGAGGGTTTCGTCCGCGCCCGCCACCGCGCGCTGCCCTACCTCCTGTCCACCCCGGACTCCCTGCTCCACGAGCTCGCCCACACCCACCCCGACGCCCATGTCCGCATGCTGGTCGCCGAGGAGGACGGCGAGATCATCGGCACGGCCCAGGTGCGTGTCGCCCATGACAGCCCGGAGCCCGGCCTGGGCTCGGTCAACGTGTACGTGGACCCCGCGCGGACGCGGCGCGGCGCGGGCACGCTCCTGGCCCGGGCCGGCGAGGAGCACCTGGCGGCGCACGGCGTGACCAGGGTCTTCACCTGGGTACTGGACGAGCCGGCCCACCGCGCCCACGCGGAGCGGCGCGGCTACCGCCCGAGCCGCTCGGCCCACTTCCTCCGCCTGGACCTGACCCACGCCGACCTGCCGCCCCTCCCGTCGGCCCTCCCACCCGGCGTCGAACTGCGCACGGCCGCCGACTACGCGGACGACCCGCGCCCGCTCTTCCGACTGGACGCCGAGACAGTGCTCGACGAACCGGGCGACATCTCAGCGGAGTTCACGGACTACGACGCGTGGATCGAGGAGAACTGGAAACACCCCCTCGTCGACCTGGAGCTGACCTCGGTCGCGGTCGTCGACGGCCGCCCCGCCGCCTTCACCGTGGCCCACACCGACGGCGTGACGCGCTACCTCTCCGGCATGACCGGCGCCGTCCGCGCCTACCGCGGCCGGGGTCTGGCCAAGCTCGTCAAGAACTACTCCCTGCGCCGCGCCCGCGAGGCCGGGTACTCGGAGGCGTACACGGGCAACGACACGGACAACGGCCCGATGCTCGCGATCAACAAGTGGTTCGGTTACGAGGTCCGCGCGACGGAGGTGCGCCATGTCCGCGAACTCGGCTGAAGCTCCCCGCGTGGTGGACGTCGTCCTGGTGAAGGCGGGCCGTACGAAGATCCGTTACCCGGCGGAGCTGCTGTCGGACGACGGCACCCGGGTCGCCGTCCGCGCGCCCTGGGCGGGCGAGGCGACACGCGACTTCGGCTTCGTCCGCTTCGAGCCGGGCGACGTCTTCACGGAGTACTACTGGCGCGACCGCTGGTACTCGGTGAAGGAGGTCCGCGACGCGACAGGCACCGTGAAGGGCTGGTACTGCGACATCACCCGCCCGGCCACCCTCTCCGGCACGGAGCTGGTCGTCGAGGACCTCGACCTGGACCTGTGGCGCTCCGCCGACGGCACGGACGTACGACGCCTGGACGAGGACGAGTTCGAGCAGAGCGGCCTGCGCCAGTCTGACCCCCGGGCCGCGTCCGCCGCCCTGTCCGCACTGGCCGAACTGGAGTCCCTGGCCCACCAGGGCCCCTTCACCCCCCTGCTCGCCTAGCCACCACGACATACCGCTCGTCCGCCACCGCCCCACCCCACAGCCGCACGTCCGGCGACAGCCGCTCCAGGCGTATGTGCTCCACGAGTGGCGTGAGCAGAGCGGTGAGGCGGTCCGCCGGTATGCCGACCGGGTTGACGGTCCCCCACACGCCCTCCACCAGTACGACGTACCAGCACGGTGTCGAAGCGGCGCTTCCCTACCGGTGGTGCCGCGGCGTCACCGTGGAGGAACTCCGCGTCATGCCCGGCGAGCTTGGTGCGGGCCAGGTCGAGCATGGGGGCCGAGCGGTCGACGCCGGTGACCCGGTGTCCCTGCTCGGCGGCGAGCAGCGACAGACTGCCGGTGCCGCAGCCGAGGTCGAGGACGTCGCCGGGGCGCTCCGGCAGCCAGCCGCGCAGCCGATCCGCCCAGGCCGCGCGCACCCGCGGATCGCGCAGTCCATGATCGGGTTCGTCGTCGAAGGCCGGGGCGGCCGCGTCCCAGTCGACACGCCCCGCAGTCGAACCGTCACTCGATTCCGTGCTCTTCACCATGCACCCAAGAGTGACACCCGCCACTGACAGTGCGAATCGTGACAGCCGCCACTGACAGACCGGTGGCCGATGAGGAACTCTCGCCCAAAGGGTCTACCTCCGTGAGAATGCGGAACCCGGTAGCCCTGAAGGAGGCAGCGATGCGCCGCGTAACCGTGCAGAAGCCCCTGAAGAAGACGGACAGCCACAAGGTCCGCGAGGAAGCCGACGAGCGCCCTGCCGGCCGTCCGGAGATCCGGAAGGACATCGCACGCACCTGGTGGCCGGACGGCTGAACCGAAAGGTTCGTCAGTCCAGCCGCTTGCGGTAATGGATGCGGTCGTAGGGGCCGTCCACGCGGCGCGCCACGACCTCGTAACCGTACTTGGGATAGATCCGCTGGTTCTCCCACATCAGCGCGTTGGTGTAGAGCCTCACTTCGGGCAGGCCCAGCGCACGCGCGTGTGCGTCCACGAACCCCAGCAGCCGTCGCCCCGCGCCCGTGCCCTGCGCGTCGGGGTGGACGGCGATGCTGTCGAGGAAGAGATGGTCCTCGAACACCTCGACGACCACGAGCCCGACCACCGGATCCCCCGTCACGAACACCCTGCCCGCCGCCACGTTCGTCGCGTGGTCCGCCTCCATGGGCTGGGGCATCACTCCGATGCGTTCCAGGTAGTGGCCGTACGCCGCGTCCGTGACGGCCTTGACGGCCGGTGTGTCGGCGGCGTCGGCCGCCCGGATCCCGTTGTCACTCATGTGCGCACGGTAGCTGTCTGATGCCAGGCTCAGCGCTTCCTTAACGCGACCATAAGGATCTCCATCACCCGCCTCCAGCAGGCGATTTCACGGTCCGTCCGGGCTAGCTTCGGATCGCCCCCAGGGGATGCACGCAGCCCGCGCACCCAGTGACCGTTCCGAGGAGTTCCCGCATGCCCGCACGCCGCCGTACGGCCGCCCTCGTCGCCGCCCTTGGCCTGCCCCCGCTCGCACTGACCGCGCTGTCCGCCGCGCCCGCCGCCGCACACGGTTCGATGGGCGACCCGGTCAGCAGGGTCGCGCAGTGCTACGCGGAGGGCCCCGAGAGCCCGAAGTCGGCCGCCTGCGCGGCGGCGGTCGCGGCCGGTGGCACCCAGGCGCTGTACGACTGGAACGGCGTCCGCATCGGCGACGCGAACGGCCGCCACCAGGAGCTGATCCCGGACGGCACGCTGTGCAGCGCGAACAACGAGGCGTTCAAGGGCCTCGACCTGGCACGCGCGGACTGGCCGGCGACGAGCGTGAGCAGTGGGTCGTACACCTTCAAGTACCGGGTGACGGCCCCGCACAGGGGCACCTTCAAGGTGTATGTCACCAAGGCCGGTTACGACCCGGCGAAGCCGCTCGCCTGGTCGGACCTGGACCTGGAGCACCCCGTCGCGACGGCCACGGACCCGGTCGCGAGGGGCGGCTTCTACACGTTCTCCGGCACGCTTCCCGAGCGCTCGGGCCGGCATCTGCTGTACGCGGTCTGGCAGCGCTCGGACAGCCCGGAGGCGTTCTACTCCTGTTCGGACGTCACCTTCGGGGGCGGCGACGGCCCGGCTCCGGCGGCATCGGCGCCGTCCGAGCAGCAGATCGAGGCCGGTACCGACAAGTCGACGATCGAGCACAACGGCCACGGGGACGACGACGCGACGACCACGGCGGATCCAACCGCGGAGCCCGCCGAGGACTCGTCGTCCCCGGCCAACGCGCCGCGCGCCGCCGGTGCCCCGCAGAACCTCGCCGAGACCGGCGGCGACGCGAGCACGACGTATCTCGCGGTCGGCGGCGCCGCCGTCCTGGCGCTGGGCTCGGCGGTGCTGTTCGCCTCGGTGCGGCGGCGCGCGGTGACCGGCGGCCGTGAGGCCCGCTGAGGACCGTACGGACGTACGGACTCCGGGGCCCGACCGGCGGCTCAGGCCGGTCGGGCCCCGGCGACAGCTCTGCTCCCGGTCAGTGGAAGACCGACGCGCAGGTGGTCGGCCTGGCGTGCGCCGGATCGAGCGCGTTGGTCACCTCGTGGAAGGCGATCCGGTCGGTCAGTCCGATCAGCGCGTGCTCGGACAGGTCGAGCGGGCAGAGGTCCTGGATGACCACGTTCTTGACGTCGGGTCCGTTCAGGAACTGCCCCTGGTAGGGCGTGACGACCTCGTCGTACTTGGTGGCGATGACCGTGTAGCGCACGCCGGGGACGGTGTCGCCGCCCGCGTTCAGCTTGGCCATGAAGTCGGATCCGGTGATCTGCTGGGCGAGCGCGGGGGTGGCGGTGGTGAGCAGGTCCTCCGCGCCCGGGAAGTACGGCAGCAGCTTGGTGAGTCCGCCGAGGGTGGTGCCGTGGTTGTTGGGCGCGATGCCGACCAGGGCGTTCACCTTGGCGGCTCCGCCGAGGAACTTGAGGTAGTAGCGGGGCATCATGCCGCCCTGCGAGTGGCCGACGAGGTCGGCCTTGTTGGCGCCGGTGGCGGCGAGCACCTTGTCGACGTACGCGGACAGTTGCTCGGCGGACTTCTCGATCGGCCCGAGGGCGTGGAAGAAGGGGACGCCGGGCAGTTGGCCGTAGTCGAGGGAGAAGACGCAGTAGCCGCGGTTCTTCAGGTAGGGCGCGAGGCCGAGCCAGTTGTCGACGGAGTTGGCGAAGGTCCCGTGGACGAGGACGACGGGGCGGGGGTGGGCTGCGGACGGCTTGCAGTTGTAGTCGTTCCAGCCTCCCCCGCTCGGTGCGACGGCGGTGTCGGCGGACTGGGCGGAGGCGGCGGGGAGGGTGACGGCCGCGGCGGCCAGCAGGAACGCGGCCAGCGGTCTGAGCACTCGCTTCCAGGGCAGCATCGGGTGATCTCCTTGCGGCTCATGGGGAAAGGCATGGGGAGAGTGCGGGGCCTTACGCCCTGTGATCCGGATCACGAGGATGCTGTTCACTCGACAAGTTACGGTCGAGTAGGTGACGTGGGAAGTTACGCGTCAGTAAAAAAACTCCTCACCAGGCGGGCCTGACGGGACCGCAGGGCGCAATACGCGCCAAAGCCCCCCACAACGCCCGCACTTCACCCTCACCAAGCACATCCCCCCAGGCCCGCACCACCCCCGCAGCCACCTCCTCCGCCGCCCGCACACACGCCCAACCCCGCTCAGTCAGCACGATGAGCCGGGCCCGGGCATCATCGGGATGCGGCCGACGCTCGGCATACCCCTTGCGCACGATCTCGTCGACGAGCTGACTGGCCGCCTGCTTGGTCACCCCGAGATGAGCGGCGAGATCGGTGACCGTCGCCCCGTCCGGAGCCATCCGAGCGAAGGTGAATCCATGAGCGGGCCGCACCCCCTCGAAACCGCGGGCTACCACACCGTCATTGATGCGCTGCGTGAGCTCCCCGGCGACGGCGAGCAGGGCGGCGGACAGGGCCATGGCTTCGGAGTTCTGCACGAGGGCATTGAAACACCCTTGACGACTAGGTCAAGCAGCTTGACCATATAGTCAAGCTCCTTGACCATACTCCACCCGGGGAGGCAACCCTTGCCCGTCATCCGCTCATCCGAAGCCATGACCCACGCCATCCACGGCGCCCGCTTCGTCTCGTACGCCACCCCACGCACCGGAAGCACCGAATTGTGCGCCTGGCGCGGCGAGATCCCCGCGGGGACCAAGGCCCCCGTGCACACCGTCAATCGGGAGGAGATCTTCCATCTGCTCGTCGGCGAACTCCTGATCACCCTCGACGGCGAAAACCACCGCATCACCGCCGGCGACACGGTGATCGTGACCCCGGGCACGCCTTTCGGCGTCGAGAATCCGACCGATCACACGGCCCTGTCCTGGGTCACCACGTCGATCGGCCTGGAGGCCGAGTTGGCCGACGGCACCCGGATCACTCCGCCGTGGGCCAACTGACCTGCTGTGCAAGCAGGCGCCCCAACCCCTCACGCGGCCAGCGACCCCGGTATGACCGCCCTCGGCCCGAACCTCGCCCGCGCCCGGTCCGCGACCTCCTCGACGCGGCGGACCTTCTCGTCGACGGGGTCGAAGGTGAGCTGGTGGGAGGCCCGGTCGGCGGGGGTCAGTCCCTCCGCGCGCAGGGCGATCGCGCGGACGCGGGCGCGTTGGAGGCCGAGCGCCTCGTACAGGCCGTACGCCGTTCTCGTCAGGGCCGCCGAGTGCGCGGTCGGCTCCGTGAGGGTGCGGGTGCGGGTGGTGGAGGTGCGGTCGGCGTAGCGCACGGTGAGGGTGAGGGTGCGGCAGACCTTCTCCAGCGCGCGCAGCCGGGTGCCGATCTCCTCGGCGGCCGAGAGCAGGGCGCGGCGGTGCCGGTCGGGGTCCAACTCGTCGCGCTCGAAGGGGCGTTCCGTCATCAGGGAGCGTGTGACCGCGTTCGGGACCACCCGGCCTCGGTCGATGCCGCCCGCCTTCTCCCGCAGTTCACGGCCGGCCTTGGCGCCGACCAGGCGCTGCAGTGTGGACAGGGGTGCGGCGGCGACCAGGCCGAGGGTGTCGAGGCCGTACTCGCCCAGGGTGCGGGCGGTCGCCGCGCCCACGCCGGGCAGCGCGGCGACGGGCTTGCCGGCGAGGAACTCCGCGATGCCGTCCGGGTCCTCGGGGACGACGCGGGTCGCTCCCGGCCGGGCGTCGGCCAGCGCCATCCGGGCCAGCATCGGGCCGGGCCCGGCGCCGATCGCACAGTCGACGCCGTGCAGTGCGAGGGCGCGGACCCGGATCACCGACGCCAGTTCGACGGCGGTGCGCCCGAAGTAGCGTTCGGCGCCGCGCAGATCGGCCAGCGCCCCGTCCGGCGGCAGCGCCTCGACGACCGGGGTGAACTCCTCCAGGAGCCCGAGCAGCCCCGGCAGGGCCGCCTCGTACATCGGCGGCAGCTGGAAACGTACGCAGAGGATGGTCATCCCGCACTCCCCGGACTCTGGTGCCACAACTTCCGTACGGCCGAAGGCCCTTGTGAGGCTTCCTGTCCCGCGGGCCGCAGATCGGCCCACGGGTGCATCTGGTATCCGGTCGGCATCCGGACGCGCCGGCCGTGCGTCGGGTCCTCGGGCGACGGCCCGGCCAGCGCCGGCTCCGCCAGCCGGGCCGCGACCTCGTCGAGGCCGCCCTCGTCGCGCAGTTCGATCAGGTCGGCGAGGTTCCAGGCGGCCGCGCCCACCACGCTGAGGCTGCGCGGGCCGCGCCGCTGCACCACCCCGCGCACCAGCAGCAGCCAGGAGTGGAAGACGGTGTGGGCGCAGGTGTCGTGGGAGTCGTCGAAGAAGGCGAGGTCGACCAGGCCGGTGCCGTCGTCCAGGGTGGTGAAGACGACCCGCTTGCCGGAGCGGATCGGCGGGGTCTGGGTGGCCGCCTTGGCGCCCGCGACCAGCACGGTCTCGCCGTGCCGGGCCTCGCGCAGCCGCCGCGCGGACACCACGCCCAGCTCCTTGAGGAACTCCCGGTGGTCGTCCATCAGATTGCGTGAGGCGTCCATGGAGAGCACACCCAGCTCGGCGCTGAGCCGCTCCGCCTCCGACAGGTCGGGCAGCCCGGCGGGCGCGGTCTTCCGGCCGCCCGCCAGCGGAAGCTGACCGCCCCCGGCACCCCTCGCACCCCGGTGCAGCTCGGTCAGGTGCAGCTGCAGATCACGCCGGTTGGCGCCGAAGGCGTCCAACGCACCCACCTGGGCGAGCCTTTGAGCGAGCGGACGGCTGGGCCGCGCCCGCTCCCAGAAGTCCAGCAGGGAGGCGTACGGCTGTCCGTCCGCGATCCGCGCGGCCTCGGCCTCGCTGATGCCGTGCACATCGGAGAGGGCGAGTCGCAGCCCCCACACCCCGTCAGATTCAGACACTAGTTCGATACGGTGTGCGACGCCCGACTCGTTCACGTCCAGCGGCAGGATCGGCACACCGCGCCGCCGCGCGTCCGCCAGCAGCAGCCGCTTGGGGTACATCCCGGGATCGTGCGTGAGCAGCCCGGCGTAGAAGGCGGCCGGGTGGTGCGCCTTCAGCCACGCCGACTGGTACGTCGGTACGGCGAAGGCGACCGCGTGCGCCTTGCAGAAGCCGTAGGAGCCGAACGCCTCGACGATCTCCCAGGTCCGCCGGATCGTCTCCGCGTCATAGCCCTTCGCCGCCGCGTGCTGCGCGAACCAGACCTTGATCCGCCCCTGTGACTCGGGGTCGGACAGCCCGCGCCGGATCCGGTCCGCCTCGCCGCGCCCGCAGCCGGTCATGATCGCCACGATGTCGATGATCTGCTCGTGGAAGACGACGACCCCGTACGTCCCTTTCAGCGGCCGTTCGAGATCGGGGTGCGGGTAGCGTACGGGCGCCCGCCCGTGCCGCGCCTCGATGAACGGCCGCACCATGTCGGCGGCGACCGGCCCCGGCCGGAACAGGGAGATGTCGACGACCAGGTCATGGAAAGTGGCCGGCTGGAGCCGCCCCACCAGGTCGCGCTGACCCGGCGACTCGATCTGGAAGCAGCCCAGTGTCTCGGTGGAACGGATGAGCCGGTACGTCGCCGGATCACCCGGTGGCAGCGCGTCCAGGTCGATCCCGGTGCCCGTGGCCCGCCTCACCTCCGCGACCGCGTGCGCCATCGCCGACTGCATCCGCACCCCCAGCACGTCCAGCTTGAGCAGCCCGAGGTCCTCCACGTCGTCCTTGTCGAACTGGGACATGGGGAACCCCTCGCCGCTGGTCGGCATCACCGGCGTACGGCTCAGCAGGGAGGCGTCGGAGAGGAGGACCCCGCACGGGTGCATGGCCACGCCGCGCGGCAGGGCGTCGAGCGCCTCGACCAGCTCCCACAGTCTTCCGTACCGCTCCCGCTCCGCCGCGAGCGCCTTCAGTTCGGGCAGTTCGTCGAGGGCCGCGCGGGCGTCGCGGGCGCGGATGTGCGGGAAGGACTTGGCGATCCGGTCGATGTCGGCGGGGTCCAGGGACAGGGCGGCGCCGACATCACGGACGGCGTGGCGGACGCGGTACGTCTCCGGCATCGCGACCGTGGCGACCCGCTCGGTGCCGAACCGGCCGATGATCGCGCGGTAGACCTCCAGGCGGCGCGCGGACTCCACGTCGATGTCGATGTCGGGCAGCACGACGCGCTCCTTGGACAGGAAGCGCTCCATCAGCAGCCCGTGTTCGACCGGATCGGCGTGCGCGATGCCGAGGAGGTGGTTGACCAGCGAGCCCGCGCCGGAGCCGCGCGCGGCGACCCGGATGCCCATCTCGCGTACGTCGTCGACCACCTGAGCGACCGTCAGGAAGTAGGAGGCGAAGCCGTGGTGGGCGATGATGTCCAGTTCGTGGTGCACCCGCTCCCAGTACGCGCGGCGGCCGGTGTAGCCGAGGCGCACCATCCCGGCCGCCGCCCGCGAGGCCAGCGTCCGCTGGGCGGTGCGGCGGCCCGCGCCGACGAGGTGCGGCTCGGGGAAGTGGACGGTGCCGATGCCGAGGTCGTCCTCGGCGTCGACGAGGCATTCGAGAGCGGTCGCCTGCGTCTGCTCCAGCAGCCGGAGGGCGGTGTCCCGGCGGAAGCCCGCGGCCTCCACGATCCGCTCGGCCGCGTACCGCATGGCGTCGGGGCCCTTCAGCCATGCCTCGCCCGAGTCCAGTTCCCTGGTGGGGTCGATCGGGACCAGTCGGCGGGCGGCGTCCAGGACGTCGGCGACCGGGCCCAGGCCGGGGTCGGCGTACCGGACGGCGTTGCTGAGCACCGGCCGGATCCGCTGCTCGGCGGCGAAGCCGACCGTGCGGGCGGCCAGCCGCAGGGATCCGGGGCCGGTGCCCTCACGTCCGTGCCAGACGGCCTCCAGGCGCAGGGCGTCGCCGTAGACCTCACGCCAGGGGACGAGGAGCCGCGCGGCCCGGTCCGGGCGCCCGGCGGCGAGGGCGCGGCCGACGTCGGAGTCGGGGCCGAGCAGGACGGTGAGGCCGTCGGAGTGGTGGTGGGTCCAGGGCAGCAGGGGGGTGGCGCCCTCATGTGCTGCCGTGACGATCCCGCACAGGCCGGCCCAGCCCCGGGCGCGGTCGCGGGCGAGGAAGGTGACCCGGGGGGCGGACTCGTCGACGAAGGCGCCGCCGCGTACGGGGGTGCGGCGCCTGTCCCGTCGTACGGACGCGTCCTGTCGTACCGGCTCGGGCGGGGCCACCGCCAGGTTCACCCCGAAGAGCGGCCGGATTCCGGCCTTCGCGCACGCCTTGGCGAAGCGGACCGTGCCGGCGAGGGTGTCGCGGTCGGTGAGGGCGAGGGCGTCCATGCCCCGCTCGGAGGCGCGCTCGGCCAGCCGCTCCGGGTGCGAGGCACCGTGGCGCAGGGAGAACCCGGAGACGGTGTGCAGATGCGTGAAGCCCGGCATCCACACCTCCCGCTATCGAACACTCGTTCCAACCCGCTCACCCCCACCATAGACCAAATCCCGAACATGTGTACGACAACCATGCGAGCACCTCCCACCTGCGGAAACGTCCGTCGCCCCGGACTGCGGGGACATGACACAGACCTCCTCGCTCCTGGAACAACCCGAGCGCCGACGGCGCCCTCCCGCCCCCGGCGACCCGCTCGATCGCCTGCTTCAAGGGCGACACCATGCAAACGGGCGACGCCCGGCCCACACGAGGCCGAACGCCGCCCGGTCGATGCCGCTCAGGTGCCGTAGGACACCTGCGGCGGCTCAGCTGCCGTAGTACGCCCTCCGCATCAGTTCCTCCATGTCGTCCAGCATCGGCATCCGCGGGTTGGCGGGGGCGCACTGGTCGGCGTAGGCGTTGACGGCCTGTTGGGGGATGGCGTTGAGGAAGGCTTCCTCGTCGACGCCCGCTTCCTTGAAGGAGGCGGGGATGCCGCAGCGGTCGCGGAGTTGCTCGACCGCGCGGGCGTAGGACTCCACGCCCTCCTCGGGGGTGGCGGCGGGCAGGCCCAGCATGCGGGCGAGGTCCTGGTAGCGCTCGGGGGCACGGTAGGTCTCGGCCTTCGGCCACGGGGTGGCCTTGTGGGTGACCTTGCCGTTGTGCCGGATGACGTGCGGCAGCAGCAGCGCGTTGGTGCGGCCGTGGGCGACGTGGAAGGTGTTGCCCAGGGTGTGCGCCATGGCGTGGACCAGCCCGAGGAAGGAGTTGGCGAAGGCCATGCCGGCGATGGTCGACGCGTTGTGCATCCGCTCCCGCGCCTTCGGCGCCCTGGCGCCCTCCTTCACACAGGTCTCCAGGTTCTCGAAGATCAGCTTGATGGCCTGGAGGCACTGCCCGTCGGTGAAGTCGGAGGCGTAGACCGAGACGTACGCCTCGGTGGCGTGGGTCAGGGCGTCGAAGCCGGAGTCGGCGGTCACCGTCGGCGGGAGGTTCATCGACAGCACCGGGTCGACGATCGCCACGTGCGGGGTGAGCGCGTAGTCGGCGAGCGGGTACTTCTGGGCGGCCTCGGGGTCGGAGATGACCGCGAAGGGGGTGACCTCCGAGCCGGTGCCCGAGGTGGTCGGGATGGCGATCAGCTTGGCCTTGTCGCCGAGCTGCGGGAACTTGTAGGCCCGCTTGCGGATGTCGAAGAACTTCTCCTTCGTGTCCGCGAACTCCACCTCCGGCCGCTCGTACATCAGCCACATCACCTTCGCCGCGTCCATCGGCGAACCGCCGCCGAGCGCCACGATGGTGTCCGGCTGGAACTCCCGCATGGCGGCCGCGCCCGCCCGTACGGTGGCCAGCTCCGGGTTGGGCTCGACGTTGTCGATGTACTGCAGGAGGACCGGTTCCTCACGGGAGTTGAGGATCTCGGTGACCCGGCGGACGAAGCCGATCTGCTCCATCGTGCGGTCGGTGACGACGGTGACGCGGTGCACGTCCGGCATCGCCTTCAGATAGCGCAGGGCGCCCTTCTCGAAGTAGATCTTCGGCGGCACCTTGTACCACTGCATGTTGTTGTTGCGCCGTCCGATCCGCTTGATGTTGAGGAGGTTGACCGCCGAGACGTTGTTGGACACCGAGTTGTGGCCGTAGGAACCGCAGCCGAGGGTGAGGGAGGGGATGAAGGCGTTGTAGACGTCGCCGATGCCGCCGAGGCTGGCCGGCGCGTTGACGATCACCCGGATCGCCTTGACCCGCTTGCCGAACTCCTCCGCGAGTTCCTCGTCCTCGGTGTGGATCGCCGCGGAGTGGCCGAGGCCGTCGAACTCGACCATCTGTGTGGACAGTCGCAGCCCGTGCTCGGTGTCGGTGGCCTTCAGCGCGGCCAGTACGGGGGACAGCTTCTCCCGGGTCAGCGGCTCACGCTCGCCGACCTCCGCGCACTCGGCCACGAGGATGGAGGTGTCCGCGGGCACGCTGAACCCGGCCTGTTCGGCGATCCAGGCGGCGGACTTGCCGACGACCGCCGCGTTCAGCTTCGCCTCGGCGCAGTTGCCGCCGTGCGCGCCGACGCCGAAGAGGAACTCCTCCAGCTTCTCCTTCTCGGCGGCGGTGACGATGTGCGCGCCCAGCCGTCGCATCTCGGCGAGACCGGCCTCGTAGATCCCCCGGTCGAGGACGACCGCCTGTTCGGAGGCGCAGATCATGCCGTTGTCGAACGCCTTGGACAGGACGATGTCGTGGATCGCCCGGCCGAGGTCGGCGTCCGCGGCGACGTACGCGGGTACGTTGCCGGCGCCGACGCCGAGGGCGGGCTTGCCGCAGGAGTAGGCGGCGCGGACCATCGCGTTGCCGCCGGTGGCGAGGATGGTGGAGACACCCGGGTGGTTCATCAGCAGCCGGGTCGCGTCCATGGACGGCTCGTCGATCCACTGCACACAGCCCTCGGGGGCGCCGGCCGCGAGTGCCGCGTCCCGCACGATGCGGGCGGCCTCCACGGAGCACTTCTGGGCGCTCGGGTGGAAGGCGAAGACGATCGGGTTGCGGGTCTTGAGGGCGATCAGCGCCTTGAAGACGGTCGTCGATGTCGGGTTGGTCACCGGGGTCATCGCGCAGACCACGCCGACCGGTTCGGCGATCTCGGTGACGCCGGTCAGCTCGTCGCGGTGGATCACCCCGACGGTGCGCAGGCCGCGCATCGAGTGGGTGACGTGCTCGCAGGCGAAGATGTTCTTGACGGCCTTGTCCTCGAACAGTCCGCGACCGGTCTCCTCGACGGCCAGCCGGGCCAGCTCCCCGTGGGCGGCGAGGGCGGCGAGGGACGCCTTCTTGACGATGTGGTCGACCTGGTCCTGGTCGTACGACTCGAACCGGCCGAGCGCCTCCAGCGCGTTCTCCACCAGTGCGTCCACGCGGTCCTCGACCGGTATGACCTGCATGGCAGGTCCTCCTTCGTCACAGCATCGTTGATGGCGCCGATGTCTCGACGCCTCGATGTCTCCATTCGACACCCGGGCGGTGCGGTGACGGGCACGAGAACGGCCCCACCTCAAGGACCAAGGTCCCTGGTGGGGCCGTACGGAAGTCCCGGCGGCGCCGGGGTCAGCCGATCCGGGTGCCGGTCGCCGAGAGGGCCTCGGTCACCGGCTGGAAGAAGGTCGTGCCGCCGGACGCGCAGTCGCCGCTGCCGCCGGAGGTGAGCCCGATGGCGCTGCTGCCGGAGAACAGGGAGCCGCCGCTGTCGCCGGGCTCGGCGCACACGTCGGTCTGGACGAGCCCGCTCACGATGGCGCCGTTGCCGTAGTTCACGGTGGCGTCCAGGCCGGTGACGGTGCCGGAGTGGACCTGGGTGGTGGAGCCGCTGCGGGTGACCCGCATGCCGACCGCACAAGGTCGCCCTCCGGATGCGCGTAACGCCCTCCACCGCACGCCCCTCACACCTTCACCCCACCGACCCACCGGCGCGGCACCTCCGGGGTGCGGCCAAGGGGGAGCCCCCGCACGGTGGTTCGTGTGCGGGGGCTCGATGTGGAGCTGTCCTGCGGGACCGCCCTAGTAGACGCTGACGCCGTACGCGTTCAGGGCCTCCACCACAGGCTGGAAGAAGGTCGTGCCACCCCAGGTGCAGTTGCCGCTGCCGCCGGAGGTCAGGCCGTACGCGACACCGTTGCTGCCGTACAGCGGGCCACCGGAGTCGCCGGGCTCGGCGCAGACGGTGGTCTGGATCATGCCGTAGACGATGTCACCGCCGCCGTAGTTGACCGTCGCGTTGAGCGCGGTGACACGGCCGGTGCGGGTACCGGTGGTCGAGCCGGTGCGGATGACGTTGGTGCCCACGGAGGGAGTGGCCGCGCTGGTGATGTCCACGTTGCCGGCGGTGCCCGGCTTGCTCACCGAGCCGTTGGTGTACCGGACGATGCCGTAGTCGTTGTTCGGGAAGCTGGAGCCGGCGGTGGAGCCGAGCGTCGTGGTGCGACCCGAGTTGGACCACCAGGTGCCCGCGCCGTCGGTGCAGTGACCGGCGGTCAGGAAGTACTCGGCGCCACTGCTGCTGCGCACGTTGAAGCCGAGGGAGCAGCGCCAGCTACTCGCATAGATGGCGTCGCCGCCACCGATGTACTTCTGGAACGTACCCGGCGTCTTCTTGATGGTGAGCGCACCGGCGTTGGCACCGGCCTGCTTCTTGATCTCCGCGATCTCGGCCTGCGAGACGGTGCTGTCGACAGTGACCACGACGCGGTTGGTCTCGCTGTCGACCGCCCAGGCGGTGCCCGGGATATCGGCCTTGAGCACCGAGTCGCTGGCGCTCTTGAGCTGTGTGGTGCTGAACGTGGTGTTGCTCGCCGCGGTCGCGTTGGGGATCGCGATCGCGGCGGCGGCCACGAGTCCGGTGGAGACGGCGATCAGCCGGGTCCGTCTCGTGATGCCGCTGGTGGGGGTGGTGCGCTTGATCCTCACTTTTCGTTCCCTCCAAGGGAAGTCGGGGGCCCGCGTGGGGTCGGGGCCCGTGAGGCGCAGTCGGGACCACGGCTTGCTCGGATCCAAACATGCCGTGGCCCTGACAAGCGCTGTGGGGGAGTATTCGGCCGAACGGCCGGTCGGCGCAAGGGTGCCTTTCGGCCGTGCAGCCTTCAACTGCCGCCCCGTGCACGGAGCGGGTCCAGTGGATCTAGTAGATGCTGACCCCGTACGCGCCGAGCGCCTCGGTCACCGGCTGGAAGAACGTCGTACCGCCGGACCTGCAGTCGCCGCTGCCGCCCGAGGTGAGGCCGATGGCCTTGGAACCGTCGTAGAGCGGGCCACCGGAGTCGCCGGGCTCGGCGCACACGGTGGTCTGGATGAGCCCGTGCACGGTGCCGCCGCCCTGGTAGCGGACCGTCACGTTCAGCGCGGTCACGGTGCCGCTGTGGACGCCGGTGGTGGAGCCGTCGCGGGTCACCCTCTCCCCCACATAGGCGTTGGCGGCGGTGTAGCCGCCGGGGTGGCTGAGCGCGGGGTTGTCGTAGCGGACGAGGGCGTAGTCGTCGCCGGGGAAGCTGTGGCTCACCGTGGAACCGATGAGGGTGGTGTGCGCGGGGTCGGCGTACCAGGTCTTGACCGACTTCGCGCAGTGGCCCGCGGTCAGGAGGTAGTGGGTGCCGCCCTTGACCACGTTGAAGCCGAGCGAACAGCGGTACTGGCCACCGTAGATGGCGTCCCCGGCGGAGAGCAGCGGGGTGAAGACACCGTTGGTGCGCCGGATCTCCAGGGCGCCCGCCCCCTCGCCCGCGGCCTGGCGGATCCGGGCGAGCTCGGCCCGCGAGACCGAGCGGTCGGCGGTCACGACGACCCGCCCCTCGGCCTGGTCCACGTACCAGGCGATGCCCGCGACCCCGGCGTCGGTCACGGCGTCCGAGACCCGGGCGAGGCCCGCCGCGTCGACGGCGGGTGCGCCGGCGGCACCGGCGTTGGACGTCCCGGCCAGGGTGGCGGCGACGAGAGCCGCGGCGACGGCGAACAGTCGGGTGCGCTTGGTTCTCACTCTTCCTCCTCTTGGGAGCGTGGGAGCGGTGGCGGGCCGGGGGGTGAGGACCCGTGGGCGCAGCCAGGAATGGCGTGTTCCTGACATGCGCTGCACCGCCAGTGAGGATGCCGCCGGACGGGCGCGCGCACAAGAGAGCCACAGGGGGCGCACAGGAACACGCTCCCTCGGCCTCACCGGCCGCTCATCCCGCGAATGTCCGGAAGTCGACCCTCCGATGGCCCGGGGCAGCTCTCAGGGAACTCAGTCGCAGCAGGCGCAGCACTCACAGCAATCACAGCAACCGCCGTCACAGCCACCGCGGTTGCAGCAGTTGTCGCACCAACCCCTCCTCTTCTTCCGCGACCACGGCCCCTCGTACTCGTCGGCGCAGCACACCTTGCAGGTGCAGCACAGCCCGATCGCGACCGCGCACCCGGCCCAGAAACCCCGCTTCCGGGGCGAATCGGGCGGCGCGTACGGGCCTTGTGGGGGTCCGAAAGCCCCCTGCACGCCGGCCTCGGACCGCCCCCCATGCCCCTGCCCGTGCCCGCACGACGACGCCCCGAACGCCCGGTCCACCGACCGCCGCAGCTCATGCGCGAGCAGCAGATGCGCGAGCCCGCCGTCGGCGCTGTGCCTGTCCGGGGCGGCCCCGGACCCCCAGTCGACGTCCCGCAGCGCCAGCCGGATCCCGTGCAGCGCGTCGTCCGCGAGGCGCCGGGCCTCGGCCAGGGAGGTCCCGGTCGCGCTCAGGGGGTTCCAGGCACCCGACGCCGCGTCAGCCGCCCGGTCCTCCACGGCGTCCAGCAGATGCGCCAGCCGTCCGAACAGCCGCCCGACCTCGGCGAGCGGCTCGGCGTTGTGCGGCCGGCCGGCGAGCACCGCGGTGTGCGCGAAGGCGGCCGCGGTGGCGGTCTCGGTCGGCTCGGTGACGGTCAGCAGCGCGGTGCCGGGGCCGGCGAGCGCCTCGATGCCGATCTGCCGGTCCACCGCGTCGACGAGGACCGCCGTGTCGAACCCCACGGCGGACCCGCTCCGCTCCCCCGCCCGCCCCCAGCTCGCGGCGACCCTGCGGGCGGCGTGCGCCACCGGCCGCCGGGCCGGCACCCCGTCGCCGTCGGCGACATGGTCGCGCACCTTCGCGGAGGCCAGCACCAGCGAGACGGCGGCCTCGAGCCGGGCCCCCTCGCCCTGTGCGACGGACGCGGTGCGCATCCCGCGCAACAGCACGGGCCCGCGGTACGCCGCCTCCCGCTGTCCCGCCCGGCCTGAGCCTCCGTCAGAACGGAGATGAGCAGGCCGTCGTAGTTGGTGACGACACGGGCGAACTGCCCGTGGTCCCGGCGCAACGCGAGGCACAGCCCGCACAGGTGAGCCATCCACTGGGCCCCGAGCGCTTCCCCGAGCCGGTGCCGGCACGGCCTGACGATTCCGAACACGACGATCCCCGTACTGCATACGCGCATCGAACCGCCGCATGCTATCGACCGATGATCAGCCCGCAGCCGCCCCGGACGGCCGCCCGCGTTCACCCGTACGCACCGCGCATCACCCGTACGCAGCGATGAATCATATTTCACTCTCAGTCAGCAGCCATACGCGGCAAGACCCTTGGCAGGACCGGGCTCTGTACGGATCGGCTGTGCACCAGTACCGTCACAAACCCCCCGCGCGGCGTCTATCCACTTGGCGCGACATCCGCATCATGGACGACCATGGGGATGCGGAAAGCAAGAAAGACCGCTGTGAGAGGAGGCGTCCATGGGATCGGTGCGCAAGGCGAGTGCCTGGCTTGGCCTCGTCGACGACAACGATGACGAGCGTTACTACGACGACGACTACTCCGAGGGGACCGACTCCGGGGACGCCTGGGTCACCGACCCCCGGGTGAAGGTCGCCACGGACACGGCCGAGGAGAAGGGCCGCCGGATCGGCACGGTCACCCCGGACAGCTTCCGGGACGCGCGGGCGATCGGCGAGCTGTTCCGCGAGGGTGTCCCGGTCATCATGAACCTGACGGCGATGGAGCCGGCGGACGCCAAGCGGGTCGTCGACTTCGCGGCGGGGCTGATCTTCGGGCTGCGCGGCTCCATCGAGCGGGTGTCCACCCGGGTGTTCCTGCTGACCCCGGCCAACACGGAGATCGTGAACGGCGACCCGGCCGCGCACCGCGCGGACGGCTTCTTCAACCAGAGCTGAGGCAGGGCCGCTCACCGGCCCTGCCCCGCTGCGGGGTTCAGCGGAAGGCGTCCAGCCCGGTGAGCGCCTTGCCCAGCACGAGCTGGTGCATCTCGACGGTGCCTTCGTAGGTCAGCACCGATTCGAGGTTGGTGGCGTGCCGCATGACGGGATACTCGAGCGAAATCCCGTTGGCACCGAGGATCGTCCGTGCCGTACGGCAGATCTCGATCGCTTCTCGTACGTTGTTGAGCTTGCCGAAGCTGACCTGCTCGGGACGCAGGCGGCCGGCGTCCATGCGCCGCCCCAGGTGATGGGCGAGCAGAATCCCCTTGTGCAGTTCGACCGCCATGTCGGCGAGCTTGGCCTGGGTGAGCTGGAAGCCGCCGATGGGCCGCCCGAACTGCTCACGTGACGTCGCGTAGGCGACCGCGGTCTCGAAACAGGACCGCGCCGCTCCCATCGAGCCCCATACGATCCCGTACCGGGCGTGGGACAGGCAGCTGAGCGGTCCCTTGAGTCCGACGACGTCCGGCAGTACGGCATCCGCGGGCAGCCGCACGTCGTCGAGCACGAGCTCACTGGTGACGGAGGCGCGCAGGGACCACTTGTGCTTGATCTCGGGAGCGGAGAACCCGGGGCTGTCGGTGGGCACGACGAACCCCCGCATGCCCTCCTCCGTCTGCGCCCACACCACGGCGACACCGGCGACGGAGCCATTGGTGATCCACATCTTGCGCCCGTTGAGCAGCCAGTCCGCGCCGTCACGCTTGGCGTACGTCCGCAGGGAGGCCGGGTCGGAGCCATGGTCCGGCTCGGTCAGCCCGAAGCAGCCGATGACCTCACCGGAGGCCATACGGGGCAGCCACTGCTGCTTCTGCCCCTCGCTCCCGAACCGGTGAATGGCGTACATCGCCAGCGAGCCCTGCACGGACACCAGCGAGCGGATCCCCGAGTCGGCGGCCTCCAGCTCCAGACAGGCGAGCCCGTACTGCACGGCACTGGCCCCCGCACAGCCGTACCCCTGGAGCGACATCCCGAGCGCCCCGATCCCGCCGAGCTCACGAGCAAGCTCCCGCACCACGGGCAGCTCACCCGTCTCGTACCACTCGGCCACATACGGCACCACCCGCTCCGAGGCCCACCGCCGCACGGTGTCCCGCACGGCGAGGTCCTCCGGCTCCAGCAGATCGTCGATCCCGAGAGGATCAGCAGGGTCGAACGCAGCCACGAGGCCCCCAAAAACTAGCACCGCTAACTACAACACCACCCCCGACGTTACCGCCCCGCCCCCACCCACGCATCCCTCACGGCCCGACGTCGGCAATTCCCCGAACCCCACGCCACACGTCACACAGCGGCCCGCACCCGCCAGCGGCGAACCACCCCCACCAGCGACCTCGACCTCTGTCCCAAGTGGAAACGGGTGGCGCGTGGGTGGGCGAACCCCCTGGTCAAGCGGAGACGCGCGACTCCGCGACCTCCCGCGGCGCGGGCAGCTCCACCGGCCCCGCCTCGCACTGCATGACCCGCGGCAACCGCAGCGCCATGACCGCGCCGAGCAGCAACAACCCGGCACTCACCAGCAACGTCACATGCAGCCCGAACACAAAGCACTCCCGAGCCGCCTCCCGCAACGCATCCCCCGCCGAGCCCCCCAACTGCCCGGCCACCTCATACGCCTCCCCCAGCGAATGGCCGGCGGAGCGCGACGCCTCCTCCGGCACCCCCGGCACCGACGCCAACCCCGGCGCGTACGCCGCGTTCATCACGCTGCCGAGCAACGCGATCCCGATCCCGGCCCCCAGCTGGTACGACGTCTCGCCCATCGCCGCCGCACCCCCCGCCTGCTCGGCCGGCGCCTCGCTCAGCATCGACTCGTACGCCGCGAACAGCGTCGTCTCCAGCCCGAACCCCAGCAGCACGAACCCGAACAGCAGCAGCCCCGGATTGTCCGACTCGCCCATCGCCGTCAGCGTGATCACCGCCGCCGCCGTCAGACAGAACCCCCCGCACACCATCCGCCGCGGCCCGAACCGCCGCAGCAGCCGCGCCCCCGCGAGCCCCGCCGCCAT
Organism: Streptomyces sp. NPDC018693; assembly: GCF_044391385.1. Taxonomy (NCBI): domain Bacteria; kingdom Bacillati; phylum Actinomycetota; class Actinomycetes; order Kitasatosporales; family Streptomycetaceae; genus Streptomyces; species Streptomyces sp. NPDC018693. The sequence continues at coordinate 53,118 of NZ_JBIRZZ010000006.1, read as the reverse complement.
CGCGGCGAACGTCAGCGGCAGCAGTCGTAGCCCCGTCTCCAGCGGCGACAGCCCCAGCACCAGCTGCAGATACTGCGCCGCGATCAGCTCAAGACCCACCAGCGCGAGCATCGCCAGCACGATGCACCCCACCGACGTACTGAACGCCGGCCGCGCGAACATCCGCAGATCCACCAGCGGATGGGCCCGCCGCCGCTGCCGCCGCACGAACAGCACCAGCAGCCCCACGCCCGCCACCAGCGCCAGCGCCGTCAGCGGGCTCGCGGCCGACTCCCCGCTCCCCAGCCGCTTGACGCCCAGCACCACACCGAACAGGCCGACCGCCGCCATCAGCGCGCCGACCACGTCCCAGGGTCCGTCCCCGTCACCCTTCGACTCCGGCAGCAGCATCCGCCCCACCGGCAGGCTGACCAGCATCAACGGGATGTTGACGAGGAAGACCGACCCCCACCAGAAGTGCTCCAGCAGAAAGCCGCCCAGCAGCGGCCCCACCGCCGCGCCGACCGCGGCCACCGCGCTCCAGATGCCTATCGCCAGCGCCCGCTCCCGCCGGTCCGGGAACACCTGCCGCAGGATCGACAGCGTCGCCGGCATGATCATCGCGCCGCCGACACCCAGCAGCGCCCGCGCGACGATCAGCACCTGCGCGTCCGAGGCGAAGGCCGCCATCGCGGACGCCACACCGAACAGCGCGTACCCGAGCAGCAGGACGCGTCTGCGCCCCACCTTGTCACCGAGCGTGCCGAACAGGATCAGCAGCGAGGCGCAGACGAGGGGGTAGGTGTCGACGATCCAGAGCAGTTCTATCGCGCCGGGCCGGAGATCCTCGGTGACGGCGGGCACCGCGACATGCAGCACAGTCGCGTCCACGGCGACCAGCAGCAGGCTGACGCAGAGCACGACGAGGACGACCCAGCGGTTGGCACCGGCCCCGGCCGCCCGACGGCGCAGCGCGAATGCGGCCGTGGTCGTCCCGGACATGTACGTACCTCCCAGGTGTTTCCCCCGTGTTCGGCGGGCTCGCGGGGTGGGGACGCCCCGCGACTCGGCCGGAGAGAAGCGGGGGGTCTCCGGCCCGCGCAGACGAACGACGAGTGACACGCAGCGTACGCGAGTTCGCGCGCCGACCACGTGGCGGACCTCTCACACTCCGGAGGAACCCCTGTGGCGTACGCCACTGCCCCACACCGGCGAGCACGCCCCGCCGGCCCGTCCGGTTCCGGGCCCGGTCGATAATCGGGCCCGTGAGCGATCTTGACACCCGCGCGGCCCCGACCTGCGCCCCCACCCTGCGCCGGGCGGCTCCGGCCCTCCTGGGGTACGCGGCCTTACGCGCCCTCGGCCTGCTCACGCTGGCCCTGTGGAGCGCCGCGCGCGACAAGAGCGCGTACACGCTGCTCACCGCCCGCTGGGACGCACTGTGGTACACGCGCGTGGCCGAGCTGGGCTACGGCTACGAGGTGCGGCTGCCGAACGGCGACGTGCACTCCAACCTCGCCTTCTTCCCGCTGCTGCCCTGGCTGGAGCGGCTGCTGCACACGGTGACGCCCCTGTCGTACGCCGACGCCGGTTTCGTCGTCTCCCTGCTCGCCTCGTTCGCCGCGGCCTGGGGGATCTTCGCGGTCGCCGACCATCTGTACGGCCGCGGGGCCGGCGTCTGCGCCGTACTGCTGTGGGCGGCCCTCCCGGTCGGGATCGTGCAGTCGATGGCCTACAGCGAGTCACTGTTCACCGCCCTCGCCGCCTGGTCCCTGTACGCCGTCCTCACCGACCGCTGGGTGACCGCCGGCGCGCTCGCGTCGCTGGCGGGCCTGACCCGCCCGGTGGGCCTGGCCGTCGTAGCGGCGGTATGGGCGGCGGGCATCTGCTCAGTCGCACGAGACCGAAACACAGCCGGCACAACAGAACCGGTACGGGACCCGAGCCCACCCGGTACTGCTCCGTTCGCGCGACCCCGAAGCGCGGCGCGTGTGCTCGGCGCACGCGCCCTGCGGCGCGCTCCCGGGGCCGTTGCCGACACGCCCCACGGGCGCATCCCGGCACCCGACGGCGCCCGGGGCGACACACGCGCCCCCTCGCTCACCACGCGCGCCCTCGGTCTCCTGCTCGCGCCTCTCGGCACCGCCGGCTACGTCCTGTGGGTCGGCCACCGCACCGGCAGGGGCCCGCTCGGCTATCTCGACGTCCAGGCCGGCTGGCGCAACGGTTTCGACGGCGGCTACGCCTTCGCCCGCTTCGTCGCCGACCAGTTCACGTCACCGCTGGGCGCCCTCGCGGGGCTCGGCCTCGTCATCGGCGTGGCCCTGCTGCTGTGGCTCTACGCCGTCTGCGTACGGCAGCGCCAGCCGCTCCCGCTGCTGGTGTACGCGGGTGCGGTCACCGCACTCGCCCTGTGCGCGTCAAGCTACTTCGGCTCGAAGCCCCGTCTGCTGCTGCCGGCCTTCCCCCTGCTGCTGCCCCTCGCCCGAGCGCTGGCCCGACCGCGGGCGGTCAGGTCGGCGCTGGTGGTGGGCGGTGCCGCGCTGGTGTCGGCGATCTACGGGGCGTGGTGGCTGAACGGCTCCGGTCCGCCGTGACCCGCCGCGATCCGCCGTGAATTGCGCGCCACCATTCGGTGAACCGTTTCACAAGGTGACTAAAACACGGGCCGCGATTGACCAAAGGAATTGAAAGCGCCGGCGTTCCCGGATTGCGCATTCCTTCAGGAATAAACATCATCCTGAGAGCAATCCCACATCACATCGTCATCACAAAGCCGTTGATTCGCCGGAGAAGAGAGCTCACTCGCTGTAACGTCGATTGGGTGCGTACCGAACGAAACCTCACCCGTCTGGACCGGGTGTTCGCCAGGCTGGACCGTGAGCCGGAACGACCGGCTCACATCGATGTGCCGAGGATGAGCCGGCACCGGGTGGCGCTGTTCGCGTCGACGCTGGCGTTCTACCTGGCGATCGTATGGCTCGTGGTGACGACGTCCTGGCTGGTCCGGCTGGACTGGCAGGTCATGTTCTTCCGGCCGTACCAGCAGTGGCCGGAGATCCACGCCTTCCTGGACTACTACGTGGTGCTCGGCCAGCGCGGCCCGACCGCGGTGATGGTCGCCGCCTGGCTCGGCTGGAGATCCTGGCGCCAGCACACCCTGCGCCCGCTGCTCACGCTGGGTACCTCGCTGCTGCTGCTGAACATCACGGTCGGCGCCGCGAAGATCGGCATGGGACGGCTCGGACCGCACTACGCGACCAACATCGGCTCGAACGAGATGTGGCTGGGCGGCGATATATTTCCGAGCGGTCACACCGCGAACGCCGTCGTGACCTGGGGCATCCTGGCCTATCTGGCCTCCACCGCGCGAGCCCGCCGCTGGCTGTCCGCACTGTCCGCGGTGACCTCGCTGGGCGTCGGCCTCACCACCGTCTACCTCGGTACGCACTGGCTGAGCGACGTCGTGCTCGGCTGGGCCGCGGGCCTGCTGATCCTGCTGGCACTGCCCTGGTTCGAGCCGCTGATCGCCCGTGCCGAGGCGTGGATCCTCGCCCTGCGCGACCGCTGGCGCGACCGCCTCACCGGTACGGCCCCGGCTCCGGTCGCCCCGGTCGCCGTGCCCGTACCGCTCACCTCCCGCCCAGCGACCGCGCAGGACGAGGCCCCCGCGGCCCGCGAGGCGGTCGGCGCCGCCCGTACACCCCCGGCCAGACCGCCGGCGTATCTCGCCCCGGGCCCGCACGGCGGCCGCTCGGAGCGCACTCCGGTCACGCCGGTCGGCAGCCGCAGACCGCCGCACGCCGACCGCGTCCCGCGCACCACGGCGACCTCGGCGGCCCGCCCGCTGAGCGGCGGCTGACGGACCGGCCGAGACGGCGGGGCCACCGGTACGCACACACTGGCCCCGCCGTCAGCCTTTCCAGGCGCGGGCCACCCGGCCGTCGCGCACCTCGAAGTTCAGCCGCCCCACGCGGTACTCCATGGTGATGATCGCTCCGGGCGGCAGCGAGCGCACCGTCGACCAGCCCCGGTCGCGGGCGAGCCGTTCAGCCCGCTCGGCATCGAGGCCGACGTAGCGGTCCGTACTGTCCTGGGGCTCCGGTGGCGGAGTGGGAATCGGTGACATACCGCCACGCTAGGCCCGGTCACCGCGCGTCCGGAAGCCCCGGCGCCACCTCGGTGGATCACTCCGGTCACACTTCTGTCACAGGATCACGACATCCGTTTTGACCGCACTCCGTCACCGTGATGGAACAATGGCATGCGCTGGCGTACGCCTTCCGCGCGTATTCGAACGTAATTCCCGCGTGTCGCGGCGACCCCGCCCATAACCCGTCGGAAAGCTCGCGGAAGAACCGTTCCGAGCGCCCGCCGGATTCGGATTCCGACAGTCCGCGGGAACCGGCACCCCATAGGAATTACACGGCTCCTCCACAGAACCTCCGTACGGGCCCGGGACGCGACGAGCGAAGGGGCGAGCGAGCGATGGGCACGGAGACCCTGGCGGCGACGGAGTCGGAACCGGCGAGCAGAACATGGGGTCGGGTGGTCGTGGACTGGCTCACCACCACCGACCACAAGAAGATCGGCCACCTCTATCTGATCACGTCGTTCGTCTTCTTCCTGGCCGGCGGGATCATGGCCCTGGTGATGCGGGCCGAACTCGCCCGGCCGGGGTTGCAACTGGTGGACAACAACCAGTTCAACCAGTTGTTCACGCTGCACGGCACGATCATGCTGCTGCTCTTCGCCACCCCGTCCTTCGCGGGCTTCGCCAACGAGCTGATGCCGCTGCAGATCGGCGCCCCGGACGTCGCCTTCCCGCGGCTGAACATGTTCTCGTACTGGCTGTTCCTGTTCGGCGGGCTGATCGTGATGGGTTCGCTGCTGGTGCCGACCGGGCCGGCCGCGTTCGGCTGGTTCGCCTACGCACCGCTCAACAGCGAGGTGCGCTCGCCCGGGATCGGCCCCGATCTGTGGATCATGGGTCTGGCGCTGGCCGGCTTCGGCACGATCCTCGGCGCGGTCAACTTCCTCACCACGATCATCGGGATGCGCGCCCCCGGCATGACGATGTTCCGGATGCCGATCTTCACCTGGAACACGCTGTTCACATCGATCCTGATCCTGATGGCGTTCCCGGTGCTGGCGGCCGCGCTGCTGTGTCTGGAGTCGGACCGGCGGTTCGGCTCGCACATCTTCGACGCGACCAACGGCGGGGCACTGCTGTGGCAGCACCTGTTCTGGTTCTTCGGGCATCCCGAGGTGTACATCATCGCGCTGCCGTTCTTCGGGATCATCACGGAGATCATCCCGGTCTTCAGCCGCAAGCCGATCTTCGGCTATCTGCCGCTGGTCGGCGCGACGATGGCGATCACGGGGCTGTCGGTGGTGGTGTGGGCGCACCACATGTTCGCCACCGGGGCGGTGCTGCTGCCGTACTTCTCCTTCCTGAGCTTCCTGATCGCGGTGCCGACGGGGGTGAAGTTCTTCAACTGGACCGGCACCATGCTCAGGGGCTCGCTGTCCTTCGAGACGCCGATGCTGTGGTCGGTGGGCTTCCTGGTGACCTTCCTGCTCGGCGGGCTGACGGGGGTGATCCTGGCGTCCCCGCCGATGGACTTCCATGTCACCGACTCCTACTTCGTCGTCGCCCACTTCCACTACGTCGTGTTCGGCACGGTCGTCTTCGCGATCTTCGCCGGGTTCTATTTCTGGTGGCCGAAGTTCACCGGCAAGCTGCTCGACGAACGGCTCGGCAAGATCCAGTTCTGGACACTGTTCGTGGGCTTCCACACCACCTTCCTGGTGCAGCACTGGCTGGGCGCCGAGGGCATGCCGCGCCGCTACCCCGACTATCTGGCCGCCGACGGCTTCACGGCCCTGAACACGGTGTCGACGATCGGCGCCTTCCTGCTGGGCCTGTCGACGCTGCCGTTCCTCTACAACGTGTGGAAGACCGCCCGGTACGGCGAGAAGGTGGAGGTCGACGACCCCTGGGGCTACGGCCGCTCCCTGGAGTGGGTGACCTCCTGCCCGCCGCCGCGGCACAACTTCACGACGCTGCCCCGGATCCGCTCGGAGTCCCCGGCGTTCGACCTGCACCATCCCGAGCACGCGGCGCTGGAGACGGAGCCCGGTCCAACGCCCGGGACAGCCGGTCCCGGACGCTTCTGATCGCGTCGGTCAGCCCGGCCGGCTCCAGCACCTCGAAGTCGAAGCCCATCAGCACGATGTGAATGACCATCACATCGAGGTTCGCCGCACCGGTGCGCAGCACGCAGGTGTCGGGCCCGTCGGCCTCCAGTGTCCCGGCCGAGGGGGAGATCCGCTCGGCGGCCTCGGCGAGGGGCACCAGCAGCCGGACGGCCGCCTGGGTGGCGTACGCGCGTGTGGAGACGCCCTGGGAGACGTAGGCGGCGAGGTCCTCGGCGGGCGGGCGGCGCGGCACGAAGCGGGGGCCGTGCGGTGGCCTGGGCGTGATGCGGTCCACGCGGAAGGTCCGCCAGTCGGCGCGGTCGACGTCCCAGGCGACCAGGTACCAGCGGCGCTCGCTGCACACCAGGCGGTGCGGTTCGACCGTACGCCGGGACACGGCGTCGTCGCCGTCGCGGTACTCGAAGCGGAGCCGCTCGGCGTCCCGGCACAGGTGGGCCAGTTCGGTGAGGACTGCCGGGTCGACGGCGGAGGGCTGCGGGCCGCGCAGCATCGGCACGGTGAAGGCGTTCAGCGCGCCCACCCGGCGGCGCAGCCGGTGCGGCAGCACCTGCTCCAGCTTCGCCAGGGCCCGTACGGACGTCTCGCCGATGCCCTCGATGCCCTGCCCGGCGGCGGTGCGCAGGCCGACGGCGACGGCGACCGCCTCCTCGTCGTCCAGCAGCAGCGGCGGCAGTTCGGCGCCCGCGCCGAGCTGGTAGCCGCCGCCGGTGCCGGGGCTGGCGTTGACCGGGTAGCCCAGTTCGCGCAGGCGGTCCACGTCCCGGCGGACCGTGCGCGGGGTGACACCGAGCCGTTCGGCGAGCGCGGCGCCGGACCATTCGCGGTGGGCCTGGAGCAGGGACAGGAGGCGCAGGAGTCGTGCCGAGGTGTCCAGCATGGGATCAAGCCTGCCAGGCACCACTGACATCAGGGCGTGTAGGCCAGTTGCGGCACCTCGAAGCAGTTCTCGGTCATCTCCCCCTGGGAGACCCAGCCCTTGCCGTCCCGCCAGCGGGCCACCGACAGACAGGCGCGGCTGGTCCGCGGCGGCTCGGCCCGCCGCTCGAAGGAGACGGGCAGCAGCAGTCCGTCGGCGATGTAGCCGTCGCTGCGGCCGATGCGACCGTCCACGCACGCGCGCGTGACGCCCCCGTCGGCCGCGCACTCCTTGGCGGCCCGCGTGAACCACATGGCCGCCGCCCAGCCCTCCAACTGCCACTGGGAGTGCGTCCGCAGCCCCTCGGTGGCGTCCCGGAACTCGCGTACCGCCGGGTACGAGGTCTCGTCGTGGTTGCGGCTGGAGCCGGTCGCCCACAGGGCGTTGCGGCAGCGCGGGGCGTTGCGGTAGTCCTCGGGCACGCCGGACGTCCAGTTCTGCACATTGGTCACCTTGGCGGTCACCTCGGCGCCCACGGCGTCCATCGCCTCGCACAGGCGCGCGTTGCCGTGGGTGTCGAGGGCGTCGAAGACCAGGTCGGCGCCGCGCCGCTTCAGGTCGGCCGCGACCGCGCGGAAGTTGGGCAGCGCGAAGTCGACCTGCTCGGTGACCACCGTGTAGCCCTCGGCCTTCAGTCCGCGCTCCACGAGCCGGGCGTAGGCGGCGGACGCGGCCTGGTTGTACGACACCACGGCGGCCGTGCGGGCGCCGTGCTCGCTCTTGAAGTACCGGTAGACCTCGGTGCCGCCGTACAGCCTGCCGTCCCAGCCGGTGGTGCCGTCGCGGGGCGCGCTGCTGCCGTAGATGCTGTACAGATGCGGCCAGGTGTCGTAGGCGGGCCCGATGGGCTGGCCGCCGATGTCGGGCACGCGCGCGCGGGAGACGCGGGAGGCGCCCGCGTAGTCGAGGGCGGTGGTGGCGACCAGGGCGATGACCTTCTCCTCCTCGACCAGCCTGTGCACACACGTGTTGTTGCCGACGCCGCTGCCGCCGTCGTCGCACTCCCGTACCTCCACACGGCGGCCGTCGATGCCCCCGCGCGCGTTGAGGCGGTCGAAGTACGCCTTCGCGCCGTCGCGCGGCCCGGTGAACGCGGCGCCGCCGACGGGGCTGGTGGCGCTGGTGATGATGCCGACCCGCAGCGGAGCGGGGGCCGCCGGCCGCGAGGCCCGCTCGAAGTCGCTCTCCGGCAGCCGGCTGCCGCAGGCCGCGCTCAGCAGGAGCAGCAGCGCGGCGGCCGTGGTCTCAGCAGCCCGGCAACGCCGTCGGGGAGCCATTCCCGCTCAACGCGACCAGGGCGCACAGGGTGCTGACGGAGACCTTCCAGGTGCCGTCCTGCTGGACCGCCTTCCCCGAGGCGTCGGGCAGGGCGGTGGCGCCGGCCACGAGCAGGTCGTACGTCACGGTCGCCTCGGTCGGCGAGGTGAACTCGACCTTCGTCACCTCGGCCTGTGACTGCCCGCCGCGTTCGTCGCCGCTGAACGCCCGCAGGACCGGGGCCATCTGATCGCCGTTCTCCAGGACGTCCTGCTTGTCCTCCACGGAGGTCTTCGGGTCGAAGAACTTCTCCCAGTTCTGCCGGACATCCCGCTCGGCGGCCGCGCGGTCCGCCGGTGCGGTCGGCGAGGCGGTCGGCAGTTCGGTCTCCGTCTGTGCCGGAGGCGGGGTGAGCGTCGGGGTCGCCGTGGTCCCGTTGCCGCCGTCGTCGTCATCTCCGCACGCCGCGAGGGCCGGGGCGAGAATCAGGACGAGGGCGGCCGCCAGTGCCGTTCCCCGTCCCGCCGTCCCCCTCTTGAGGTCACTCCCGAGAACCATATGGGTCACCACCGGGTAGAGGTCCGGGCCCCTCGGGCCCGCTGCTTTCAGGGTCGGCTCACAACGGGCATAGTGCAAGCCATCGGACATACGACGTGGGGAGCCAGCGATGCGAACCGTGCACCCCGTCCCTTGGGCCGGCTGGGCCGCGCTCGCCGCCGGCGCGGTGCTGTGCGTGATCGGCTGGTACGGCGTCTCCGGCGAGCGGTTCGCCGAACGGCAGCTGCCCTATCTGGCGTCCTGCACGGTGCCCGGCGCGGCGCTGATCGTGGCCGGGGCGGTGCTGCTCGCACACGCGCGTGACAGCGTGGCCGCCACCCGTGTGGAGGAGCTGTACGGGCTGTTGGTGGCCGCCGAGCCCGACAGCGGGAAGGAGGGGTCCGCGCGGCCCGCCTTCGCGCCGATGGCGGTCAGCGGGGAGCTGCGGATGGTGCCGGGTGGCACGCTGTGGCACCGCGCGGACTGCCCTCTGGTCGCCGGGAAGGCGGAGGCGGTCCCGGTGGACGGCGTGGTGCTGGCCAGGGGGGAGCTGGGCCCGTGCCCGATCTGTGAGCCGGACTCGGCGGACGACTGAGCCATGTCCTCGCTGACGTACGACCTCACCCTGGCCGGTCTGTCGGTCGGCAGCGCGGCCGCGCTGACCGGGATCGGGCTGATCGTGACGTACCGCGCGACGGGCGTGCTGAACTTCGCGCACGGGGCGGTGGCGATGGTGTGCGCGTACGCGTTGCGGCAGTGCGTGGTCGAGTGGGGCTGGCCGTTGTGGCTGGGGGCGGTGGTGGTGCTGCTGGTGCTCGCCCCGGCGATCGGGGTGGTGCTGGAACGGTTCGTCTTCCGGCCGCTCGCCGTGCTGGGCGGCGATCCGGCGCAGCGTCTGGTCGCGTCGATCGGTGTGTTCGTGCTGCTGGTGGGCGGGGCGGCGCTGGTGTGGGGCCAGGGGGCGCGGGCGGACGCGCCGGAGCTGGTGTCGGTCGCGGAGCCGTGGGGTCGGCTGGCGGTGGTCCTGGTGCTGGCGGCGGGGGTCTCGGCGGCGATCCGCTGGACGCGTTTCGGGCGGGAGCTGCGGGCCGTGGTGGACGACCGGCAGCTCGCGGTGCTGGGCGGGATCGACGCGGACCGGGTGGCGGCGGCGGGCTGGGCGTTCGGCTCGTTCACAGCGGGTCTGACGGGCGTGCTGCTGGCGCCGTACGTCCGCCTCGACCCGTACGGGCTGCCGCTGCTGGTCATGGAGGTGGTCGCGGTCGCGGTGGCGGCCCGGATGCGCAGCCTGCCGGTCGCGGTCGTGGTGGCCCTGGGCATCGGGGTCGCGCAGAGCCAGCTGACCCGGCTGCGTCCGGCGGGCTGGGGCGAGCCGCTGCTGCAGGCGGTCGGCACGAACCTGTTCGTGGTGGCGCTGCTGGTGGCGGCGCTGGTCCTGCCCGGCGTGGGCACCCGTGACGCGCTGCCGCGCACGGCCACCGCGCGCGTGCCCACCCCGCCGGGGGCGTGGATCGTGGCTGTGGTGCTGTTCCTCCTGCCGCTGGGCTTCGCGGGCTCGGACCTGCACACGTCGGTGCAGGTGCCGGCGCTGGGCGTGGTCCTGCTCTCCCTGGTGGTGGTGACCGGCCGGGGCGGCCAGATCTCGCTCGGGCAGGCCGCGTACGCGGGTCTGGGCGCCCTCTTCACCGCCCTGCTGGCCGCGGGCCGCTTCCCCGGTCTGCCGCGCCTGCCGGAGCTGGCGGCGCTGGCGGTGGCGGTGCTGCTGGTGGCGCCGCTCGGCCTGCTGACGGGCTGGCCGGCGATCCACCGGCACGGCCTGGCCCTGGCCCTGGCGACCTTCGCGGTCGGCGTCGGCGTGAGCCGCTTCGTCTTCGCCCAGCCGTACGCCACCGCCGGGCTCTCCGTGCGCCGCCCGGCCGGCTTCGACGGAGACCGCGCGTACTACGTCCTCGAACTCACCCTGCTGGCCGTCGCCCTCCTCGCCGCCCGGGCGCTGCGCCGGGGCCGCGTCGGCCGGGCGCTGGCGGCCATGCGCGACCACGAGGCGGGCGCGTCGGCGGCGGGCGTCCAGGTGCCGTCCCTCAAACTGCTCGCCTTCGTCTCCGGCGCCGCCCTCGCCGCCCTGGGCGGCGCCCTCCTCGCCATGGGCCTGCGCGCCTTCGACCCCGGCGCCTACGACCCCGTCCGCGGCCTCCTCTGGTTCGCCGCGGTGGTCGTCCTGGGCGCCGACAGCACCCTGGGCGCCCTGGCCGCCGCGGCCCTCCTGGTGGGCCTGGACGCGGGCACCCACGGCGGCGTCGCGGCAGCCGTGGTGGGCGTCCTCGCGGTCCTGGTCGGACGCTTGCCCGGGGGACCGTACGAAGCGCTGCGCACGCTGAGCCGCCGACAGCACGTCAGCCGCCCCCTGACCTCAACGGGCCAGCGGGCCCGCAGCCGGCTCCGAGCGGGTCGGGAGGCCGCCGCGGAGGGGGCGGGAGCAGCTGCGGCCGAGGGGGCGGAGCCGCTCTCCGATACGCCGAAGGAAATGGGGCGAGGCCCCACCACGGCACACGGGACGGGAACGGCCACGCCCCCGCAGTCACCCCCGCGCACTCCCCTCGGCCCGACGCCCCGTACCCCACGACGCCCCGCCGCCCCTCTCCTCACCGTCCGTCGTCTCCGTGCCCGCTACGGCGGCTTCACCGCCCTCGACGGGGTCGATCTGGACGTCGGGGCCGGGCGGGTCACCGCGGTGGTGGGGCCCAACGGGGCCGGTAAGAGCACGCTGTTCCACTGTCTTGCCGGGACGCTCCGGCCCGTGCGCGGGAAGGTGAGGCTCGGGAAGCAGGACATCACGCGGCTGTCGGCGCATGCCCGTGCCCGGCTGGGGATCGCACGGACGTTCCAGCAGCTGGCGGTCTTCCCGTCGCTGACCGTGGCGGAGAACGTCCGGGTGGGGGCCGAGCAGGGCCGGGTACGGGATCCGGCGGCGGTGGAGCGCGCGTTGGCGCTGTGCGGGCTCGCCGGGCCGGTGCGGGAGGCGCCCGCGGCCGGGCTGCCCACCGGCACCCTGCGCAGGGTGGAACTGGCCCGCGTCCTGGCGGGCGGCCCCCGCGTGCTGCTGCTCGACGAGCCGGCCGCCGGTCTGGACACCGCCGAGGTCACCTCCCTGGCCCGGCTCCTGGCGGCCCTCGCCGCCGACGGCACGGCCCTGCTGGTCGTCGAGCACGACCTCGACCTGGTCGCCGGCCTCGCCGACGTCGTGCATGTGATGGCGGCGGGCCGGATCGTCGCCTCGGGCCCGCCCGACCGGGTCCTGGATGTCCTGGGCACCCGGGAGGCCCCGGCATGACCCTCTCGCTGCGCCACGCGCGCGTGCGCTACGGCCCCCTGGAAGCCCTGCACGGCGTCACCCTCGCCGCCCCCTCCCCGGGCCTCACCGTGCTGCTGGGCCGCAACGGCAGCGGTCGTACGACGGTGCTGCGGGCGCTGGCCGGGGCGGTGCCGCTGACGGCGGGCTCGGTGGTCTGGGACGGCACCGACGTCACGCGCGTGCCCGCGTTCGAGCGGGCCCGGCGCGGGCTGTGCCTGGTTCCCGAGCGGCGGGCGGTGTTCGGCTCGCTGACCGTCAGGGAGAACCTCGAACTGGCCTCCCCCGCCCTCGACTCCGCGCTCGCCGCCTACCCCCGCCTGGAGGCCCTGCTGCCGCGCCGCGCCGGCACCCTCTCCGGCGGCGAGCAGCGGATGCTCGCCCTGGCCCGCGCCCTGCCCGCACGCGCGCGCGTACTGCTCGTCGACGAGCCCGCGCAGGGCATGTCCCCGGCGGTCGCCGCCCACACGTACGCCCTGCTGGCCTCGCTCGACGCCTGCGTCGTCGTCGCCGAGCAGCGCCTGCCGCCCGCCCTGCGCGGCCGCCCGGGGTTCGTGTACGAACTGCGGCGCGGCGCGGTCGTGTTCAGCGGGGAGACGGGCGAGTGGGTGTCCCGGACGGCAACAGCGGAGGGCCGAGCAGGGCCGGGGCGCGGCCTCGGGCCCGCCCCGAGTGCTTCGGAATGACCGGCGGGGCGCCCGCCCTCAGCCGATCGGACGGGGGCCGACCGTGTCCCTGTTCGCCCGGTGGAGCACCCGCGTACGCGAGGCCGCCGTACTCCTCCCGGGCGGGCTGCCAGAACTGCAGCCCGCCGTAGAAGCCGTTGCCGGTGTCGAGGTGCCAGCGGCCGCCGCTCTCACACTCGGCGACACAGCCCCAGGGCGAGCGGGCGGCGGCCGTGCGGAACATCGGCCCACGGTGGGCGGCCCCTCGCCGAGCCGTGCCTCGGACGGCGGGAGCCCCACCCGGTCGGCTGACCGGGTGGGGCCGTCGTGCCGTGGGCTCACGCCCAGGACCGGGGGACCCGTCTCAGAAGACGAGGCGCTGGCCGGGCACGATCAGATCGGGGTCACCGCCGATGACGGCCTTGTTGGCCGCGTACAGGCGCTGCCACGTGGTTCCGTTGCTCTCGGCGATCGCGCTCAGCGTGTCGCCCGCACGGACGGTGTAGTCGCCGCGGGACGCGCTGCGGGTGGTGTGCCCGGTGGAGCGCTCGGGTTCCTGTGTGGGCTTGGCCGGCTTCGAGGCCGAGTCGGACTTCGGCCTCGGCTTCGGATTCGGCTTCGAAGCGCCCGACGTGCCCGACGAGCCGGTCCCCGGTGCGCTCCCGTACGCTCCGGCGCGCGCCGAGCAGGTCGGCCACGCGCCCCACCCCTGGGCGCGCTGGACCTTGGTGGCGACGGCGATCTGCTGTTCCCTGGTGGCCTTGTCGGCGGTCGGGGCGTAGGCGGTGCCGCCGTACGCGCGCCAGGTGGAGGCGGAGAACTGCAGTCCGCCGTAGTAGCCGTTGCCGGTGTTGATGTGCCAGTTGCCGCCGCTCTCGCACTGGGCGATGCGGTCCCACACTCCGCCGTCCGCCGCGGCGGCGTCGCCGGTCGCGGCCAGCAGCCCCAGCGGGGCGAGCAGCGCGGCCCCGGCGAGGACCGCCGTGGTACGCGCCTTACGAGCGTTGTCGCGGTTGGTATGGGCACATTCGGACATGTCATTCCTCTCGACAGCGGTGCTCGTTGCACACGGCGGAGGAATGTAGGGAGTTTGACGAGCCGTTATCAACCAACCTCCCGTTGTCGCAGGCCAGTTCACCGTTACCCCAAGTAGCAGCGAATTCCGGGCGCCCGTCATGTCCGGCAATTTCTCGATATGACAACCAGCGAGCCGAGCAAACTGTGAGTCTGTTCACGGCGCCAATCTCCGTTACCTTGGCGTTACTTGACAGTGAGTGCTCAATTCCGCACCAAACGTGACCGTCCGCGCCCGACGGTTCGATTCCGTTCGCCGTACAGCGTGACTCCCGCCACAGATCGCCCGTTGTCTCCTTCATGAGCCGGGGAGCCACCCGGCCTACCGACGCACCACACTCCGAGGGAGCCACCCGTGCCGCGCATGCTCGACGTCAGCGACGAGGTACGCGCCGAGATCGGCGACGAAGAAGCCGACCGGCTGCTCGCCGGAGAGAACGCCCCGGGCAGTTACGACTGCACGTCCTGCCGCACCCCGGGCGACTCCGAGCACGAGCGCACCAGCACCGTCCTGTTCATCGGCGACGAGACCGCTGTCCTCGCCTTCGCCCACGCCACCTGTCTGCCCTCCCAGGTCGTCCAGGTGACCGAGGAGCAACTGCGGGGCGCCGTCCGTTCCATCAACGGCGACACCGTCGACCTGGAGCCCCAGAAGGTCGTACCCGAGCAGGCCGTGCTCGGGGTGACCAGCGGACTCGTGCTGATCGCCGGGGAGTTGCACCCGGCGCTCGTCGTCGAACCGACCGCGCCGATCGTGCGCCCGGGCGCCACCGGCACCGGGGACGACTTCCTGCCGCTGCTCATCGAGCAGGGGTTCATGCCGGTCACCGAGCTGTCCGAGGTGCCGCCGGTGCAGCACGGCTGGTCCGTACTGCTGGCCATGGGGCAGCTGCACGCGGTGCTTCAGCCTTCGCCGAACGGGGGACAGTCGGTGGCCTGGTGGCAGGCGCACCAGCCGCTGCAGGTGACCGAGGGATGGCGGTCGGCCGCCAACAAGCACCAGCAGGTGCTGATGTTCGCCGCTCCGGTGGGGTCCATCGGGCGGCAGCCGCGTGAGGATCTGATGCGGGACGCGCTCGACAAGGCGGCCGCCCATGGGAAGTTGGTCGCGGCCGCGCTGCCTCTCGCGGGCACGTGAGGGAGACGCTCGCACCGCATCTCTTCCCGTTATCGGTCGTTTTGACTTACGTGCACGCATACGACGCTCCCCGCCGCCCCTCCTTCCCGTCGATCCCTTCCGCTCGACCGGGTCAGGATCCCCTCGGCGGCCCATCGGCCACGCCGATCTACGACGCGCTCTACGCGGAGTACGTCAAGTCGTTCCGCTCGCTGCCGGGTGATCGCAGCGGTGAGGAGGAGCTGGTGTTCAGCGCCTTCGAGTCCATCCCGAGCAGCACGGGAGCGTACGAGAGGCCGCGGCCGGGATCGTTCAGCAGCTCCTACGGCGCCTACAGCGCGGGCGCGCAGAGCGCGCGGCAGGGTCTGGAGCAGCAGGGGCAGTGGCAGCGCGTGGGGACGCTGGGGCAGCAGCAGACGGCGACCATGCGGCCGGTCCCTGCGGCACTGCCACCGGGACCACGCAGGGGCTACTGACGGCGGGACGAAGCAGAAGGGGCGGCCCTTGAGAGGGCCGCCCCTTCTGCTTGTGCCGCTCTACGTCACTTCTTCTTCGCGCCGCGCTTCTCCCGCACCCGCACCGAGATATGGATCGGCGTGCCCTCGAAGCCGAACTCCTCACGCAGCCGGCGCTCGATGAAGCGGCGGTAGCCGGCCTCGATGAAGCCGGAGGCGAAGAGCACGAACCGCGGCGGCTTGGTGCCGGCCTGGGTGCCGAAGAGGATGCGCGGCTGCTTGCCGCCGCGGATGGGGTGCGGGTGGGCGGAGACCAGCTCACCGAGGAAGGCGTTCAGGCGGCCCGTGGGGACGCGGGTCTCCCAGCCGGCCAGGGCAGTCTCGATGGCCGGGACCAGCTTCTCCATGTGGCGGCCGGTGCGGGCCGAGACGTTCACCCGGGGCGCCCAGGCGACCTGGCCGAGCTCGGTCTCGATCTCCCGCTCCAGGTAGTAGCGGCGCTCCTCGTCGAGGGTGTCCCACTTGTTGTAGGCGATGACCATCGCGCGGCCCGCCTCCACGGCCATGGTGACGATGCGCTGGTCCTGCACGGAGATGTTCTCCGAGGCGTCGATCAGCACGACCGCCACCTCGGCCTTCTCGACGGCGGCGGCGGTGCGCAGCGAGGCGTAGTAGTCGGCGCCCTGCTGGAGGTGGACGCGCTTGCGGATGCCGGCGGTGTCGACGAACTTCCAGGTGACACCGCCGAGTTCGATCAGCTCGTCGACCGGGTCGCGGGTGGTGCCCGCGAGTTCGTTGACGACGACGCGCTCCTCGCCGGCCACCTTGTTCAGCAGGGAGGACTTGCCGACGTTCGGGCGGCCGATCAGGGCGATGCGGCGCGGGCCGCCGACCGCTGTGCCGAAGGTCTGCTCGGGGGCGTCCGGCAGCACCTCCAGGACGGCGTCCAGCATGTCGCCGGTGCCACGGCCGTGAAGGGCAGACACCGGGTACGGCTCCCCCAGCCCCAGCGACCACAGGTACGCGGCATCGGCCTCACCACTCGGGCCGTCGACCTTGTTGGCGCACAGCACGACCGGCTTGCCGGCCTTGCGCAGCAGTCGTACGACGGCCTCGTCGGTGTCGGTGGCGCCGACCTTGGCGTCGACGACGAACACGACGGCGTCGGCGGCCTCGATCGCGTACTCGGCCTGGGCGGCCACGGAGGCGTCGATGCCGAGGACGTCCTGCTCCCAGCCGCCGGTGTCGACGACCTTGAAGCGGCGGCCCGCCCACTCGGCCTCGTAGGTGACGCGGTCGCGGGTGACACCCGGCTTGTCCTCCACGACGGCCTCACGCCGCCCGATGATCCGGTTCACCAGGGTCGACTTGCCGACATTCGGGCGGCCGACGACGGCGAGAACGGGCAGCGGACCGTGGCCCGCCGCCTCGATGGCGCCCTCGACGTCCTCGAGGTCGAAGCCCTCTTCCGCGGCGAGCTCCATGAACTCCGCGTACTCGGCGTCGCCGAGAGCCCCGTGGTCGTACTCGTGCGCCGCCGAGTCGCCGGGCTGGATGTGGTCGTTCATGGAAGTCCGTACCTCGTCGTTCATTCGTGGTGGTCGGTGGACCACCCGGTCACCCGGCTGATCCACTACTCAAAGTGTCGCTCAGCGCCCAGTGAGGCGCCTGGCGTTTTCCAGGTGGCTGGTGAGCTGCTTCTGGATGCGTTCGGTCGCCTCGTCCAGCGCCCGGCGGGTGCGCCGGCCGCTGCCGTCGCCGGCCTCGAAGGGCTCGCCGAAGACCACGTCGACGCGGCTTCGCAGGGGGGGCAGCCCCTTTATCAACCGTCCGCGCTTCTCGGAACTTCCCAGCACCGCGACCGGGACGACGGGCGCCCCGCTGCGTACGGCGAAGTAGGCGAGCCCGGCGCGCAGCGAGGCGAAGTCGCCGTCGCCGCGGGTGCCCTCGGGAAAGATCCCGAGGACGCCGCCGCTCTCCAGCACGCCCAGCGCCCGGGTGATGGCCATGCGGTCGGCGGAGGAACGGTCCACCTTCAGCTGGCCGATGCCGGTCAGGAAGCGGTCGAGCGGGCCGACGAACGCCTCCTTCTTGATCAGGAAGTGCGTCGGCCGGGGCGCCACACCCATGACCATGGGCCCGTCGATGTTGTGGGAGTGGTTGACGGCGAAGATCACCGGACCGCTGGCCGGCACCCGCCAGGCACCCAGCACCCGCGGCTTCCACAGCCCGTACATCAGGCCGACGCCGATGCGCCGCCCGACCTCGGCGCCGCGCTCCGAGGGC
The DNA here is from genome assembly GCF_044391385.1 of Streptomyces sp. NPDC018693. Taxonomy (NCBI): domain Bacteria; kingdom Bacillati; phylum Actinomycetota; class Actinomycetes; order Kitasatosporales; family Streptomycetaceae; genus Streptomyces; species Streptomyces sp. NPDC018693. The sequence continues at coordinate 35,261 of NZ_JBIRZZ010000006.1, read as the reverse complement.
GGCTCCTGCGAGGGCGCGCTCACTTCCCGGCCCGCTTCTCCTCGACGAGGGTGACCACGCACTCGATGACCTGCGGCAGGGTCAGCTCGGTGGTGTCCACCTCGACGGCGTCGTCCGCCTTGGCGAGCGGAGAGGTCTTGCGGCTGGAGTCGGCCGCGTCCCGCTTGATCAGGGCCTCGCGGGTGGCGTGGACGTCGGTGCCCTTGCCCAGTTCACCGCTGCGGCGGGCGGCACGGGCCTCCGGGGAGGCGGTGAGGAAGATCTTCAGGTCGGCGTCGGGCAGCACGGTCGTACCGATGTCACGCCCCTCGACGACGATGCCGCGTTCGGCGCCCGCCGCGATGGACCGCTGCAGCTCGGTGATCCGCGCCCGCACCTCGGGCACCGCGCTGACCGCGCTGACCTTGGAGGTGACCTCCTGGGTGCGGATCGGGGCGGCCACATCCACGCCGTCCACGGTGATCGTCGGCTTGACCGGGTCGGTGCCGGAGACGATGTCCGGCTTGCCGGCGACGGCGGCGATCGCGGACGGGTCCGCTATGTCGATGCCGTTGGTCACCATCCACCAGGTGATCGCCCGGTACTGGGCGCCGGTGTCCAGGTAGCTCAGACCGAGCTGCGCGGCCACGGCCTTGGACGTGCTGGACTTGCCCGTGCCGGAGGGGCCGTCGATGGCGACAATCACGGGCTGGGCGGCGCCGTTTTCCACGGGGGGACACCTTCCTGGTGCGGTGCGGTGACAGACGGGCGGGACAAACACGCCCCGCACAAGGTTACCGGCCCCACCCCGCACCCTTTTCAGCCCCGGTCAGCATCATCCAGCCCGTCCGGCGTTGAGGACGAGGCCCTCTAAGGGCCGACGGGGGTCCAGGGGGCGGATCCCCCTGGCGGGGTGGAAAGGGCAGAGCCCTTTCAGGAGGGGACGGGTAAGGGTGGCGGGGGCGACCCTACTGCCGGACGGCCCACCCCCGCTCCCGCAGCGCAGCCGACAACACCGGCGCAGCCTTCGGCTCCACCATCAGCTGCACCAGACCGGCCTGCTGCCCCGTCGCATGCTCGATCCGCACATCCTCGACATTGACCCCGGCCCGCCCCGCATCCGCGAAGATCCGAGCCAGCTGCCCCGGCTGGTCATCGATCAGCACAGCCACGACCTCGTACACCCGCGGCGCAGCCCCGTGCTTCCCAGGCACCCGCACCTGCCCGGCATTCCCGCGCCGCAGCACATCCTCGATCCCCACGGCCCCCTCCCGCCGTTTGACCTCGTCGGAGGACTGCAGCGCACGCAGCGCCCGCACCGTCTCGTCGAGATCGGCGGCGACATCGGAGAGCAGGTCGGCGACCGGCCCCGGGTTCGCGGAGAGGATGTCGATCCACATCCGGGGATCGGAGGCGGCGATCCGGGTCACGTCCCGGATGCCCCCGCCGCACAGCCGCACAGCCGACTCCTCGGCGTGCTCCAGCCGCGCCGCGACCATGCTGGACACCAGATGCGGCATGTGGGAGACCAGCGCGACAGCCCGGTCGTGCGCGTCGGCGTCCATGACGACGGGCACGGCACGGCAGTGCGAGACCAACTCCAGGGCGAGGTTGAGAACCTCGGTGTCGGTGTCCCGGGTCGGCGTCAGCACCCAGGGCCGCCCCTCGAACAGTTCGCCGGTCGCGGCCAGCGGCCCGGACTTCTCCCGGCCGGACATGGGGTGGGTGCCGATGTAGGCCGCCAGGTCCAGACCCAGCGCCTCCAGCTCCCGGCGCGGCCCGCCCTTGACGCTGGCCACGTCGAGGTAGCCACGGGCCACCCCGCGCCGCATGGCGTCGGCGAGCACGGACGCCACATGGGCGGGCGGCGCGGCGACGACCGCGAGGTCGACGACCCCCTCGGGCGCCTCGTCCGTACCGGCGCCGAGCGCGGCCGCCGTACGGGCCTGCTCCGGGTCGTGGTCGTCGAGATGGACGGTGACGCCCCGCTGGGCGAGGGCGAGGGCGACGGAGGTGCCGATCAGCCCGGTTCCGATGACGAGTGCGGTCCTCACTGGGCGATGTCCTTGCGCAGAGCGGCGGCGGCGCCGAGGTAGACATGGGCGATGTCGGAGCGCGACCGCTCCGACTCGACGTGTGCCAGGACGCGCACGACCCGCGGCATGGCGCCGTCGATGTCCAGCTCCTGCGCGCAGATCAGCGGTACGTCGACGATGCCGAGCTTGCGGGCGGCGGCGGCCGGGAAGTCGCTGTGCAGATCGGGCGTGGCGGTGAACCAGATGCTGATCAGGTCGTCGGTGGTGAGGGAGTTCCGCTCCAGGATGGCGGTGAGCAGCGCCCCGACCTGCTCGTCCATGTGCCCGGCCTCGTCCCGCTCCAGTTGCACGGCCCCCCGGACCGCTCGTACCGCCACTGTGCTGCTCCTCACGTTTCGGCTCTCTCGCACCCAGCGTAGTCAGCCCCCGACCGGCGGCGGTGCCCCGCCCGCCCGCTGAGACGCGGGCGCTACGGCAGTTGCCGCCGGACCAGCTCCTCCAGGGTGGCCGCCTTCGGCAGCTCTCCCCGCGGGGTGAGCCGGTCGACCGCCCGGGGCAGCGCCTGGGCGAGGTCGTCGGCGGCCTGGGCCGGGGTGACGCCGACCTCCCGGGCGACCCGCTGCAGGATCTCCTCGGGCAGCGCCCGCTGGAGCTGGTCGCCGGTCACGGACCGGTTCTCGCCGCCGCCGACCCAGGACTGCGCCTGGTCACCGAGGCCCGCCCTGCCGAGGGTCTCCAGCAGCCCGCCCAGCGGGTTGTCGCCGCCGCCCTCTCCGCCGCCGAGCGCCTTCAGCAGGGCGCCCACGAGGAGCCCGCTGCTCGCGGTGCCGCCCCGGCCGCCGAGGATGCCGCCCAGCAGCATGCCGAGTTCGTCGCCTGCCATGGTCACGCCTTTCGGAGCGCGGGTTGCGGACCACGCCAATGTCACCCGTATCGCGCGCTTGCGCTACTTGGGGTGGGAACGCCCCGATGCGCCTCTTTACGCCGGGCACACCGTCGGCTCTGATGTCAGGGAACCCGCCTCGGGGGGAGGCCCGTCATGACGCGTCGCGGACCGCTGCTCACCCTGCTCACGGGACTGGCGTTCGGCCTGGCCCTGCTCACACTGAACGCGACGACGGGGACGAGAACCACATCGCCGCCACCGCAGGCCCCGTACGTCACACACTCCCCCACCGCCACGCCCAGCCCGACACCCACGCCGAGCCCGACCCCCACGCCCAGCGCGACCACCGCCCCGCAGACCGACTACGCCGGCCGCACCGACGACGACATCGCCGCGATCGCCGTCTCCGTACGCGGCCGGAAGGCGATCGCCTACTACTGCGACGGCCGCACCCAAGAGTCCTGGCTGAGGGGCGACGTCGCGGACGACGGCACGCTGCGCCTGACCGGCCAGGGCGGCACCAGGCTCGACGGCACGCTGGAGGACGGCGAGCGGATCCGCGGCACGGTCGACGTCGGCGGGCGGCACACCTTCACCGCCGACCGGGCGACGAAGCCGTCCGGTCTCTGGAGGGCGACGGCCACCGTCCGCTCCGCGCGGATCGACAGCGGCTGGATCGTGCTCAGGGACGGCTCCCAGGTCGGGATCCTCACCCGTGACGGCGAGCCCGAGGCGGCGCCCAGGATCGACCCGGAGACCGGCGCGGTGACGGTCGACGGACAGCAGCTCACGGCCCAGCCGGTTACCCCGTGACCAGGGAGGCGACATGACCGTCGACCCGAACGCCGCCATCCAGAGCTTCCCGCCCCCGCCCCGGCCCGCCCGGACCGTCTCCGGATACGTCGCCCCCGCCCTGGTCGCCGCCGCGGTCGCCGTCACCCTCGGCGTGTACGGCAGGGTCCACGCCCCGGCCGGCACCGCCTTCAACCTGGCCGGCTTCAGCAGCACCGGCGCGGTCAAGTCCTGGCTCGCCACGACGGCGTTCCTCTTCGCGCTGCTCCAGGTCGCCTCGGCCCTGATGATGTACGGCCGGCTGCCGGGCCCTCGCTGGGCGCCGGCGCTGCACCGCTGGTCGGGCCGGGTGGCGTTCCTGCTGGCAGTGCCGGTGGCGGTGCACTGCCTGTACGCCCTGGGCTACCAGACGTACGATTCGCGTGTTTTGTGGCACTCCCTCCTGGGTTGCTTCTTCTTCGGTGCCTTCAGTGCCAAGATGCTGCTGCTCCGCTCGGAGCGCCTCCCCGGCTGGGTGCTGCCGATCGTCGGCGGACTCGTCCTCGCCGTCCTCACGCTCATCTGGCTGACCTCCGCCCTCTGGTTCTTCCGCACCTTCGGAGTGACGACATGACCCACCCCACGACACGCCGCACGGTCCTGCTGGCGACGGGCGCGGTCGCGCTCGCCGTGGGCTGCGGCGAGTACGACGACAACGGCGACGGCGGGTCCGACAAGTCCCCGTCGCCCGACGCCTCGCCCGGACAGGAACTGGCGAGGACGGCGGACATCCCGGTCGGCGGCGGCACGGTCTTCAAGGAGGAGAAGGTCGTGGTCACCCAGCCGACGGAGGGTGACTTCAAGGCGTTCTCGGCGGTCTGCACCCACCAGGGCTGCACCGTCGGCTCGGTCGCCGACGGCACCATCAACTGCCCCTGCCATCTGAGCAGGTTCCGCATCGACGACGGCTCGGTGGCGGGCGGCCCGGCGCGCAGGCCGCTGCCCGCCGAGCAGATCACGGTCGAGGGCGACTCGATCCGCCTCGCCTGAGAGCCTCAGGCGTCCCAGAGCGCGCCGAACGTCACCAGCTCGCTGCCGTACTCGATCCGGTCCGCCCACTCGCGGGGCCAGGCATCGGCACCGGCGTACGCGCCCGCGAAGGCGCCGGCGAGACAGGCGATGGAGTCGGAGTCACCGGCGGTGCAGGCAGCGCGGCGCAGCGCGGTCACCGGCTCGTCGACGAACAGCAGGAAGCACAGCAGCCCGGTGGCCATGGCCTCCTCCGCGATCCAGCCCTCTCCCGTGGCCAGGCACGGGTCGGTCTCCGGCGACGGGTCGCGCAGGGCCTCCTCCAGCCGGTCCAGGACTCCCAGGCACTCGTCCCAGCCGCGCGCGATGAAGCGCTCGGGCGTGGGGTCCTCGCCGCGGGTCCACAGGTCGCCGAGCCAGGTGTGGTGGTACCGGCTGCGGTTCTCCAGGGCGTACGACCGCAGCAGCCCGACCAGCCCGGCCGGGTCGGCGCCCTGGGCGAGCAGTCGTACGGCGTGCGCGGTGAGGTCGGAGGCGGCGAGCGCCGTGGGGTGCCCGTGGGTGAGTCCGGACTGCAGCTGGGCGGCACCGGCCCGCTGGTCGTCGCTCAGCCCCGGCGCCAGGCCGATCGGGGCGACCCGCATGTTGGCGCCGCAGCCCTTGGAGCCGATCTGGCTGGCGTCCTGCCAGACCCGCCCCTCCTCCTTCAGCAGGTAGCAGGCGCGCAGGCAGGTGTTCCCGGGCGCCCGGTTGTTCTCCGGCGACTGGTACCAGTCCACGAACTCCTCACGCAGCGGCCGCTCCAGCCGCTTCGGTGCGAGCACGCCCCGGTCCATGGCGGTGCGCAGCCCGCGCGCCACCGCCAACGTCATCTGGGTGTCGTCGGAGACCCGAGCAGGTTCGGCGAGCGGCAGCTCCCGCCAGGGCCCGAAACGGTCCAGGATCCTCGGCACGTCGTTGAACTCGGTCGGAAACCCGAGCGCGTCCCCCAACGCCAGCCCCACGAGCGCTCCGCGGGCCGCGTTCTTCCTCCCCCCGGGCCCCACTAGAGGTCGACTTCCTTCATCAGCATCCCGACCTCGGTGTTGGACAGGCGACGCAGCCAGCCCGACTTCTGGTCGCCCAGGGTGATCGGGCCGAAGGAGGTGCGCACCAGCTTCTCGACCGGGAAGCCGGCCTCGGCCAGCATGCGCCGCACGATGTGCTTGCGGCCCTCGTGCAAGGTGACCTCGACCAGGTAGTTCTTGCCGGTCTGCTCGACGACGCGGAAGTGGTCCGCGCGCGCGTAGCCGTCCTCCAGCTGGATGCCGTCCTTCAGGCGCTTGCCGAGGTCGCGCGGGATCGGGCCGACGATGGCGGCGAGGTAGGTCTTCTTCACGCCGTACTTGGGGTGGGTCAGCCGATGGGCCAGCTCACCGTGGTTGGTGAGCAGGATGACGCCCTCGGTCTCGGTGTCGAGTCGGCCCACGTGGAAGAGCCGTGTCTCGCGGTTGGTGACGTAGTCCCCGAGGCACTGGCGACCTTCGGGGTCCTCCATGGTCGACACGACCCCGGCGGGCTTGTTGAGCGAGAAGAACTGGTACGACTGCGTGGCGACCGTCAGCCCGTCGACCTTGACCTCGTCCCTCTCCGGGTCGACGCGCCGCCCCTGCTCCAGCACGATCTCGCCGTTGACCTCGACCCGCGCCTGCTCGATCAGCTCCTCGCAGGCGCGCCGGGAGCCGTAGCCCGCGCGCGCGAGGACCTTCTGCAGCCGCTCGCCCTCCTGCTCGGCGCCCGGGAAGGTCTTGGGCAGCTTGACCTCCTTCTTGCCCGCGTATCGCTCCCGGTTGCGCTCCTCGACCCGCGTCTCGTACTCCCGGGAGCGGGCCGGTGCGGTACGACCGCGCCCGCCGCCCTGCTGGGACTGCTTGGGCCCGCCCTTGGCACCGCCGCGGGCCGCGCCGCCGCGTCCGGACTTGGGGCCGTCCTTGGTGGCGCCGGGGCCGACGTCGTAGCGGCGCTCCTCGGGGCGGGGCTTGCGCGGACGGCCCTGGCCGCCCTGCTTGTCGTCCCGGTTGTTCCCGGCACCGCGGTGGTTGCCGCGTCCGCTGTTCCTGCCGCTGCCGCTGCTTCGCATCAAAGTTCCGTCGTCGTCGTGTGTTCGTCGTCTGGGGCCGGACCGTCCTCGGGAGCGTCCGGGTCGAACGACGGTACGCCTTCCTGGGTCTCGGCCTCGATCGCCTCCGCCTCCGGGAGGAAGGGCGCGAGCTCCGGGAGCTCGTCCAGACCGCGCAGGCCCATCCGCTCCAGGAAGTAGTTCGTCGTCCTGTACAGGATCGCACCTGTTTCGGGTTCCGCGCCCGCCTCCTCGACCAGACCGCGCTGCAGAAGGGTCCGCATGACGCCGTCGCAGTTCACCCCGCGCACCGCGGAGACCCGGCTGCGGCTGACCGGCTGACGGTAAGCGACGACCGCGAGGGTCTCCAGCGCGGCCTGGGTGAGCCGCGCGGTCTGCCCGTCGAGCACGAGCCGCTCGACCGCGGCCGCGTACTCGCCCCGGGTGTAGAAGCGCCAGCCGCCCGCGACGAACCGCAGCTCGAAGCCGCGCCCCTGCACGGTGTACTCGTCGGCCAGCTCCCGCAGCGCGTCCGCGATCTGCCGCTCGGGCCGCTCCAGGATCCTCGCGAGGTGCGCCTCGGTCGCGGGCTCGTCGACGACCATGAGGACGGCCTCCAGGGCGGGCTTGAGCTCAAGGTCCGCGACACTCACGCCTTCTTCTCCTCGTCCTTGGCCGGCTCGGGCGGCCGGTCGAACTCGTCCGTCACCCTCGGCGTCTCCTCCCCGTCCCCACCGGTCCACCGCACGAGCAGCTCCCCGAGGGCGCTCTCCTGCTCCAGCGCGACGGCCTTCTCCCGGTACAGCTCCAGCAGCGCCAGAAATCTCGCTACGACGGTGAGGGTGTCGTCGGTGTCCTCGACGAGCCTGCGGAAGCTGGCCTCGCCGAGTTCCCGCAGCCGCGCGACGACGATCCCGGCCTGCTCCTGGACGCTGACCAGCGGGGCGTGGATGTGGTCGACGTACACCTGCGGCTTGGCCTTGGGCTGCATCGCCTTCACGGCCAGCTTGGCGAACCCCTCCGCCCCGATGCTGATGACCACCTCGGGCAACAGCTCGGCGTGCTGCGGCTCCAGCCCGACGGTGCGGGGATAGCGCCGGGCCTCGTCATCGAGCCGCCCCGTGAAGATGTCGGCGATCTGTTTGTACGCGCGGTACTGCAACAACCGCGCGAACAGCAGATCCCGCGCTTCCAGCAGCGCGAGATCGGCCTCGTCCTCGACCTCGGCGGCGGGCAGCAGCCGGGCCGCCTTGAGGTCGAGCAGAGTGGCGGCCACGACCAGGAACTCGGTCGTCTGATCGAGGTCCCAGTCGGGGCCCATGGCCCGGATGTGCGCCATGAACTCATCGGTGACCTTGGAGAGCGCCACCTCGGTCACATCCAGCTTGTGCTTGGAGATCAGCTGAAGCAGCAGATCGAAGGGCCCCTCGAAGTTGGCCAGCCGAACCTTGAAGACACCGTCGGCCGTGTCCGAGGGTTCTGCGGTCTCGGGCGGCTCGGCGGCTTCCGGCGACTCTGCAGCTCGCGGCACGGCGTCAGCCCGGGACTCGATCTCAGCCGCCCCGGGCCCCCGTCCCAGCGCACGCCGACGCCCACCACGGGCACCAGGGGAATCACCGTTCGACGAGGTCATAGCCCCCGCAGGCTACCCCTACCGCCCCCGCAACCGCCGCACGAGGATGCTCGCATCCCCCCGAGTCTCCAGATCCGCCAGCACCACGGCCACCGCCTCCCGCACGATCCGCCCACGATCGACGGCCAGCCCGTGCTCACCCCGGAGCACCAGCCGCGCGTGCTCCAGATCCATCAGCTCCTCGGCGGACACATACACGGTGATCTTCTCGTCGTGCCGCTCCCGCCCACTGGGCCGTCGAGTGGCCGTCCGCCCCCGCTTGCGCGGCGCGGCGGCAGCGGCACCGGCGGCAGCACCACCGGCAGAACCTTCCTGCGCGGCCGCCCGTCGGGCGGACCGCTCGGCGGCCGTGCCCCGGCTACGGGACTCACCACCGTCACCCTGCTCCACATCGGCCGCGGCATGCTCCGCGCCGGCCCCGTCGCCGCCCTGCACCGGCACGGCGGGCGGAGCATCCTCGCCCGAGGCCGAGGCCGAGGCGGCCGTCCCGGCCGCCCCGTCGCTGTCACCGGCGGGTGCGGGCACCCGGGCCTCGCCGCCCGCCGGGCGGCGGGGAGTGGACGGCTGGAGCGCCATTCCCCCTGTCGTACGGAAGAGTTCGTCGGCCCCCGGCAGACTCACTCGGCGTGACACCGGGCGAGCACCTCCCTGGCGAGTTGGCGGTAGGCGGCGGCACCGACGGAGTTGGAGGCGTAGGTGGTGATCGGCTCACCGGCGACCGTGGTCTCCGGGAAGCGGACCGTGCGCCCGATGACCGTGTGGTAGACGTGGTCGTCGAACGCCTCGACGACACGGGCGAGCACCTCGCGGCTGTGCACCGTGCGCGAGTCGTACATCGTGGCGAGGATGCCGTCGAGCTCAAGCTCCGGATTGAGCCGCTCCTGGACCTTCTCGATGGTCTCGGTGAGCAGCGCGACGCCGCGCAGGGCGAAGAACTCGCACTCGAGCGGCACGATCACCTTGTGCGCGGCGGTGAGCGCGTTCACCGTGAGCAGGCCGAGCGAGGGCTGGCAGTCGATCACGATGTAGTCGTAGTCGGGCATCAGCGGCTTCAGGGCGCGCTGCAGCGTCGACTCGCGGGCGACCTCGGAGACCAGCTGGACCTCGGCCGCGGACAGGTCGATGTTGCTCGGCAGCAGGTCCATGTTGGGGACCGCGGTCTTCAGCAGGACCTCGTCGGCCGACATGCCCCGCTCCATGAGCAGGTTGTAGACCGTGAGGTCGAGCTCCATCGGGTTGACGCCGAGGCCGACCGACAGCGCGCCCTGCGGGTCGAAGTCCACGAGCAGCACGCGACGGCCGTACTCGGCGAGCGCGGCACCCAGGTTGATGGTCGACGTCGTCTTGCCGACGCCGCCCTTCTGGTTGCACATCGCGATGATCGTCGCGGGGCCGTGGTCGGTCAGCGGGCCCGGAATCGGGAAGTACGGCAGCGGGCGTCCGGTCGGGCCGATGCGCTCGCGGCGCTGGCGGGCCGCGTCGGGCGCGAGCGTGGCCGCGTACTCCGGGTCCGGCTCGTACTCGGCGTCGGGGTCGTAGAAGTGCCCGTCGGGCAGTTCGTCGTAGTCGGCGAAGTGGTTGTGGGGCGCGCCACTTCCGTCGCCGGCCATGGCGTTCACGTGATGGCCATCCATGCTCTGGTGTGCTGACAGAGCCGTGTGGGGGCGGGTCTGGCTCTGGTGGGCTGCGAAGGTTCGGACAGCGACGGAGCCGACAGCCTCGAGCCCCGTGGAGCCGTGGCCCCGCGTAGGCATTCCTGGTTGACCACCCCCGGGAGAAAATGTCGACTCATTCACAAGTCGTCTTACCTCCTTGGTGACCAGGAAACTTCTAGACAAGGTCAGCGTGGCACCATGCCGACGGTTGGCGACTCTATGGCGTGTCGGGCGTCCGCAGCAACACAATCCGCCGGACCCGGCCCGATGTGTCGGCAATGAAACATCCCGCTGTCAAGGGCGTACGGCCGTCGCACGGCAGGTTTCACCGGTGTGCGAATCGGTCGAAGGGTTACGTTCGAGGCGAGTTGACCGAGAACCGCAAAGTGACCATACACACATCCGGCCGAACCTTGTGGGTCAAGGTCCGGCCGGATGTGTGCGGTTGACGACCTGTGTTGACGAATCGCCTTTTGCTCGGTGACGACTTGGGATGACTTGGAGTCGACTTGGGGATGACTTGATCCCGTCGCCGCCGCGGGGGCTCAGCCGAGGAGCGAGCCGAGCTCCACGTGCTCCAGGCCGTGCGCCTCGGCGACCTCCTTGTAAACGACCTTGCCGTCATGGGTGTTGAGACCCTTGGCCAGCGCGGGGTCGCGGCGCAGGGCCTCCACCCAGCCGTGGTTGGCCAGTTCGACGATGTACGGCAGCGTCGCGTTGGTGAGCGCGTAGGTGGAGGTGTTGGGCACCGCGCCGGGCATGTTGGCGACGCAGTAGAAGACCGACTCGTGGACCTTGAAGGTCGGCTCGGCGTGGGTGGTCGGGCGGGAGTCCTCGAAGCAGCCGCCCTGGTCGATCGCGATGTCGACAAGGACACTTCCCGGCTTCATCCGGGAGACCAGCTCGTTGGTGACCAGCTTCGGGGCCTTGGCGCCCGGGATGAGGACGGCACCGATGACGAGGTCGGCGTCGAGGACGGCCTTCTCCAGCTCGAAGGAGTTGGACATGACGGCCTTGATCCTCGTGCCGAAGATCTTGTCGGCCTCGCGCAGCTTGTTGATGTCGCGGTCGAGCAGGGTCACGTCGAAGCCCATGCCGATGGCGATCTGCGCGGCGTTCCAGCCGGAGACGCCACCGCCGATGACGACGGCCTTGCCGGCCGCCACACCCGGGACACCGCCGGGCAGCACACCACGGCCACCGGCCGCACGCATCAGGTGGTAGGCGCCGACCTGCGGGGCGAGCCGGCCCGCGACCTCGGACATCGGGGCGAGCAGCGGGAGCGCGCGCGAGGGCAGCTCGACGGTCTCGTAGGCGATGGCGGTCGTACCGGACTCGATGAGCGCGTCCGTGCACTCCTTGGAGGCGGCCAGGTGCAGGTAGGTGAAGAGGGTCTGGTCCTTGCGGAGGCGGTGGTACTCCTCGGCGATGGGCTCCTTGACCTTCAGCAGCAGGTCGGCGGTGGCCCACACCTCGTCGGCGGTCTCCAGGATCTGGGCGCCGGCGGCGACGTACTCGTCGTCCGTGATCGACGAGCCGGTACCGGCACCTCGCTCGATGACGACCTGGTGGCCGTTGCGCACCAGCTCGTGCACGCCGGCGGGGGTGATGGCCACCCGGAACTCGTTGTTCTTGACCTCGCGGGGGATGCCGACCTTCACGTCGATCACGGTCCTTGGCTCAGAGGGTGTGGGTATAGCAAGACATACCCGGATACATAAGGGCGCACCGGGACACACCGCAGGAGAACGTGCGGCAGAGCCAGTCTAATGAAGGCGTTCCCAGTGTCTAGCCTTTCATTGCATCAATCTTCAGCGGGTGTACTGCGGATTTCGCAGGCGTCAGCGCCGTGTTTCGGCCCTTCCTCCCCCAGGATGCGCTCTGCGGCGACGCGATGCGGTCGGGCGGCCTCCGGGTCGCCGAGGCGCTCCAGGGTGTCGGCCAGCCGCAGCTGGAGCGCGGCCAGCAGCCGCTCGTCCTCCGCGCGGCGCGCCCATTCCACCGCCTCCTGGCAGGTGCGCAGGCATTCCTCGGGCCGTCCCGCGTACTCCTGCACCCGGGCCAGCTCGCTCAACGCCCGCGCGGACGCGGCGACATCGCCGCTCCTGCGGTACCCGGCGAGCGCGGCCCGCCAGCTGCGCAGCGCCTCGCCGTAGCGGCCCGCGTAGGTGTGCGCGGTGGCGATACGGCCGTACAGCCGGGCGGCGTCGTTGCGCTCGTCCCGGGCCAGGCGCTGGGCGAGGGCGCGGCCGAACCAGTCGGCGGCCCGGTCGTAGTCCCCCAGCTCCAGATGCGCGCCGCCTACGGATTCCATCGCGCGGCCGGTCGCGTACGGGTCGTTCGCCTCCCGTCCGACGTCCAGTGCGGCCCGATACCGCACCAGGGCCTCCGCCGTACGGCCGGTGCGGGCGTCGATGTCGGCCAGGTTCAGCAGGGCGGCGGCCTTCTCCCGGGGCAGGTTCCGGCGTTCGGCCACGTCCAGCACCAGCCGGTGGATGCCATACAGGTCGGGCGCGGCAGCCTGGGTGCCGAAGTGCGCCACCACCGCCCGCACCAGCTGGGACATCAACCGCCGGGCCAGGGTGTCCAGCTCCCCGTCGGCGACCGCGAGCCGGGCCGAGGCGAGCAGGGCCGGCCGGCGGATCCGCAGCCAGTCGGCGGCGGCCTGTGAGCTGGGGAAGCGCAGGGCGCTCGGCATGCCCTGGAGCTTCTCGCGGGCCTGGGGATTGTCGGTCTCGGTGATCGCCCGGCAGGACTGCAGCAGCCGGACCGTGCGCTCCAGCATCCGGGCGCGGGCCAGCTGCAGCTCGCCGGGCCTCTCATGGGCCTCGGCGGCGTCCCGCAGCCGTGGATGCAGACAGGCCGGGACCTCGTACTGCGGCAGCGGCGACTCCAGGGACCGCAGCAGGCCGAGCGCAGTCAGGTCGTCCAGGGTGGTACGGGCGACGCCGACCGAGCAGCCGGCCAGCGCGGAGGCGGTGTGCGGGTCGACCAGGCCGGCCGGGGCGAGGCTGAGCAGTCGCAGTATCCGGGCGGCGGACGCCGGCAGCCCGGCATGGGCCAGTCGGAAGACCCGGTCGAGCGGGTTGCCCTCGTCGCCCTCGGCGTGCAGCTGCTTGGCGAGGTCGGCGACGGCGACTTTCGGCCGGGAGGCGAGCCAGCCCCCGGCCAGCAGCAGCGCCGCCGGCTGACCCTGGCAGACCTCGACCAGGCCCTCGGCGGACCGCGGATCGACGGTGATCCTCACCGATCCCGTGTGCCGGGTCAGCAGCTCCAGCGCGGACTTCGTGTCCAGGCCGCCCAGCGTGCAGGGCCGCACATCCGAGATCCCGGTGAGCGGCCCGGCGGAGACGGCCACGACCAGACACTGCGGGGCATCCGGCAACAGCGCGTCGACCTGCTCGGCCCCGGCCGCGTCATCGAGCACCAGCAGGACCCGCCGGTCGGCCAGGGCCTCCCGGAGCGCCTCCGTGAGCTCGTCCTCGGCGGCTCCGGCCGGCACCGGCAGCTCCAGCGCGGCCAGCAGCTCCCGGGCGGCCCGCTCCACCGGCACGGCCGTACCGTCGGGCTCGCTCAGCCGGGCCCGCAGCACCCCGTCGGGATAACGGCCGGCGACCTGCCGTACCAACTCCTCCGCCAGCGCTGTACGCCCACTGCCGGGCCGCCCCGCGATGAGCAGCACGCGCGCGCGGGGCGGCTTCTTCCCTGCCAGGGTGTCCAGACCCGCCCGCTCGATGTCGGCGAGCAGCTCCTTCAGCTCCCTGGTCCGCCCCAGGAAACGGCCTGTTTCCACCGCCTGAGCCGCCACGGGCACACTCCCGTCCCACTCCACACCGGCCCCGCCGGAACTCCGGATCGGGCGATTCCAGAGCCTAGTTCACGCTCTGCAACGTTCCGGTCGGAGCAGGCCGGTGGCGGGACGAGACTCCCCCGATCGGATCAACAGCTCTTATGACCGACGGTCGGGCAGCGCCTCCAAAGGGGCGCGGGGCTGTATTCGCTATGCGGCTCCGCCGCGCGGGCGCGACCAGCCACAACGCGCCCGCTGACGAAAAACTACGCCTCAAAAGGCCGAGCCGGCCAAGAAGCCTCCGCGGAGCGCAACGCATCCAGCCCATCCCCACCCCGCGCAGCCACCAACGACAACACACCCACCACAAGACAGTTGTTGTGCAACTCCCCCGCCAGCACCCCCCGCACCAACTCACTCACCGGCACCCGAGCCGACTCCATCTCCGTCTCCTCGTGCTCCGCCTCGAACCGCTCCCCCTCCGCCGCCGACAACCCCCGCGCGAGAAAGATCCGCACAGCCTCGTCACACCCACCCGGCGTCGTGTACACGTCGGTCAGCACCCGCCAGTCCTCCGCCTTGACGTGCGCCTCCTCATACAGCTCCCGCTGAGCCGCGTGCAGCGGATTCTCGCCAGGAACATCCAGCAGCCCGGCCGGGATCTCCCACAGCCTCTGCCGCACAGGATGCCGGTACTGCCGAATGACGACCACGCGGTCCTCGTCGTCGACGGCGAGCACGGCGACCGACCCCGGATGCACCTGGTAGTCACGCCGGACCACCGACCCGTCGGGCATGACCACCTCATCCGTACGGACGGAGGTCTTAGCACCCTGGAACGGCGTCCGCGTCCCCCGGACCTCCCACTCCTCGGCGGTGTCCTTGATCGTCATGCCTGTCCTTCCACGTGCAGAAATGCGGCCGGGGCCCGCAGCATTGAATGCGCGCGCCCCGGCCACCGTACAACCGACGTGTTACTCGGAACTCTTTCGCTCCGCCTCGGCCCGCTGACGCTCGACGGCTGCCTTCACCAGCCCGGCGAACAGCGGATGCGGCCGCGTCGGCCGCGAGCGCAGCTCCGGGTGGGCCTGCGTGGCGACCAGGTAGGGGTGGACATCGCGCGGGTACTCGACGTACTCGACGAGCTTGCCGTCCGGCGAGGTGCCGGAAAACAGGATGCCCGCCTTCTTTTCCAGCTCGGCGCGGTAGGCGTTGTTCACCTCGTAGCGGTGCCGGTGCCGCTCCTCGACGTACTCCTTGCCGTCGTGCACCTCACGCACGATGGAGCCCTCGGCCAGCTTGGCCGGGTACATGCCCAGGCGCATCGTTCCGCCCATGTCGCCCTCACCGGCGACGATGTCGAGCTGCTCGGCCATGGTGGAGATGACCGGGTGGGCGGTGGCCGGGTCGAACTCGGTGGAGTTCGCGTCGCCGATGCCGGCCAGGTTGCGCGCGGCCTCGATCACGATGCACTGCAGGCCGAGACAGAGGCCCAGCAGCGGGATCCTGTTCTCGCGGGCGTAGCGGATCGCGCCGACCTTGCCGAGCACCCCGCGGTCGCCGAAGCCGCCCGGGATGCAGATGCCGTCGACGTCGGACAGCTGCGCCTTGGCGCCGGCCGGGGTCTTGCAGTCGTCGGAGGTGACCCACTTGATCTTGACGCGGGCCTTGTTGGCGAAGCCGCCGGCGCGCAGCGCCTCGGTGACCGACAGGTAGGCGTCGGGCAGGTCGATGTACTTGCCGACCAGGGCGAGGGTGATCTCGTGGTCGGGGTTGTGGACGCGGTCGAGCAGGTCGTCCCAGGTCGTCCAGTCCACATCGCGGAAGGGCAGGTCCAGCTTGCGCACGACGTACGCGTCGAGGCCCTCGCCGTGCACGGTCTTCGGGATGTCGTAGATGGACCGCGCGTCCGGGCAGGCCACGACCGCGGCCTCGTCGACGTCGCACATCAGCGAGATCTTGCGCTTGATCGCAGTGGGCACCTCGCGGTCGCAGCGCAGCACGATCGCGTCCGGCTGGATACCGATGTTGCGCAGCGCGGCGACGGAGTGCTGGGTCGGCTTGGTCTTCAGCTCGCCGGACGGGCCGATGTACGGCAGGAGCGAGATGTGGACGACGAAGACGTTGTCCCGGCCGACCTCGTGGCGGACCTGGCGGACGGTCTCCAGGAACGGCAGCGACTCGATGTCGCCGACGGTGCCGCCGACCTCGGTGATGACGACGTCTACCTCGTCGGTCGCCATACGGCGGATGCGATGCTTGATCTCGTTGGTGATGTGCGGGATGACCTGCACGGTGTCGCCGAGGTACTCGCCGCGCCGCTCCTTGGCGATCACCGTCGAGTAGACCTGGCCGGTGGTGACGTTGGCGGAGCCGTCGAGGTCACGGTCGAGGAAGCGCTCGTAGTGGCCGATGTCCAGGTCGGTCTCGGCGCCGTCGTTGGTGACGAACACCTCACCGTGCTGGAAGGGGTTCATCGTGCCCGGGTCGACGTTCAGGTACGGGTCGAGCTTCTGCATCACGACGCGCAGGCCCCGGGCCTTGAGCAGCATGCCGAGGCTGGAGGCGGTCAGACCCTTGCCGAGCGAGGAGGCGACACCCCCGGTGACGAAGATGTGCTTGGTCGTCGTGGCTGTGCTGTTTCGGAAAGCAGCGGTCGGCATGGCCAAGAGGGGGCTCCCGTGGTCGCGATCTTGAAGTGCGGTTCGGGGGTCTTCACGCCCACCGGTCCACGGGCTACCAGGGTATCAGCGCCGAACGGCGATGGCTTCCGGCCACGCTCCGCACACACGTCGACACACATATGCACGCGACGGACGGGCCCTTCACCCGTCGCTCACCCGATCGGCGCAGTCGCGTTGTCCCGAGCGGCACACAGATCATCTACGTGCGTCGTATCCTGCTCGGACACTCGCTGCCGAGCCCGGCCGGCGCACACGGCACACCCCCGCCAGTCCGTCCCGGAACAACAAGAGCTCGTCAGTTCGTTGAGCGATGATTGTTGGTGCTCAGCGACGCACTACAAAAACCCCCCTGACCGCACTAGCGACAGCCCCATTCGCGTGGGGCGACGTGGCCGTTCGACTGGAGTTTGCACGTGGCCGGGCGCATCGAGGACTACGCACTCATCGGAGACATGCAGACCGCTGCCCTGGTCTGCCGTGACGGGACGCTGGACTGGCTGTGCCTGCCCCGCTTCGACTCGCACGCGATCTTCGCCGGTCTGCTGGGCACCGAGGAGCACGGCTTCTGGCGGCTCGGTCCGGCGCACGCCTCCGACGCCGAGCCGCCACGCGCGGACCGGCGCACCTACCGCGGCGACTCGCTGATCCTGGAATCCGAGTGGGACACCCCGCGCGGCACCGTCCGGGTGATCGACTTCATGCCTCCGCGCGACGGCGCCCCCCAGCTGATCCGCATCGTCGAGGGCGTCTCCGGCCGCGTCCCGATGCGCTCGGCGCTCCGGATGCGGTTCTCCTACGGCCGGGTCGTCCCGTGGGTGCACAAGCACGAGGGCCGTACGGTCGCCGTGGCGGGCCCGGACTCGGTCTGGTTCGACACCGACCGCGAGACCTACGGAAAGTCCCTGACGACGTACTCGGACTTCACCGTCGCCCCGGGTGACCGGATCGCGTTCACCATCTCGTGGCAGCCCTCGCACAAGGAGCCGCCGCCGCTGCCGGAGCCCGAGCAGTCGCTGGAGGCGACGGAGGAGTTCTGGCGGGAGTGGGTGGAGCACTGCACGTACCACGGCCCGTACCGGGAGGCCGTGATCCGCTCGCTGATCACCCTGAAGGCCCTGACGTACGCCCCGACCGGCGGCATCGTCGCGGCCCCGACGACCTCCCTGCCCGAGGACATCGGCGGCGTCCGCAACTGGGACTACCGCTACACCTGGCTGCGCGACGCGGCGATCACCCTGTCCTCGCTGCTGCGCACCGGCTACCGCGAGGAGGCCCGCGCCTGGCGCGAGTGGCTGCTGCGCGCGGTCGCGGGCGACCCGGAGAACCTTCAGATCATGTACGGCATCGCCGGCGAGCGCGAACTCGGCGAGGCCGAGCTGGACTGGCTGCCCGGCTACGAGAACTCCGCGCCGGTCCGGGTCGGCAACGGCGCCGCGCACCAGCTCCAGCTGGACGTGTACGGCGAGGTCACCGAGGCCCTGCACCTCGGCCACATGACGGGCCTGGCGCGCAACGACTACGCCTCCCTGCTCCAGCTGAAGCTGATCCGCTACCTGGAGAAGCACTGGGACGAGCCGGACGAGGGCATCTGGGAGGTGCGCGGGCCGCGCCGGCACTTCGTGCACTCCAAGGTGATGGCGTGGGTCGCCGTCGACCGCACGATCAAGCTGATCGAGTCCGGCGACGCCGACGGCCCGCTGGAGCGGTGGAAGGAACTGCGCGACGACATCCACCGGGACGTGTGTGAGAAGGGTTACGACAAGGAGCGCAACACCTTCACGCAGTCGTACGGCTCGAAGGAGCTGGACGCGTCCCTGCTGCTGATCCCGCAGATGGGCTTCCTGCCGCCCGACGACAAGCGGGTGATCGGCACCATCGAGGCGATCCAGCGGGAGCTGTCCACCCCGGACGGCTTCATCCTGCGCTACCCGACCCAGGGCGACAACGAGGGCGTCGACGGCCTCCCCGGCGACGAAGGGGCCTTCCTGGCCTGCTCGTTCTGGATGGCGGACGACCTCGCGATGATCGGCCGTGTCGACGAGGCCCGCCAGCTCTTCGAGAAGCTGCTCTCCCTGCGCAACGACCTGGGCCTCCTCGCCGAGGAGTGGGACCCGCGTCTGCAGCGCCAGGTCGGCAACTTCCCGCAGGCGTTCAGCCACGTTCCGCTGATCGACACGGCCCTGCGCCTGACGGCTTCGGGTGCCTACGGCGGCTGATGCTTACGAGTCGGTGACGTGCGGCGGCCGAGCAGGACCGCCGCGCCGAGCCCTCCTACGCTGGAAGCGGAAAGAAGCCCCTTTTCGAAAGGGGGGCGGCCATGGCTTCCCCAACGAAGGCGGGCGCGGCTCTCTCCGTGCTGCGCGAGGATCTGGTCGGCGACGCGCTCGCCCCGGGGGACCCGGGTTACGACGACGCCCGGACCGTCCACAACGCCATGATCGACCGGCGTCCGGCCGTGATCGCGCAGTGCGCGAACGAGACCGATGTCGTACGGACCGTGCGCTTCGCCCGTGAACTGGATCTGCCGATCGCGGTGCGCGGCGGCGGGCACAGCGTGGCGGGGATGGCGCTCAACGACGGAGGTGTGGTGATCGACCTGCGCCGGATGCACGAGGTGACCGTCCATCCGGCGGCCGAGGCGGTACGGGTCCAGGGCGGCGCCACGATGAGCCATCTGGACCGGGCCACCGAGCCGTACGCCCTTGCGGCGGTCGGCGGCCGGGTCTCCACCACGGGTGTCGGCGGCTTCGTCCTCGGCGGCGGCACGGGCTGGCTGGACCGCTGCCACGGGCTCGCCGCCGACAATCTGCTCGGCGTCGAACTGGTCACCGCCGACGGCTCCCGGATCCACGCGAGCGCCGACGACAACCCGGACCTGTTCTGGGCCCTGCACGGCGGGGGCGGCAACTTCGGCGTCGCCACCGCGCTCACCCTCAAGCTGCACGAACTGCCCGCGTTCGCCATCGCGCTGCTCCTCTGCCTCCCCGGGTACGGCCCCGAGGTCGTCCGCATCTACCGCGAGATCATCGAGTCCGGCCCCGACGAGGCGAGCGGCGGCGTGCTGTACATGACCGGCCCGCCCGAGGAGTTCGTCCCCGAGCACCTGGTGGGCAAGCTGACCTGCGCGGCGCTGCTGACGTACGCCGGCACCGAGGAGGACATGCGCAAGCTGGCCGAGCCGCTGCTGGCGCTGCCGCACGAGGCGGAGATCGTCGGGGCGATGCCGTACGCCGACGTCCAGTGCATGCTGGACGACCCGCCCGGCCTGCGGAACTACTGGTCGGCGGAGTATCTGACCGGTCTCCCTGACGACTTCGTGGACGTCTTCTGCGCCCGCGCGGACACCCTGCCCGTGCCCACCGGCACCCAGCATGTGCTGTTCCCGCAGGGTGGCGCGATCGCCGCCGGGCCGCACGAGTATCCGGTGCCGTACCGGGACGCGCCCTGGGCCGTACACCCCTTCTCCACCTGGGAGGACCCGGCGGACGACGAACGCTGCGTCCAGTGGGTGCGGGACGTGCGGGCCGACGCCCGGCCGTGGAGCACCGGCGCGGTCTACCTCAACTTCATCGGCGACGAGGGCGCCGACCGGGTACGGGCCGGTCTGGGCGCGGAGAACACCCACCGGCTGGCGGAGGTGAAGCGCCGCTACGACCCGGACAACGTCTTCCGCTTCAACCACAACATCCAGCCCGCCTGACCGGTCCGCACCGCCGCACGGAGATGTCACCGGTACGTCGGCGCGGGTAGCGTCCGCAGCATGGACAGCCGCACGGACCACCGATTCGACAGCCAGGGCGCGGGCATCACCGTGCAGCGCGCCCTGGAGCTGCCCGGCCTGCGCAGCGGGCTCCCCGAGATCCTCGCGGGCGCGGAGCGGCTGGGGCGGACGGTGCGCTGGGTGCACGCGGGCGAGGTCCCGAACATCGCGTCGCTGCTCAAGGGCGGCGAGCTGCTGCTGACCACGGGCTACGGCCTGGGCACCCGGCCCGCCGAGCAGCGGGCGTTCGTGCGCACCCTGGCCGAGCGGGGCATCGCGGCCCTGGTGATCGAACTGGGCCCGCGCTTCACGCGGCTGCCCTCGGCGCTGGTGGAGACGGCCCGCTCCACAGGGCTGCCGCTGGTCCAGCTCCACCGCGAGGTGCCGTTCGTGACGGTCACCGAGGAGGTCCACACCGAGATCGTCAACGGCCACTACGCGCTGCTGCAGCGGGCGGAGGAGGTGCACCGCCGCTGCACGCAGGCCCTGCTGGGCGGCGGCGGAATCCCCCAAGTCCTCGGCATTCTGGCCGACTTCAGCGGCAACCCGGTGTTCCTGGAGACGCCGGACGGCCAACTCCTGTACGCCGCCGGGGCCGGGCCCGAGGGAGCGGATCCGCTCCAGGTGTGGGAGGGGCTGCGCGGTCCGCACAAGGACGCGCCGCCGCCCGGGGGTTCGGTGCTGGTGGACGTGCCCGGCGGCGGCCCGGGCTCGGCCTCGGCGCGCGCCCGCCTGGTCCTGCTCCCGGTCCGCGCGCCGCTGGCCCCGGTGCACCGCATCGCCGCCGAACGCGCGGCCGGAATCCTCGCCGTCGTCCTGATGCAGGCCCGCCAGGAGGAGGAGCTGGCGGCACGCGGGCGCGGCGACTTCCTGACCGACCTCGCCGAGGGCCGTATCGCCGCCGAGGACGCCCCGGCGCAGGCCCGTGTGCTCGGCTTCAAGCCCGGCAACAGCCCGCTGCTGCCGGTGGTGATGCGGCTGGGCGACGCCCTCTCCCCGGGCGGGGGCTGGGCGGTGCTGGCGCGGGCGGTCGCGGAGGAACTGGCGTCGGTCGGCGTTCCGGTCCTCCTCGGCGTACGTCCGGTCGAGGGCCGCGTGCCCCTGCTGCTCGGCCTGCGCTCGGAGTCGGAGCGCTCCGCGGTCGCGGACCGGGTCGCGGCGGCGCTGCGGGCCGGGGTGGAGCGCGCCGGCATGCAGCGGCCTGGTGCCGCGCCGCCGGTGGTGGTCGTCGGGGTCGCGGGCGGCTGGGCAGCGGCCTCGGCGGGCCTGCGCCACGCGGCCGAGACGGCGACCGCGGCCCAGGGCCTGTCCGACCGTCCCTGGTACGACGCCCGCCGCCTGGACATCGACCTCCTGCTGTGGCGCCTGCGCGACCACCCTGACCTTGCGGCCTTCGTGGACCGCGCGATCGGCCCGGTCCGCACCCACGACCGCCGCTCCAAACCACCGCTGCTGCCCACCCTGGAGACCTACCTGGCCCACGCGGGCCGCAAGGCGGAGACGGCCCGCGAACTCCACCTCAACCGCCAGACCCTGTACAACCGGCTGGCCCGCATCGGAGAGTTGCTGGGCACGGACCTGGACGACCCGCAGGCCGTACTGGCGCTGAGTCTGGCCCTGCGGGCGCGACGCCATGTGCCGTAGCACCCGGCCGACACCCGCACGAGCACTCAGGCCAACGGCCGCGGCTGCGTCAACTCGTCGTACACACTGAGCACCTGTGCGACGGTCTCGTCCTCGGTCGGCCAGGTGGCGGCCTGCCGCGCACCCAGCTCCCTGAGCACCGCACACCGCGCGGGATCACCGAGCAGCCGTACGACCGCCTCGGCGAGTGCGCCCGGGTCATCACGCGGCACCAGCTCGGCCGCGTCCCCCACCAGTTCCCGCACGCCTCCGGCCACCGCCGCGACCAGCGGCACGCGCGCGTGGAGCGCTTCCTGCGCCAGCACCGACCGGGAGTTCCCGGCCCCGGGCAGCAGCGCCAGATCGGCGGCGGCGACCAGCTCGCTCACGTCGTCCCGCAGACCCAGCAGCCGCACCGGCAGCCCCTCGTCCTCGATCCGCCGCTGCAGCGCGGGCCGCAGCGGCCCCTCCCCGACGATGACGACCAGCGGCACGGGGTCCAGCCGGCACCACGGATGCGCGGCGTCCAGCAGCACGTCGTACCCCTGGAATCGGTCGAGGGAGCCGACGGCCATCAGCAACGGTCGCTCGATCGCGCCGAGTTCGGCCCGCACCTTGGCCCGCACCCGGTCGCCGTCGTCCGCCGCCCGGGCCGGGCGCGACCCGGGCAGGGTCACCGCGGCCAGCCGGGCGTCCCGCGCACCCGTGCGCCGGGCCCGGTCCACCAGGTCCGACGACGCCCCGAGCACCACCGAGGCCGTCTTCGCCACCCGCCGCTCCAGCAGGCGCAGCAGATGCGCGCGGGCGCCGTCGGCGTGCGCCCGGTTGTGCCAGGTGACGACGAGCGGCGTGCGCCGGCCGCTGAGCGCCAGAACGGCCCGGAAGGAGGCGTGCAGCCCGTGCGCGTGCACCAGGTCCGCGTCCGTGCAGGCCGCCCGCAGGGCCGCCACCGACCCGGGGTCGCTGCTGCGGGGCACGGCGACATGGTCGGCTCCGGCGCCCGTGAAGTCGTAGGCGTGATCGGCCTCGGAGGGGGCGCACACCGTCACCCGCACGCCCCGCGCGACGAGCCCCGCGGCCAGTGAGCGCACATGTGCGCTACTGCCGGCGTTGCCACCGCCCAGCACCTGCACGGTGCGCAGCGGCGACTGACCGGCTGGCGAGGGGCTGCTCACGTGGCTCACGCGGCCGGGGCTCCTGGTTCGGCGTGGGACGGTCACGAAGAAACGTACAGAAGGACCGGCGGCGCGGCGGGGCGCGCGGGGTTCCTCCACGTACACGTACTGCCTACGCCTCAAGGATGCCAGGACGTACGGGTGTTCCGGGACGCCAAGGGCCCGGGCACCCGGCGGACTGGCCCTACCCGTCACCCACACGAGTGACGTTGTGCGGTTACGTACGAAGAGCGCACACGACACCCCGAGCGCCCCCGCACCACTCCCGCGCCACCCAAACGAGCCCTGCCCGCGCCGCACGACCCGGACCAGCCCGGACCGCGCCTCCCCGGATCAGGCTCGCCCGAGCCGCCGGCCCGCCCATCCGCGCCGGCACCCCCGGAGGGCCGGCCGCGTCAGCCGTCCGATCGAGCCGTCGCCAGCAGTTCCTCCGCGTGTGCGCGGGCCGTCTCCGAGTCCTCCTGTCCGGCGAGCATCCGGGACAACTCCCGGATCCGCTCCTCCCCTTCGAGGACCTTCACGCCGGACCGGGTCACCGACCCGTCGTTGGTCTTCTCGACCAGCAGCTGCCGGTCGGCGAAGGCGGCCACCTGCGGAAGGTGGGTGACGACGACGACCTGCGCGGTCTTCGCGAGCTTCGCCAGCCGCCGCCCGATCTCGACGGCCGCCTTGCCGCCGACACCGGCGTCCACCTCGTCGAAGAGGTATGTCGGCACCGGGTCCGTCCCCGCGAAGACGACCTCCACGGCCAGCATCACGCGCGACAGCTCACCGCCGGACGCCCCCTTGGCGATCGGCCGGGGCGGCGCGCCCGGGTGCGGGGCGAGCAGCAGTTCGACCTCGTCGACGCCCGACGGCCCGTACGCCACCGTCCGCCCGCCTACCTCGACGCCGTCCGGGTCCTCGGTCTGCCGGATCGCGAAGGACACGCGCGCGTGCGGCATCGCCAGCGAGGCCAGCTCGGCGGTGACGGCAGCCGCGAACCGCTCGGCGGCCTCGCCGCGCGCCTCGGTCAGCGCCTGCGCCAGCCCGCCCAGTTCGACCCGCAGCGCGTCCCGTTCGACGGTCAGCTCGTCGAGCCGCTCGTCGTCGGAGTCCAGCTCGGTGAGGCGCGCGGCACTCCGCTCCGCCCACGCCAGCACCGCGGCGATGTCCTCGCCGTACTTGCGCGTCAGCCCGTTGAGCACGGCCCGCCGCTCCTCCACGGCCGCCAGCCGCAGCGGGTCGGCGTCCAGGTCGTCGGCGTACCCCGCCAGCTCGCCCGCGACATCGCCGAGCAGGATCCCGATCTCCCCGATGCGGTCGGCGAGGGCGGCCAGCGCCGGATCGTGCGACCGCACGGCCTCCAGGGCCCGCTGGGCGCCCGCCACCAGGGTGGCCGCGTCGATGCCCTCGGGGTCCTCGGGATCGCCCGCCAGAGCGCCGTGTGCGGCCTTCGCGGCGGACGACAGCGCCTCGGCGTGCCCGAGCCGCTCGGCTTCCTCCGCCAGCTCCACGTCCTCGCCGGCCCGCGGCTCGACCGCGGCGATCTCGTCGAGGCCGTAGCGCAGCATGTCGGCTTCCTGCGCCCGCTCACGCGCGCGCGTGGTGATCTCCTCCAGCTCGGCGGAGACGGCCCGCAGCCGCCGGTACGCCTCGGCGTACTTGGCGAGCGGCACGGCGACCGCGTCACCGGCGTACCGGTCGAGCGCCTGCCGCTGCCGGGTCAGCTTGAGCAGCCCCTGCTGGTCGGTCTGTCCGTGCACGGCCACCAGTTCGTCGGCCAGCTCGGCGAGCACGCCCACGGGCACGGACCGCCCGCCGACATGCGCCCGCGACCGTCCCTCGGCCGAAACGGTACGGCTGATCAGCAGCGCCCCGTCGTCGAGCTCTGCCCCGGCCTCCTCGGCCCGGACCACGACGGGGTCGTCCGCGGGCACGCTGATCCGCCCCTCGACGACCGCCTTCCCGGCCCCGATCCGCACCAGCGCGGGATCGGCCCGCCCACCCAGCAGCAACCCGAGGCTGGTGACCACCATGGTCTTGCCCGCACCCGTCTCACCCGTGACGGCGGTGAAGCCGGGCGACAGCTCGACGACAGCGTCGTCGATGACTCCGAGCGACCGTATCCGCATCTCTTCCAGCACGGTGAAGACCATACGAGGTCCGGCCAACCGAGTGCGAGGTGCCCTTGTCACCCGGCCGAGGGAAGCACCGCCAAGGGCGCCGCCAGCAGTGCCGTGAGGAGCGCCGCTAGTGAGGCGCCCCCCGCCACCCGGAGACCGGCAGCGCGAACTTCGCCACCAGCCGGTCCGTGAACGAAGCGTGATGAAGCCGCGCAAGCCGCACCGGCACAGCCCCCCGCCGCACCTCGACCCTGGCCCCCGGCGGCAACTCCACGGTCCGCCGCCCGTCACACCACAGCACACCCGGATGAATGTGCGGCAGCACCTCCACCGCGAGCACGGAATCGGGCGAGGTCACCAACGGCTTCGCGAACAACGCGTGCGCGCTGATCGGCACCATCAACAACGCCTCGACCTCGGGCCACACCACAGGCCCCCCGGCCGAGAACGCATAGGCCGTCGACCCGGTGGGCGTCGACAGGACGATCCCGTCGCACCCGAACCCCGTCACCGGCCGCCCATCGATCTCCAGCACCACTTCGAGCAGTTTCTCGGCGCCCGCCTTCTGCACGGCCGCCTCGTTGAGCGCCCAGTCCGTGTGCACGATGTCCCCGTTCCGGTGAACGACGACATCGACGGTCATCCGCTCCTCGACCTCGTACGCCCGGGACACCACCCGGTCCACGACCTTGTCGAGATCGTCCCGCTCGGCCTCCGCGAGGAAGCCGACCCGCCCGAGGTTGACCCCGAGCATCGGCACCCCGGAGGCCCGCGCGAACTCCGCCCCCCGCAGCAGCGTCCCGTCCCCGCCGAGCACGATCAGCAGCTCGCACCCGTCGAGGCACTGCGGAGTCGCCTCCTTGACGAGCTCGACCTCGTCCGGCAGCGGCAGGTCGGCCGCCTCGTACTCCAGGACCCGCACCCCGATCCCGGATCGCAGCAGCCCTTTCACCACCAGCTCGGCACTGCGGATGGCGGCGGGCCGACCCGTGTGGGCGAGCAGGAAAACAGTACGACCTAGGTTCTGTGTCAACGCGGCCCCTCCGCCACTGCACGGTCGACATCGGCCGGGTCCAGTTCCGGTGCCCCGGCTCGAAGCCACAGAAAGTACTCGACGTTCCCGGACGGCCCGGGCAGCGGACTGGCGGTGACCCCCTTCACCCCGAGGCCCAGCTCCCACGCCTTCTCGGCCACACCCCGCACGGCCTCGGCCCGCAGCTGCGGGCTGCGTACCACGCCCCCGCTGCCCAGCCGTTCCTTGCCCACCTCGAACTGCGGCTTGACCATCATCACCAGGTCGGCGTCCGGCTTGGTGCACCGCGCCAGGGCGGGCAGCACCAGTCCGAGCGGGATGAAGGACAAGTCGCCCACGACAAGATCCACAGGCTCCCCATCGATCGCTTCAAGCGTCAACTCGCGTACGTTCGTACGGTCCTTGACGGTGACGCGTTCATCGCTCTGCAGAGACCAGGCGAGTTGTCCGTATCCGACGTCCACGGCGACCACGTGCGCGGCCCCCGCCCGCAGCAGCACATCGGTGAACCCCCCGGTGGACGCCCCGGCGTCCAGCGCCCGCCGCCCCTGGACGACCAGCCCCTGCGGCACGAACGCCTTCAGCGCCCCGGCGAGCTTGTGCCCGCCGCGCGACACGTAGTCGGGATCGCTCTCGTCGGCCGATACGACGATGGCGGCAGCGGTCTCCACCTGAGTGGCCGGCTTGGTCGCGAGGGTCTTGCCGACGGTGACCCGCCCGGCGGCGATCAGCTGGCTGGCGTGCTCACGCGAGCGCGCGAGCTTGCGGCGCACCAGCTCCGCGTCCAGACGACGACGTGCGACTCCTGCCACGTTCGGTTCAGCTCCTACTGCCATGCGACGAATCAAAAGGTGCGACCCGAAGGGTCTCATTGAGGGGTGGTGGTCGGGTGACGGGTGGGCACCGGAGGTCCCGGGCGGGCGTCGAGCGCGGTGAGCGCGTCGCGCAGCCCCCGGTGTACATCCTCGTACACCTCGACGTGTCCGTCCGTGGCGAGGTGGTCGGCGTCGGCCAGCCGCGCCAGCTGCGCGTCGACCTCGGCGTTGCCGGTCGGGGCGCGGGGGACGTCCAGCGGGGCCGGGGCCGAGGGGTCGGTCTCGGGCTCCGGCACCTCGGGGACGTCCGTCTCCGGAACCGTGTCGCTCATGCCCCGACGCTACCTCGAACCGCTGCGGTACCGTCGCTCACGATGGCGACGATCGAGGAGTGCCGCACCGCACTCGAGAAACTCTCCCGGAACATGCGGGGTGCCGAGGGCGACGCCCGCGCGGCCGCGGCCCTGGAGCGCACGGTGACCTGCCGCATCACCGACCTGGACGTGACGTTCGTGGGCCGGATGACCGGGGGCGGGATCGAGGTCGACGACGTCCTGACGGGCCCGCCCCAGGAGAAGGCCCAGATCAGGCTGGCCATGACCGGCGACGACCTGGTCGCCCTGGTCGACGGAGAGCTGCACTTCGCCAAGGCGTGGGGCTCGGGCCGGGTGAGCGTGCACGCGGGCCTGCGCGACCTTTTCGTCCTCAGGAAGCTGCTGTAGAAGCTGCTGCGGCCGTCACGCGGCGCCCGTGGCCGCCGTCGCACGCGCGCGTGCCGTGCGCGCCGCGGGCACCACGAGCGGCGTCCCGGTCTCCGGGTCGTCGATGACCTGGCACCGCAGGTTGAAGACCTCCTCGACCAGCCCGGCGGTGACGATGTCGTTCGGCGCGCCCTGCGCGATGACCTCGCCGCCCTTCAGCGCGATCAGGTGGGTGGCGTACCGGGCCGCGTGGTTGAGGTCGTGCAGCACGGCCACCAGCGTCCGCCCCTGCTCCTCGTGCAGCTCGGCGCACAGGTCCAGGACGTCGATCTGGTGCTGGATGTCCAGGTACGTCGTCGGCTCGTCGAGCAGCAGCAGCGGGGTCTGCTGGGCCAGCGCCATGGCGATCCACACGCGCTGGCGCTGACCGCCGGACAGCTCGTCGACGTACCGGTCGGCCAGCTCGGCGACGCCGGTATGCGCCATCGACTCCTGGACGACCCGCTCGTCCTCGGTCGACCACTGCCGCAGGAGGCCCTGGTGCGGGTAACGCCCCCGGCCGACGAGGTCGGCGACGGTGATGCCGTCGGGCGCGATGGACGACTGCGGCAGCAGGCCCAGCGTGCGGGCCACCTTCTTCGCCGGCATCGACTGGATGACCTGCCCGTCGAGCAGCACCCGGCCCTGGCTGGGCTTCAGCATCCGCGACAGCGCCCGCAGCAGCGTCGACTTGCCGCACGCGTTCGGGCCGACGATCACGGTGAAGGAGTTGTCCGGGATCTCCACCGACAACTGCTCGGCGATGACCCTCTGGTCGTAGGAGAGGGTGACGTTCTCGGCGGACAGGCGGTTCACGGTGCTCCTTCGGGTTTCCTGGTTCGCGGGGGCGCCCACGGCCGGCGCACTCACGCCCTGCGCGTTGGCGGGGGCGCTCATATCCGCCCCGCCTTGCGCTCGGTGACCAGCAGCCACAGCAGATAGACGCCGCCGAGCACGCCGGTGACCACGCCCACCGGCAGTTGTCCGTCGCCGAAGAGCCGCTGCGCGGCCCAGTCGGCGGTGACCAGCAGCGCGGCGCCCATGCAGAGGGCCGGTACGAGATTGGGGCCCGGGGAGCGGGTCAGGCGGCGGGCGAGCTGCGGCGCGGTGAGCGCCACGAAGCTGACGGGGCCGGCGGCGGCGGTCGCGGTCGCCGTGAGCAGGACGGCGCAGACCATCAGCAGCATCCGCACCCGCTCCACCCGCACGCCCAGCGCGTGGGAGACGTCGTCGCCCATCTCCATCATCCGCAGCCCGCGCGCGTTGCCGAGGACGAGCGGGACGAGCAGGCAGAACAGGGCGAGCAGCGGCCAGACCTGCTTCCAGTCACGGCCGTCCAGGGACCCGGTCATCCACACCACCGCACGGGCCGCGTCGACGAGGTCGGCCTTGGTGATCAGATAGCCGTTGACGGCGGTCGCGATCGCCATGACGCCGATACCGACCAGGACCAGCCGGTAGCCGTGCACGCCCTGCTTCCAGGCGAGCAGGTAGATAGCCGCGCCGGTCACCAGGCCACCGACGAGCGCGCCCACGGTGACCGCGCCGGCGCTCCCGGAGAACAGCACGATGACGACGAGCGCGCCGGCGGTCGCGCCCTGTCCGAGCCCGAGCACGTCCGGGCTGCCCAGCGGATTGCGGGTGATGGCCTGGAACAGCGCGCCGCCGAGCCCCAGCGAGGCGCCGACCAGCAGCCCGACGAGGACGCGCGGCAGCCGCAGTTCGTTGACGATGAACTCCTGGCCCGGACTGCCCTCCCCCAGCAGTGTCTTGACGACATCGCCGGCCGGGATCGGGTAGTCGCCGGTACCGATCAGCACCACGCTCGCGGCGAACGCGGCCACCAGCAGTACGAGGACGACGGCGAGGGCCCGCACGTCCAGCCGCACGGAGAGCCCGCCCGGGGTGCGCAGCGCACGCACGGTACGCGCCGTACGCGGCGCCGCCTCGCTGGTCTTCGTCGCGGTCTTCACAGTCTCGGTCTTCACAGTCTCGGTCTTCACAGCTGGGCCGTCCTCCGCCGTCGTACGAGATAGATGAAGACCGGGCCGCCGATGATCGCGGTGATGATGCCCGCCTGCACCTCCGACGGGCGGGCGATCACTCGGCCGATGACATCGGCACCCAGCAGCAGCACGGGCGACAGCACGGCGGCGTACGGCAGGATCCAGCGCAGGTCGGGACCGGTGAAGGAGCGCACGATGTGCGGCACCATCAGCCCGACGAACGCGATCGGCCCGCAGGCGGCGGTCGCCGCCCCGCACAGCACGGTGGCGGCGAGCATGGACAGCGCCCGGGTCCGGTTGAGGTTGGCGCCGAGGGCCTTGGCGGTGTCGTCGCCCATCTCCATGGCGTTCAGCGGCCGGGCCAGCCCGAGCGCGAGGACCGTGCCGACCACGAGGAACGGCAGCACCTGCTGGATCGTTTCGTCGGTCGCGGACGACAGCGAACCCACCGTCCAGAACCGCATCTTGGCGAGCGCCGCCTCATCCATGATCATCACGGCCTGGAGATAGCCGTAGAGCGCGGCGCTGATCGCGGTGCCGGCGAGCGCCAACCGCACCGGTGTCGCACCCCGGCTGCCACCGAGGAACCACACCAGCGCCCCCACGGCGGCCGCACCGAGGAACGCGAACCACACATACCCGCGCAGACTCGTGACGCCGAAGAAGGTGAGAGCGGTGACGACCGCCGCCGAGGCACCGGCGTTGATGCCGAGCAGCCCCGGATCGGCCAACGGGTTGCGCGTGAGCGCCTGCAACACACCCCCGGCCAGCCCCAGCGCCGCCCCGGCCAGCAACCCGAGCACGGTCCGCGACAGCCGCTCCCCCACGACAACATCGCCATAGGTACCCGAGTCCTCGAACAACCCGTGCCAGACCTCAGCGACGGACAGCTCCTTGGCCCCGACAGCGATACTCACCACCGCGACCACCGCGAGAATCCCCACGGCAACGAGCAACCCGACGGCACGTACGGCCCGCCGGTCAGACGACGCGGCAACTACCTCCGCGCGCTGTTCAGGATCACTCTCAACCAACACGCAGTTAGGTTAGCCTACCCTCCCAACTTCTCCTTCGCCTCAAACCCCCAGCCGCGCCAACGCCTTCCCCCCGTCCAGCTCACACGCCCCCTCCCCCGCCACGGACCAGGCCGCCGCACACAACGCCCGCAACCCATCCACCGCATCACCCTCCCCCTCCAACTCCAACCGCTCCGCCCCAGCCGTCGCCGTCCACCCCCCGCACCGGAAACCCCCACCCGACACCAGGACCTCCGGCTGCCCCGCCAGCAACCCCCGCAGATCCCGATCCACATACGTCGGCCGGTGCTCCACCGGCGCCGCGAGCAACTGCGCCCCGTCCGTCACCCCGGTCAACACCAGCAGCGAGTCGACCCCACCGTTGAACGCCCCCTCGATGTCCGTGTCCAACCGATCCCCGACCACCAACGGCCGCTTCGCACCGGTACGCAGAATCGTCTCCCGATGCATAGGAGGCAACGGCTTCCCCGCAACCTGCGGCTCCGCCCCGGTCGCGATCCGCACCACCGCCACCGCCGCCCCGTTCCCCGGCGCGATCCCCCGCCCGCTCGGAATCGTCAGATCGGTGTTGGACGCGAACCACGGCACCCCACGCGCAATGGCGTACGACGCCTCCGCGAACCGCCCCCACGGCAGCTCCGGCCCGCCATACCCCTGCACCACGGCCGCCGGATCGTCGTCCGCCGACTCGACGGGCACCAGCCCCCGTTCCCTCAGCGCGACCCGCAGCCCCTCCCCACCGATCACCAGCACCCGCGCCCCGGCAGGCACCTGCTCGGCGATCAACCGGGCGACCGCCTGCGCCGAGGTGATGACATCCTCCGCACCCGTCGGTATCCCCAGCTCGGTCAGATGCGCGGCCACGGCATCAGGAGTCCGCAAGGCGTTGTTGGTGACATACGCCAGCCGCATCCCACCCGCCCGGGCCACGGCCAGCGACTCGACGGCGTGCACGATCGCGCTCCCGCCCGCGTACACCACACCGTCCAGATCGAGCAGCGCCGTGTCGTACGCCTCACTCAGGGCCTGCTCACAGCCCTCCGGCCTGCTCCTGACGCCCTGGCCCATTCCGCATCGCTCCTCGTTCGCTCGCTTTCCCCCGATCATCGCGCATACCACTGACACACGTACGATGCCCTGATGAACACTGCAGGTGGCTCGGAAGCAATGGCGCCCCGAGGCATGGAACTCACCCCGTTCCGGGGCCTGCGCTACGACCCCGACCGGGTCGGCAGCCTGGCCGCCGTCACCTCCCCGCCGTACGACGTCGTCGTCCGCCCCGACGGCCTGCACGAGCTGCAGGACGCGGACCCGTACAACATCGTCCGCCTCATCCTCCCCCAGGCCGGCACGCCCAGCGCCGGCCGGGAACAGGCCGCCGACACCCTGCGCCGCTGGCTCGGCGAGGGCATCCTCACCGCCGACCCCGAACCCGCCCTGTACGTCTACGAGCAGCGGCACTCCGACGGCATGCTCCAGCGGGGTGTCATCGGCGCCCTGCGCGTCTCCGACCCCGCCGAGGGCATCGTCCTGCCCCACGAGGACGTCATGCCACACGTCGTCGCCGAGCGCGCCGCCCTCATGCGGGCCACCTACGCCAACCTCGAACCCCTGCTCCTGACCTACCGGGGCAACGGCGCGGCGGCCGACGTCGTGGACCGCGCCGCACAACGCACCCCCCTCCTCTCCACGACCACCAGCGACGGCTACTGCCACCGCCTCTGGTCGATCACCGACCCCACCGACCTGGCCGCCGTACAGACGGACCTCTCCCACCACCAGGCCCTGATCGCCGACGGCCACCACCGCTGGGCCACGTACCGCCGGCTGCGCGCGGAGCACACCTCCCCCAGCCCTTGGGACCACGGCCTGGTCCTCCTGGTGGACACCGCCCGCTACCCGCTGCGCGTCCGCGCCATCCACCGCCTCCTGCACGGCCTGCCGGTCAGCGACGCCCTGGCCGCCGTAGCCGACCTGTTCCGCGTACGCCACCTGGCCACATCTCTCCCGGAGGCCCTTGCGGCCCTGGCGGAAGCGGCCTGCGAGGGCAACGCGTTCCTCCTGGCCGGTGACGGCGCCTTCCACCTCATCGACCACCCCGACCAGGCCGTCCTGGCCCGCACGATCCCCACCGACCGCCCGGCGGCCTGGCGCACCCTCGACGCGACGGTCCTGCACGCCACGCTCCTCGACCACGTCTGGCACATCCCCGAGGACGACCCCACCCGCATCGCCTACATACACGACACCGCCGCCACGGTCGCCAAGGCGGAACACGACGGCGGTACGGCCGTCCTGATGCACCCCGTCCGCGAGGAGGTCGTCCGCGACCTGGCCCGCCAGGGAGTCACCATGCCCCGCAAGTCGACGTCCTTCGGCCCCAAGCCGGCATCGGGCCTGGTCCTGCGCACACTGGACCTCTAGAAAGCCGAAGGGGCGGAACCCCCACCAGGGAGGTCCCGCCCCTTCACCGACGACACGCAGACGATCAGTCCTCGTCCGTCACATCGTCCTTCTTCTCACCCTCGCCCGCGGTGTTCCCGACCTCGCCCTCGTCGAGGGCGTCGACGAACTCCACACCGTCCAGCTCGGCCAGCCGGTCGGAGGCGTCCGTGCTGCCGTCCCGGTCGGCCTCCACAGCCTTGGCGAACCACTCCCGCGCCTCATCACTGCGCCCCGCGGCCAGCAGCGCGTCGGCGTACGCGTACCGCAGCCGCGCGGTCCACGGCTGTACGGCGTTGGAGGCCAGCTCGGGGCTCTGCAGCGTCACGATGGCCGCGTCCAGCTGCCCCATGTCACGCCGGGCCCCGGCCGCCACGAGCCGCATCTCGACCTGGCCTGCCTTGTCGAGCTTGTTCACGTCGGGCGCCCCGGCCATGTCCAGCGCCTTCTCCGGCCGCCCGAGCCCACGCTCACAGTCGGCCATGACCGGCCACAGCTCGACGGATCCGGTCATCCGCCGCGCGGCCCGGAACTCGGCCAGCGCCTCGGCGTACTTCTGGTTGGCGTACGCGGCGAACCCGGCCGCCTCCCGAACGGCGGCGACACGGGAGGCCAGCCGCAGGGCCACCCTGGAGTAGCCGTAGGCGCCCTCGGGGTCCTCGTCGATGAGCCGCGCGACCATCACCAGGTTCTTGGCGACGTCCTCCGCCAGGGTCTTCGGCAGGCTCTGCAGCTCCTGCCGTACGTCCTTGTCGATCTCGTCGCCACTGACGTCCTCGGGGATCGGCAGCCGCTTGATCGGCTCGCGGTCCCGGTCCCGGTCCCGGTCGTCACGGAACCGGCCACCACCACGCCGGTCGTCCCCGGGCCGCCCCCGGAAGCCCCCCGGTCGCCCACCGCGGTCGTCCCGCCGGGGCCCACGCCCACCACGCTCGTCGCGCCCACGGAACCCACCGCGCTCGCCGTCACGACGGTCGTCGCGCCGGTCGTCACGCCGGTCGTCACGCCGGTCGAAGTCACGACGGTCGTCACGCCGGTCGTCCCGGCGGAACCCACCACGGTCGTCCCGACGGAAGTCCCGCCGGTCATCGCGGCGATCGTCCCGGCGGTCATCACGCCGAGGGAAGTCGCGCCGGTCGTCACGCCTGTCGTCACGCCTGTCGTCACGACGGTCGTCCCGGCGCTCATCACGCCGGTAGGACGGGCGGTCGCCCCTGTCGCCGCGGTCACCACGGTCATCGCGTCGGAACCCACGGTCGTCACGACGCCCGTATCCGCCACGGTCGCCCTCACGCCGGTCATCGCGCCGGAAGCCACCGCGGTCCCCGTCGCGCCGTGCGAAGTCCCGGCGGTCGTCACGCCTGTCGTCACGACGGTCGTCACGACGGTCGTCCCGGCGCTCATCACGCCGGTAGGACGGGCGGTCGCCCCTGTCCCCACGGTCGTCACGACGGAACCCGCGGTCGGAGCCTCGATCGCGGTCGTCCCGCCGGCGGAATCCACCCCGGTCACCGCCATCGCGCCGGTCGTCCCGACGGAAACCGCCCCGATCCCGGTCACGGTCACGGTCACCGTCACGACGGCCGAAGCCGCCCCGATCTCCGTCACGCCGGTCATCGCGGCGATCGTCCCGCCTGTCGTCGCGGCGGTCGTCGCGGCGGAACCCGCCACGGTCGTTGTCACGGCGGAAGCCGCCACGTTCCCTGCGGTCGCCACGGTCCCCACTGTCCCGTCGCCGCTGGTCGCGCTCCGGCCGCTCGCCGGGAGAGTTGGTGGACATGGTGACTCCTGTCTTCGGTACCGCAAGCATTGTAAAAAGAAAAGGACCCCTGGTCCCAGCTGAACGCTGGGACCAGGGGTCCTCCAAAGATTGTTCGGCGGCGTCCTACTCTCCCACAGGGTCCCCCCTGCAGTACCATCGGCGCTGTGAGGCTTAGCTTCCGGGTTCGGAATGTAACCGGGCG